>JAEXRM010000115.1 GCA_023440865.1 Bacillota bacterium
TCCGCGGCATTGTGGCGTTTCTCGCGATTTTCGGTTGGACGGGCTCCGCCGTGACGGGCGCGCTGCATCCCGTTGCCGTGCTCGCGGTCGCCTCCGCGGCCGGTCTGGTCGCGATGGGGTTGGTCGCCTTCGCCTTCTGGGGCATCCTGCAGCTGCAGGAAAAAGGCAATCTCGACTACCGGTACAGCATCGGCCTGCAGGGAGAGGTATACCTGCCGATTCCTGCGGAACGCGCCGGTGCGGGCAAGGTCAGCATCACGCTGCAGGATCGGCTTGTCGAAGCCGATGCGATCACCGATGAAAAGGAAAAGTTGCCCACCGGATCGCGCATCCGCGTGGTGGGGCTTGAAGGAAACAACGTGCTGCTCGTCAGCAAGGAATGGGAGGGACACCAACATGCCGATCTCGTTTGACACCCTGATCCTCATCGTGGTCATCGCCATCCTCGTTTTCACGACCCTGGTCGCGCTCCTCACCCGGTACCGCAAATGCCCGTCCGACAAGATCATGGTCATCTACGGCAAGGTGGGCGCCGATTCGGGCGGCCAGCGCAGCTCCAAGTGCGTGCATGGCGGCGCGGCCTTCATCTGGCCCGTGTTCCAGAGCTACGAGTTCCTGAGCCTGACGCCCATCTCCATCAACGTCGATCTGCGCAACGCCCTGTCGAAGCAGAACATCCGCATCGATGTGCCGTCTCGCTTCACCGTCGGCATCTCCACCGAAACCGGCATCATGCAGAACGCGGCCGAGCGGCTGCTGGGCCTGAAGCAGGACGAGGTCGAGGCGTTGGCGATGGACATCATCTTCGGCCAGCTGCGTCTGGTTGTCGCGACGATGGACATCGAGGAGATCAACACCGACCGCGACAAGTTCCTCGACGCGGTGTCGCGCAACGTGGAAACCGAGCTCAAGAAGATCGGCCTGCGGCTGATCAACGTCAACGTCACCGACATCAAGGACGAGTCCGGCTACATCGAGGCACTGGGCAAGGAAGCTGCGGCCAAGGCCATCAACGACGCAAAGAAGAGCGTCGCCGAGAAGAACCGTGACGGCGCCATCGGCGAGGCGGAAGCCAAGATGGACGAACGCATCCGCGTCAACAAGGCCAACGCCACCGCCATCGAGGGCGAGAACACCGCCAAGGTCACCGTGGCCAATTCGGATGCCGACCGCCGCGAGAAGGAGGCCGACGCCACCCGCCGTGCGACCGCCGCGGAAAAGGTGGCCGCCGCCATGGCCCTCAAGCAGGCCTACGACGCCGAGGAAGAGGCCGAAAAGGCGCGCGCAAGCCGTGAAATGGCGACCCGCGAGGCCGATGAGATCGTCAAGGCGGAAATCAACAAGCGAAAGATCGAGATCGATGCCGAGGCACAGGCCGAAATGACGCGCCGGCAGGCACGCGGCGAGGCCGACGCCATCTACGCCAGGCTCGAGGCCCAGGCCCGCGGTGTGCAGGAACTGCTCAAGAAGCAGGCCGATGGTTTCGGTGCCCTGGTGGCCGCCACCCATGGCAATCCCGATCAGGCCGTCAAGCTCATGATCGCCGACAAGCTCGAGGACATCGTCAAGGTGCAGGTCGAGGCGATCAAGAACCTGAAGATCGACAAGGTCACCGTCTGGGATGGCATGGGACAGAATGGTTCCTCCACGGCCAATTTCGCGTCCGGGCTCATGAAGTCATTGCCGCCGCTCAACGAGCTGTTTGCCATGGCCGGCCTGGCGCTGCCCGAGGTGCTCGGGAAACCCCTGCCGGAGCAGGTGAAGACCGTGGAGGTCTCCGCCGCAGCCGAAACGAAGTGACCCACCACGGTCAGTTGAAGGAAAGGTACAAGGGGAGATGGTGTCAAACGGCACCATCTCCTTTTTCCAGCCACCACCGACGAGGAGGAGCGCTCACGACCGGAGCCGCTGTGCCGGCTTGCCAATGACATGCCGCCACTGTTATACTGGGGACGTAGTATGGCAGTACGGCGGTGTTCCGTCCGGTTTCGCACACCCGCGCGGCGGGTACGAAACGGGTGATGGCGCGCACGGACAAGACGGGGAGGCGGTTGCGGATGCATCCGTCAGGAAACCGGCCACGGCCGGCTTTTTTTGTTCCCGGGCTTTCCGCACATCCGTATGCAGCATGGAATCAACAGAAGCAGAAAGGCAGGATGGAAACATGTCCAGTGAGCACCTCGTATCCCTTGAACACAAGCCCGAAATCATCGAGAAGGTCGGCACGCCGCTGACCTTCCGCCCCGATGTGCGCGTGCTCGATTGCACGATGCGCGACGGCGGTCTGGTCACGAACTTCCATTTCGACGACAACATGGTTCGCGCGCTGTACCTCGCGCTGGCCGATTCTGGCGTCGACTATATGGAGGTCGGCTACAAGGCCTCGAAGAAGATCTTTTCTCCGGACAAGTACGGCAAGTGGAAGTTCAGCACGGAGGAGGACATCCGCCGTGTGGTCGGCGATCTGCCCGAGGGTCCGAGGATCACGGTCATGGCCGATGCCGAGCGTACCGACTATCATACCGACATCCTCCCGAAGTCCGAAAGCGTCATCGACCTGGTCCGCGTGGCCACCTACGTCCACCAGCTGCCGACGGCGCTGGACATGGTCAAGGATGCCAAGGACAAGGGGTATGAAACGGCCATCAACCTCATGGCGGTCTCCACCGTCGGCGAACAGGAACTCGAGGAGGCGATCGCCATCCTCGCCGCTTCCGATGCGGACATCGTCTACCTGGTTGACAGCTTCGGCAGCTTCTACAGCGAAATCACCCGCAGCTACGTGAACCGGTACATGTCCCATGTCCGGCCGTCCGGCAAGAAGCTCGGCATCCATGCGCACAACAACCAGCAGCTCGCCTTTGCCAACACCATCGAGGCGCTCATCATGGGCACCAGCTTTCTGGACACCACGGTCTTCGGACTGGGCCGCGGTGCGGGCAACTGCCATACCGAGCTGATGCTGGGCTTCCTGAAGAATCCGAAGTACCATGTGCGCCCTCTGCTCAAGGTCATCGACGAACACATCGCTCCCTTGAAAAAGTCGGAACGCTGGGGCTTCGACATTCCGTACATGCTGACCGGCCAGTTCAACGTGCATCCGCAGCCGGCCATCAAGTACGTCAACAAGCCCGAGGGGAGCTACACCGATTTCTATGACGGGTTGCTCGACGAAGACTGAGCCGGATGCCACAGGTGTGAGGATGCCCTGTGTATGCGATTTCGGGAGGCCGATGGATGCGAGGACGTTCATCGGCCTCCCTGTCTGTTGCGGCGGTCATGTCATGCAACCGCCAATCCATGCGGCTGTATGCCTTGCGGCGGTTCACCAGGCCCGAGCTGTGCCGCGGGGAGGGGCATCGAAGAGGCATGGACCACAAGCGCGTATCCATGCTATCATGAAGTTGAACCATACCATTCCTGTCTATTCGCTAGGGAATGAAGCGTATCGCCTTGTGACAGCCTGTCGTGACCGGTCTTCGGCCGGTTGGCGCCACCTCGCTCCGCATGATGGCGAGGCGCGGTCACATAACGATTCGGTCATGAAAGGGATCCATACACATGCTGCACGCTTTTTCCAGGACCGAGCTCCTGATCGGCAAGGAAGGTCTTGCCAGGCTCCAGAACGCGAAGGTGGCCGTCTTCGGCATCGGCGGCGTCGGCTCCTTCACGGTGGAAGGTCTTGTCAGGGCCGGTGTCGGCCGATTTGTCCTTGTGGACGACGACTGCGTCTGCCTGACCAACCTCAACCGCCAGCTGCACGCCACCCGCGCCACCATCGGCAAGCCCAAGGTCGAGGTGATGCGCGACCGCATCCTGCAGATCAATCCGCAGGCGGATGTGGAAATCATGCAGCGCTTCTACATGCCCGATTGCGCCGCGGAGATGATCCGTCCGGACTATGATTACATCGTGGATGCCATCGATACGGTCACGGCGAAGATCGATCTGATCGTGCGCGCAAAGGAAATGGGCATCCCCGTCATCAGCTGCATGGGCGCCGGCAACAAGCTCGATCCGACCCGGTTCGAGGTGGCGGACCTGTCAAGGACCTCCGTGTGCCCGCTGGCGCGCGTGATGCGCCGGGAGCTCAAGCTGCGCGGCATCACGCACCTGAAGGTGGTGTACTCGAAGGAGGAGACCGTCACGCCCGTCGAGAGCGAGGACAACAGCTGCGCCACCGGATGCGTCTGCCCCAAGGGAGCGACGCGCCATTGCACGGTGCGCCGGCAGATCCCGGGCAGCATCTCGTTCGTGCCATCGGTCGCGGGACTCATCCTGGCGGCGGAGGTCGTGAAGGATTTGATCGCGGGCGGTGCCGGCAAGCAGGTATAGGCATGAAAGACCGCGGCAGCGGATGGTGCCGCGGTCTTTCCCTCTCCGCGCATGCGCACAATGGTGGGGGCGCGCGGAGAAACGGAGTCCGTCCGCATCATTCGGCGGTGCCTGTTGTGATGTACCGGAACGCGTCCTGAGCGTACCATTGTTCCCGGTACGGCAGCGGCACGTGTCGCCGCAGATTGCGGTTGAAGGCCCCGTTCCGCAGGATGCGCGACAGGCGCTTCGCCAGCTCGTGGACGCCGGAGTAGCCCATGTAGTTCATGGAGATCATGAAGACGGGGAAGACGGGAATCCCCTGCCGGCCGGCCCATCCATTGAGCCCCACATGCCCGATGTACAGATCGGGCTTTTCCTTTTCCAGCAGGTTTGCCTGTTCGAATGGCTGGCCGGTGGAGGCACTGAAGCCGGTATCGCGTTCGCCGTCGAAATCCTTGAGCAGCTCCTCGGCGAACGGGTCCAGGTGGTATCCCTTCAGACCGGCGATGTCCATGCCGAAGTCGTCCCGCAACAGACGCGCCGTGGCCAGCACGCGGATTTCTCCACCGGCGACGTACACCCGTTTTCCTGCGAATTCTCTCCGGTAGGGTGCCAGTGCCTCCGCCAGCAGGCGTTCCTCGTGCTGGAGGATGCGTTCGGCCAGTTCTGTCAGATCGAAGAATGACGCGATGTCCAGAATCCATTTGCGGGTGTTGGCCGTACCGATCGGGATGGTGCGAAGCAGGTACGGCGTGCCGTGGATTTTCTCCAGATGGCCTGAAAAGTAGTCGTCATGCGTGGCGCAGACACTCACGTTGAGCGCCGCCTCCTCGATGGTGGAAAAACTGTCGGGCTTCGCGTAGCAGGGAAAGAAGCGAACCTGAAGGCCGATGGCCGTCAGCAGGCGCTCCAGCTCCACCTCGTCCAGCCGGCTCATGGAAGAGACGTTGAACACATTGACGGTGCGGCTGATGGCAAGTTTTCGCCGGAACTCCACCACCTCGTCCACAAGGACCGCCTCGCGTTCCGGTGGATACCGCTTCTCCAGCAAGTGCTTGAGAATGCCGTGATAAACCGAGTCATAGGCGGTTGCCATGATCTTGGAGCGAAATCCCTCGCAGTGCATGGGTACGACCTTGGCGTACAGTTCCTCTCCAAGCAGCTCCGAGAGCCGATCGACATCGTCGCCGATGATGGCCGGCACACAGGTGTTCACCACCAGAATCGCCTGGGGATGAAACTGTTCCTCCGCGTAGCGGATGGCTTCCGCCAGCTTTCGCTCGCCACCCGAGATGACATCCGCATCATCGAGGTTCGTGCTGATCCACACCAGACCATCCGCCGACGGGTCGCGCAGGCGCTGGACGACGCGTGTGGGGCCCGCACTGGCCATGTTGGCGCTGCCGCAGCCGACGGGGCCATGCACGACGATGACGGTGCGGATCAGCGTGTTGATGATCGAGGACGCCAGGTACAACTGGCACCCCTGCGTCTGGGAAAAGCTCCGGTCTGCATTCTTCAGGCACCCGCATCCCTTGCGCCCGGCATCTGAACAACGGCCTCCGTAGGCGTTGCAGGCGCCCAGTCGGTCCTCCCGCTTCGGCGCCTCACTGGCGCCAAGGTGATCATATTCCTGTATCATGTGGTTCCTCCTTGTGTGACCCGGCGATTGTTCCTGTTGCGGCAAAACGGCTTCCTGCACGGGAATCGGTGATGCGTGCGGAAGGAAGGAAGGGAGGTGGGTCAGCGGGCGGAAACCAGCAGGCTGAACAGATCCTCGGCCAGGTTCAGACCACCCTCATACCCTGCATACCCCCGGTTGAGCACGACACGGCTCGTGATCGGATAGGAAACGCACAAGGCCGGTGTCTTGAGGTCCTGCGCCAGGTCGAGTTCGAAGGAGCTGCCCAGCAACACCGCGGAGCCGTAGAGGTCCTGGTACCGTTGGCCCCGATCCGCCGGCCACTGGCGTCGGATGATGGTCGGGAGCGCTGCCGCATTCGGCTCGAAAACCACATTCGGGCGCAGGGTCGGATTCAGCGCGTTGAACCGTTTCAGGATCCGGACCTGCTCGTCGTCCTGCAAGGGGTGCGTCACAACCGCCACACGGGGGATCCAGCCGATGTCCTCGGCCAGGAAGCGTGCCAGTGCGGGCGCATAGTTCGCGTCCGTCGCGATGACGGCATACCGTTGCAGGTCGTAGTCGTTGCAGACATCCGACAGACGGGCCAGATACCCGAAATAGCGGGTGTTTTCCGCTTCGATCAACACCTCCGTGTCCGCGGCGGGACGGCCGAGTGCACGGGTCACGTCCCGAAGGAAGGTCTCCGTCGCGGCCGCTCCGATGGGAAATGCGGTCGACAGGAACGGCGTGCCGTGCACCTGTTCAAAAACGCGGGCGGCTTCGAGACCGAACGTGTCGGAAACGAGGATGTTGCAGGCAGCCTGCCCACAGTGCCGGATGCTGTCCACCGTTTCTCCTTCGCCGAAGAAGGTGTTCACTGTCAGGCCGAGTTTGCCGAGCAATGCGCGCAGATACGTCAGATTGCCCTTCCAGAAGACGTCGTGCGCGGGGACGATGCCCCACAGGTTGACCACATCGGGTGATTTTTCCGGCACCGGTTCCACAAGCTCCCGAAACAACGTCTCGAGGACGATTTCATATCCTCGATAGGCATTGCCATGAAATCCGCCGGTATCAGCCGCGAGCACGCGCGTCTCCCGGGAATCGAATCCGCGGGCGATACCGCGGACATCGTCTCCGATCATCTCCACCATGCACGCGGACAACACAAAATAGAGGTCGCCGTCTACCAATTCGATGGTTTTTTCGATCTGTTCGGCCAACCGTTCCTCGCCGCCGAACACGATTTCCTTTTCACAGACGTTCGAGCTTGGGAGGGCGGTGCCGCCGACATACCCGGAGCCGCCGTACCCGGAGCCTCCATTGAGCGCGAAGGAGAGGTTCAACCCGCAGCCAGGCGCGGCGTGCAGGATGGGGACGGCGCGGTGGATGGCATTGAGCGTCGCGATCGCACCGCCGAGCGCACAGGAGAACTTGGGACGATCGATGGCCTTCGACAAGCAAATCACCTCTTTTTCTTAACAGGTTGGCCGTGTGAACCGACAGGCTTTGCCGGACAGGTGGACTTGTCCGCTGCGCTGCGGTGGACGTGGAAATGAAAACAAATAAAACCTACAGGAATAATAGTGAAAATCATAAACCCGCATGAAAGGCATGTCAAGTGCATTTCTCGTTGTAAAAAAAGCTGATAAGAAACCCGTGGGGGGATTGACAGGATCGGGTTTCCACCGATAGAATCGACAAAACAGACCGGAATACTAATAAAAAAGGGGGGAGAGGATGACACGGTACCGGATGGAGAAGCTGCTTCCCACGCTGCATGCGGTGGAGGAGGTCGTGCCTGGAATGCCTTTTCCCATCCGCATGCATCTGGTGATCGGATCACGACGGGCGGCGCTGGTCGATACGGGCCTGGGGACCGGGAATCTACGCGCCGTGGTGGAAGCCGTCACCCGCCTGCCTGTTGTCGTGCTCCACACGCATGGGCACGGTGACCATGTCGGAGCGGACGCTCTCTTTGACAACCACTTCCTCCATCCATCCGAACAGTCCGGAATCGATGGCGGGTATGCTTTTGGAAAAACCGCAGCCTCCCGGCTGGCATTTCTCTCCTCTCTTCTTCCGGAGGATCCGGCCGCCGTGGCGGAGATCGCCGGCACCCTGGTGGAGGGGCGGGCCGTCCGTTACCGGCACCTGCGGGATGGTGACCGGATCGATCTGGGCGGCGTTGTCCTGGATGCCGTTCACATTCCGGGACACACACCGGGTTCCGTGGCCTTTGTGGACCGTCGGAACGGTCAGGCGTTCACCGGTGACGGCATTGCCGACATCCATTGGTTCGATGGGACGAATGCGTCGACGGTCTCGGCGTTCCGTCGGACACTCGATCGTTTTCTTGCCAGGGCGGAGGGCGTGGTCGCATGCCATGCCGCTCACATGCCGGCGCCATTCGATCTTGGCCTGGTCCGGCAGCTGCGTCGTGCCGCGATGGATGTGCTGGAAGGCTCCGACGATCCGGTGGAACTGGCTGACTACGGATTTCTGAAGCACGGGCACCTGTTCGCTCACCGGGCGGGGGGTGCAACCCTGTATTACGACCGTGACCACGTCCACGACCATGCCTGCACGGGGCGGACCTTCTGTACCAAGGCCTGACTGTCGCGGTCAGGCCTTTCGGAACCATGGAATGGTCCCGTTCCAGGAACGGATGACCGACAGAAACGGCAGTTGGAACGACAGAAAGAAACGATGGACAGCATGGAAGGAGCTCATCATGAAACAAAGCCGAATCATCGCACGCATCACCTCGGTCGCACTTGTCGCCGCCCTTCTGGCGGGGCTCTCCGCTTGCGGGAACGCGGTTTCGCCCGTTGCCTCATCGGGTGCCGCGGAAAAGGCCGCTTCCTCGTCCGCCGCGACGGAAGCCACCACGACGACCGTTGCAGCCGAAAGCGCCGCAGCCTCCGATAGCGCCCCGCCCGCCGGACCCAAGGCGGGCGGCGAGATCACCGTAGCCGTCACCACCGAGCCGGATCATCTGGATCCGTTCCTGGCAACCGGTGCCGACACGCGGTCCATCCTGTTCAATCTGTTCGAGGGCCTTGTCAAGCCGGACAAGGACGGCAATCTGGTGCCGGCGGTCGCGGCCGCGCTGCCGGACGTGTCCTCCGATTTCCTGATCTATACCTTCAAGGTGCGCGACGGCGTCCTGTTCCACAATGGCGCGCCGGTCACGGCGGCGGATGTCGTCTTCTCGCTGGAAACCGCGAAGGCCGCCAAGATCGCCGGTCTTGACAACATCAAGGCCATCACGGCCGTGGACGGGACGACGGTGAAGATCGAGCTGGTGAAGCCGGACAACGAATTCCTTCCGTATCTCACGGTGGCGGTCGTGCCGAAGGATTATGCCGATCAGAACACCAAGCCGGTCGGAACCGGGCCGTTTGCCTTCGAATCCTTCACCCCGCAGCAGTCGGTGGTTCTGGTCCGAAACACCGCATACTGGCAGAAGGATCTTCCCTACCTTGACAAGCTGACCTTCAAGATCGAGGCGGACACCAACGCGGTTCTTCTGGACCTGCAGGCCGGCACCATCGACTTCGCCGGTGTGGCGGATGAAAGCGTTGCCGGTCAGATCGCGGCGAATTTCGACATCGTCCAGTCCAATTCGAATGCCGTGCAGCAGGTGAACCTCAATGAGTCGT
This sequence comes from Bacillota bacterium, assembly GCA_023440865.1. GTDB lineage: Bacteria > Bacillota > Clostridia > DSM-8532 > DSM-8532 > JAEWSN01. The sequence goes on from JAEXRM010000115.1 coordinate 9,607, forward strand.
TCAAGCCGTTCGCAGATGTCCGGGTCCGTCAGGCGCTGAGCTATGCGATCGACCCCGATGAGATCATCCAGACCGTCAATTTCGGCAAGGGCACACGGGTCGGCACACCGATCATCCCCCTGTTCAAGAACTACTATGACGAAACCCTGGCGACAGCGTACCCCAAGAATCCCGACAAGGCCAAGCAGCTGCTGGCGGACGCCGGATATGCAACGGGACTGAAGTTCACCATCACCGTACCCTCGAACTACAAGGTGCACGTCGATACCGCCCAGGTCATCGTCAACCAGCTTGCCGCCATCGGTGTCACCGCGGAGATCAAGCTGGTGGACTGGCCCACCTGGATCGAGAAGGTATATCTTGGGCGGGAATACGAGGCGACCATCATCTCCGTCGACGGGGCCAACCTGTCGCCGAAGAGCTATCTGGGCCGCTATGTGTCCACCGCCTCCGGCAACTTCTTCAATTACAGCAGCAAGGCGTTTGACGACCTGTACGCGCGGGCGGACGCGGAAACCGACGCCGTGAAGCGCGTGGCGCTGTTCAAGGAGGCGCAGCGGCTCATATCCGCGGACGCGGTCAATGTCTTCATCCAGGACATCGCCAGCCAGAACGCCTTGAAAAAGGGGTTTGCGGGCTACACGCCCTATCCGCTCTTTGTGACGGATTATTCCCTGATCCACCAACAGTGACCGCTGCACCATGAATCGCCCAACCGTCATGCTGTACGCCTGGTTGCCGGCACCGCTTGTCCTGATGCGGGAGGGGCGGTGCCGGTCGATCATGGCCGGGGGAGGACCATGTTCGATCTGATCCGCCGGTTCCTGAGCCTGATCGCCACGCTGCTGCTGGTGTCGATCCTCACGTTCCTCGCCTTTGCCGTCATACCGGGAGATCCGGTGACGCTGATCCTCGGTACGGAGGCGACGCCGGACCGGGTGGAGGTGCTCCGCCATCAGCTTGGCCTCGACAGTCCGCTGCCGGCGAGGTATGCGGCCTGGATCGGGGGTCTGGTGCAAGGGAACCCCGGCACCTCCATCCGGTATGACGCACCGGTCGGGGAACTGATCGCGGCACGGCTGCCTGTGACTGCCTGGCTGGCGGTGCTGTCCTTGGGCTTCATCCTGGTTCTGACGCTTCCGGCCTCCCTGCTCGGCGTGCTCCGGCAGGGGAGGATGTCGGACCGGATCCTGGGCACGTTGCTGATGCTGTCCATCTCCGTTCCGGGGTTCTTCCTCGGCATTCTGATCCTTTGGTTCTTCGGCATCGTGCTCGGTGTGTTCCAGCCGGGCGGTTATGTGCCGTATGACAAGGATTTTGCGGGCTTTCTCCGGTACTTGGCGTTTCCGGCGCTGGCCATCGCGTTGCCGAATGCGGCCGTGCTCGTGAAATTCCTTCGGACCTCGGCCATCGGGCAGATGAAGGCGGACTATGTCCGGACTGCCCGAAGCAAGGGCAGCAGCGAGCACCGGCTGATCCTGGCGCATGTGCTGCGCAATGCGGTCATTCCGGTCGTGCCGCTGCTCGGCATGGTCGTGGCCGAGACATTCGCCGGCACCATCCTCGTCGAGCAGGTGTTCGGATTGCCCGGTCTGGGAAGGCTTCTGACCGCTTCCATCACATCCCGGGACTTTCCCCTGGTGGAAAGCCTGGTGATGCTCATCGCCGTGGTGGTCGTGGTGGCGAATTTTATGTCGGATGTGCTGATGCAGGTGCTGGACCCGCGCATCCGGGTGAGGTGAACATGAAACGATGGGACCCGGATCTATGCCTCGGGCTTCTCCTGACCGGCCTGGTGCTCCTGCTGATGGGCATCGGTCTGGTGCAAACGCCACATGACCCGAATGCCATGGATGCCGCAAACCGGTTTCTCGGGCCGATGGGCTCGCATCCCCTTGGCACGGACAACTTCGGCCGCGACAACCTCAGCCGCATCATGCTGGGCATGCGGTACACCTTCCTGGTGGCCGCCGGAACGGTCTCCATCGGTCTGCTGGCGGGGCTCCTGCTCGGCATGCCCGCCGGCTGGTTCGGCGGGCTGGCGGATGAGGCGGTCATGCGGCTGATGGATGCGATGACCTCCTTTCCCGGCATCCTGCTGGCGCTCGTGATGGTCACCGTGCTCGACAACGGGCGGTACGACATCCTCATCGCACTGGGCATCCTCTTCGTCCCCAGCTTCACGCGCATCGCCAGGGGCGGTGTGCTCCAGTACCGGGAAGCGGAGTTCGTCAAAAGCGCGCAGGTGTTTGGCGCAGGATGGATGCGCATCCTCTTCGTCCACATCCTGCCCAATCTTGTGCCCCAGCTCCTTGCGGCCGTTGTCGTGGGCCTGTCGAATGCCATCCTGGCCGAGTCGGGCATGAGTTACCTCGGTCTTGGCATCCAGCCGCCGGCGGCCAGTCTCGGACGCATGCTTTCGGAGGCCCAGCCCTTTCTCTTCCATTCGCCGTGGGGGGCGCTGGCACCCGGTCTGGCCATCGTGACGACCGTGCTGGGGTTGAACGCGCTGGGCGAAGGACTTGGGAAACGGTTCGGCTGAACAGGGAAAAGGAGGATGCGCATGGATGCATTGCTGGAGGCCAGCGGGCTGCACATCAGCGCAGGTCGCGGTAAGGAACGGGTTCTGGCAGTCCGTGGCCTGGATCTTCGGATCGAACCGGGAGAGATCCTGGGTCTTGTCGGGGAATCGGGTTGCGGAAAGAGCCTGACGGCGCTGGCAATCGCCGGGTTGCTGCCGCCGGGGGTATCCGTGACCGGCGGGAACCTCCTGTTTGATGGCCGGGACCTTGCCTCCCTTTCGCCAAGGGAGCGCAGGAACCTGCAGGGCAGGGACATCTCGATGATCTTCCAGGAGCCGATGACCTCCCTGAATCCCACCATGCGGATCGGCCGGCAGGTGGAGGAGGTGTTGGCCCTGCACACCGGATACGGAAAAGAGGAAAGACGCGCACGGGTGCTGGACATCCTGGCGCGTGTGGGGCTGACGGATCCGGCCGGAATCGCGGAGCGGTATCCCCACCAGCTGTCCGGCGGCATGCGGCAGCGTGTGGTCATTGCGATGGCCGTGATCCTGCGTCCCCGGCTCATCATCGCGGACGAGCCGACCACGGCGCTGGATGTGACCATCCAGGCGCAGATTCTGGATCTACTTCGGCAAATCAACCGGGATTCGGGCTGCGCCATCCTGTTCATCTCCCACGATCTTGGCGTGGTCAGCCGTCTGTGCGACCGGGTGACCGTTCTGTACGCGGGGCGTGCCGCCGAATGCGGCAGCACCAGGAACATCTTCCTCCACCCGGTGCATCCCTATACGGAAGGGCTTCTGGGCGCCATTCCGGGGCGGGACACAAGGGGGCGGGAGCTGGCCGGCATTCCGGGACGCGTGCCCGTCTTGGCCGAGAAGATGGCGGGATGTGCCTTCGCGTCACGGTGCAGGCAATCCGCCGCGGTGTGTTTCCGGGAGCGGCCGGCCATGATTGCATTGGGTCCGGAGCATGGTGTCGCCTGTCATCGGGTGGACAGGGAAAGCGAGATGGAGCATGTCCGTATTTGAGGATGTTCTGGTCCTTCGACAGGTAGGCAAACGGTATCGGCCGGACGGTCAGCGCTTCGGCCGGAGCAGACCAAGGGAGCCGGTGCTGCGGGATGTATCCCTGTCGGTCCGCCGTGGGGAGCTGTTCGGATTGGTGGGTGAAAGCGGGTGCGGCAAATCCACGCTGGGCAGGGCCATTGTCCGCCTGTTCCACGACTTCACCGGCGACATCCTGCTCGATGGCGAGAACACGCGGGAAATGGGCGACATCAGCCGCAAGGTGCAGATCGTGTTTCAGGATCCGTCCGGATCGCTCAACCCGCGCAAGCGGATCGGATGGATCCTCGAGGAGCCGCTGCGCATCCACCGCATCGGCACAAGGGCGCAGCGCGTGGCGCAGGTCAATCGCATGCTCGAACGGGTCGGGCTGGACAGCAGCTTCCGGAGCCGATTCCCCCACGAGCTCAGCGGCGGCCAGCGCCAGCGTGTCAGCATAGGCTGCGCGCTCATGCTCGAGCCACGGCTGCTGGTCGCCGACGAACCCGTTTCGGCACTCGATGTGTCCGTCCAGGCCCAGATCCTCAACCTCATGCGGACGCTTCATGCGCAGATGGGTCTTTCCATGCTGTTCATCTCCCACAACCTGGACGTCGTGTACCACCTGTGCGACCGTGTGGCGGTGATGTACCGGGGGGAGATCGTGGAGCTGGCCCGGGCGGAAACCCTGTACGACGCACCGGCGCATCCATATACGCAGCTCCTGCTGGAAGCCGTGCCGAGGATGGATGCAGGAAAGGCGGCCATGCCTTCCAGGCCTGGTTCGGTTGATTCTCAAGAGGGTAGACAGGGGGATGCCCCGGTTGACGGGATGCTGGCAGACAGCAAGGGGTGCGCTTTTTCTCCCCGATGCCCGCACGCCATCGGTCCATGCAGCCGGACGCACCCGCCCCTTGAGCGGATGGTGGACGAAACGGGCGGGGAGCACCTGGTCCGCTGCCATCTCCGGACGGCAGGACGGGAAGGGTGACGCGAGCGCATGCCATGCCGGCGGATCGGGAACGACGCGGCCCGATCCACCGGCATACATCGATCCGGAAGCAGGGACATGAAAACACATGGCATCCCTGGGAGCATGCCATGCGTTCCTCTTGCGCGAACCAGTGGCATATGGGCGGGAGAATCAAATGTCATGCCATTCGGGCGACAACCGGGATTACAGATCGTACTTTTTCGGGTCGAACTTCTCGGAATCGCAGGCGACGAGCATGTCTTCGATGAAAGCCCCTTCCGTGTCGGCTATGGCGTCGATCTGGCGTTCCATGATGTCCAGATAGGCGATTTCCCGCTCCTCGACATGCACTTCCTTCTTGTCAATGGCCTTGCGGATGGTATCGACGGCGGCCTGGGCGGCGACGACCGACCGGCGGAACGGCGTATCCTCCGCGATGATTTTTCGGGAGATGTCCACGACCACATCCGGTCGCAGGACGAGGGCCTGGGGATCGTGGCGGGCGTCCGACTCCGCGAGCCAGTTCCGAAGGTCGAGGGTGTGCTGGTGCCCCTTGGAGGCGGCCACATTCATCAGGCGGCAGTCATAGATGAGCTGTTCCATGGAAACGGTGGGGGCCATGCCGCCCAGCAGCTTGATGTTCTGGACCGATTCATTGCTCCACAGGTCCGTCACGCAGGCCGCGATGTTTCCAACCGGGCTCAGATGGGCGCAGGCACTCGACTTGCCCTCGAGGGAGATTGGCGTGCCCGTGATGGCCTTGATGTATACGCCCTCATACCCGCAATCCTTGTGGGGGCCCGCAGCGCCCTCCTCGATGGCGACCAGACTTCGTACGGCGGAAACCACGCGCACGACCGACGCGAACACCTTCGGCACCATGCCACGGTCTGCAAGGACCATGGCCGTGTTGGCGAAACCGCAAGCCGTATCGCCCGCCGCGATCGATCCGGTTCTGTCCGCGATCAACTTGATGCCGGACCACAGGCGGCTCATGTCGCGCGCACCGAGCACGCCCAGTGCGAAGATGGACTTGTCGAGCTCGCAGTAGAGGATCGCGTCGTCGTGCACATCCTTGCCGCCGATGGATTCGATGGACAGGAAATCGGCACCGGCAAGCGCGCCGCCTTCAAACGTCTCCATGATGGCGTCCCAGTGGGGGCCATGCCACATGTGGGGCGAATGCTTGTCCTCGCGGATGTCGACCGGGGTGAGGCGGATGGCGCCCTTGAGGCCTGACTTTGCTTCTTCCTCATCGAGCACGTCCCGAACGATCTTGGTGATCTCGATGCCCCAGGACGGGTAGTAGGTTGTCGGCGGAAGCAGCTCGATTTCGGCGACAAAACCGGGCAGGAAGAGATCACGCGCCCGCTTGCAGGCATCGGTGAGGATATCGCGGTACTGTTTGCGCACTTCTGGCATCGTTTCAGCGTTGATGGCCATGGACGGCAGTGTGAAGTTCAATTCCGGATACACCTGTCCGCCGCCGATGACCAGACCGTTGCGCGTGGTGACCGGATGCCGTGCGCGCCCGTAGATGAAGTCGTCCACCTGTTCATAAGCCAAAGCAGAGAATTTCCTGTTTGCCATAGCGCCTCCTTTGATGGTGTCGTCATATACGACTAATATTATGGTATTTCTACTGTATAAATTCTCTATCGGGAAATCTTGAAATCTTTTGCCATCCATGCCACGATTTTGATGAGTCTGCGTTCGATCGGGATGAAAGTGAGGGCAAGCACCATCAGTGACACGGAAGAGACAAGGGAAAACACCACCCCGCTGCGCGAGGTGGAGCGCCGACAGACGGACTGCCTGAAATGGGATGCACTCGCGCAACGGTTCGGTGATCCGGATTTGATCGCCATGTGGGTGGCGGACATGGATTTCTCCGCACCGCAGGTCGTGCTCGATGCCATGCATGCACGCATCGACCATGGGGCCTTCGGGTACCAGAAACCGGCACCAGGATGGAAGGAGGCGTTCATCCGCTGGGAGGCGGAGCGGCATGGCTGGCAGGTGGAGCCTGGCTGGATCCGCTTTGTGCCGGGCGTCGTGCCGGCCCTCTACTGGCTGATTCATGCCTTCACTTCGCCGGGAGATGCCTGCCTGATCCAGACGCCGGTGTATTATCCCTTTTTCCATGCGATCCGTGATACCGGCCGCCGGCTGGTCGAATGCGAGCTCGTGCAGACCGGCGGTGTCTATGGCATCGACTTTGCCCGCCTTGAGCAGGATATCGTGTCGCAGGACGTCAAGCTGTTCATCCTGTGCTCGCCGCACAATCCCGTGGGGCGTGTCTGGACCCGGCAGGAAATCGAGACCCTGTGGGCGATCTGCGAACGGCATGACGTCCTGGTGATCTCCGATGAAATTCATCATGACATCGTGACGGGAAGTCGAAAGCATGTGCCGACTGGACTCGTTGCAGGCACCTCGCCCCGATTCGCCATGCTGACCTCCGCTTCAAAGACATTCAACCTGGCAAGCCTTGAAAACGCCATGCTGGTGATACCGGACGCCGGTTTGCAAAGAAGGTATGACACCTTCACCCGGTCGTTCCATCCGGCGGATGGCAACCTGCTCGGCTACGTGGCCGTCGAGGCGGCCTACCGGCAGGGCGGCCCATGGCTTGAGGCGCTCCTGAAGGAGATCCGGGCAAATGAGGCGTATCTCCGCGACTTGTTCGCACGTGCGTTGCCGGAGGTCATCGTCTCACCGCTCGAGGGAACCTACCTGTTGTGGATGGATCTGCGCACCCTGGTTCCGGCGGGGGAACAGGAGACCTTCATGAAGCAGGCTTGCGGCATTGCGGTCGACTATGGCTCCTGGTTCGGGAAATGCGGAGAGGGTCATGTGCGGTTGAACCTAGCCACGCCCCGGTGGCGGGTGGAGGAGGTCGGTCGGCGCATCGTGGAGGCTGCCTGCAGGATCCGGCGTACCTGAGCGGTCTCCGGTGTCACAGGACGGACGGGACATGGGAACGCCCATGGAGATCGCCACAGCGGGTGGCGGGCTCCATGGGCGTTTGTCCTTGTGTGGCATGCGGCTGGGCCGGCGTCATCCGTCGACACCCCTGCTTCTGCTGTCCTGGAAGTCCGGATGATGGCCCACCGATATGTCCACGGAGAACCCGGCCTTCCGGATGCGCCGTTCGATGCACTGCCTGCATTCGGCGGCCTCGTCACCCGTGCAGATTTTTCCGTCATAGAGCAGGTATTGGGCGCGTACGCGGGTTGGGGTCAGGTTTGGCATGACGACGTTCGCACCGGCGCGGATGCCTTCTTCCCTCCCGAGCGGATCAATCGAGCCCAGTGCGGTGGTGGCGGGCAGCAGGACATTCGGCAGAAGAAGGCGCAGCAAGGCAAGCAGGGTGACCGTCTGGTCCAGCGTTCCGGCCGGTTCGGCGGCGAGCGGGGTGTCGTGATGGGGGATGAAGGGGCCGATGCCCACCATGTGCGGCTGCAGGTCGGCGAGGAATCGCAGGTCCATGACGAGATCCTCGTTTGTCTGGCCGGGGAGGCCCACCATGAATCCGGCGCCCACCTGATAGCCGATCCGCTTGAGATCCCACAGGCACCGCATTCTGTTTTCCAGGCTCATGGAGGCGGGATGCAGGGCTGCGTAGAGGCGAGGCGACGCGGTCTCGTGCCGGAGCAGGTAGCGGTCGGCGCCCGCCTGGAACCACAGGCGATACGTGCGCTCCGTCCGTTCCCCCACGGACAGCGTGATCGCGCAGTCGGGCAATTCCGACTTGATGCGCCGCACCAGCTCGGCAATCCGGTCCTCGGTGTACCAGGGATCCTCGCCTCCCTGAAGGACAAACGTCCGGTATCCCAGGCCATACCCCGCATGGCAGGCCCCCAGGATGTCATCTCCGGTCAGCCGGTATCGCACCGCATTCCGGTTGGATGCGCGGATGCCGCAATAGAGACAGTCGCACGCGCAGTGGTTGGTGAACTCCAGAAGTCCCCTCATAAAGACACGATCGCCGAAATGAGCCATTCGGGTTTCGTGGGAAAGTCGCAACAACAGGGATCGGTCCTCCGGTTGCATGTTGTCGAGCAGGAAGAGCAGATCCGTGTCGGGCAGCGCATGCGTCTCGGCAAGCCGGTGGATTCGTGTTTGATTGGTCATGTGTGCTCCTTTCTCATAAAACCTATGAGAATTATAATAAAACGAAGGGATTCGGGATAGATGTCAAGGCAACGCAATCCAAGATGTTTGTTGTTCTGAAAGGAGCTATTGCTTGGCACTTTTCATAAAAAGGCATGATCTTGGTGTCCTCATTAGAAATATTATAAAATCGCTTGACATACATATAAATAGCCATTACAATACGTAAAACAGATCGGAAAACTAATAAATAAGTGGAGGCGAACCGGCATGATCCAGATCCGCAACCTGCAGAAGACCTTTCGCAGCCCTGCCGGTGAGATTCGCGCTCTGGACGGCGTTACGCTCGATATCGCCAGGGGGGACATCTTCGGCATCATCGGCTTCAGCGGAGCCGGAAAGTCCACACTCGTGCGTTGCATGAACCGGCTGGAGGAGCCGGATGGGGGGACGGTCTCCATCGGGGACAGGACCATCACGGCCTTGGGAAGGGAAGACCTGCGCAAGGCCCGGCAGAAGATCGGCATGATCTTTCAGCAGTTCAACCTCTTCGATGCCCGCACCGTGGAGCAGAATGTGGCGTTCCCGTTGGAAGTGGCCGGCGTGCCTCGGGAGGAGATCCGGAAACGTGTCGCGGAAATCCTCGATCTCGTCGGCCTCACGGAGAAGGCACGTGCCTATCCGGCGCAGCTCAGCGGTGGCCAGAAGCAGCGGGTCGGCATCGCCCGGGCGCTGGCGAACGAGCCGGATGTGCTGCTCAGCGACGAGGCGACCTCCGCGCTGGATCCGCAAACGACCTTTTCCATCCTGGAGCTGCTCCGGGACATCAATGAGAAGCTTCACCTCACGATCGTGCTGATCACCCATGAACTGGACGTGCTGCGCCACATCTGCAACCACATGGCGGTGCTTGAGAATGGACGGATCGTGGAGCAGGGGACGGTGGAACAGTTCTTCCACAATCCGCAGAGTGACACGGCACAACGGTTCATCAAGATCCTGGACAGCTTTCAATCCCGCCGGGTGCAGGGGGAGGGGGACGGAATATGAAGGAAGACCTTGTTGGCATCCTGTGGAAGGGCCTGGTCGAAACCCTGTACATGACCTCTCTTTCCACCGTCGCGGCCATGGCGCTCGGATTGCCGCTCGGCATTCTGCTGGCGGTCACCGAAAAGGGACAGCCGCTGGAAATGCCCGGTCTCAACCGCGTCCTGTCGACCGTCATCAACATTGTGCGGTCCTTCCCTTTCATCATCCTGATCGTGGTGCTGCTGCCCCTCTCACGGCTGATTGTCGGCACCACGCTGGGCTCCACTGCCGCCGTCGTCCCCCTTGCGATCGGCTCGGCGCCCTTCCTCGCCCGCATCATCGAGAATGCACTCAAGGAAGTCGGTGCCGGAAAGCTGGAGGCGGCAAAAGCGATGGGGGCCTCGCCGGCCGAGGTCATCGCCAAGGTGCTGCTGCCCGAAGCGCTTTCCTCGCTCATCCGGGGCGCGACGCTGTCCGTCATCACGATTCTGGGCTTTACGGCCGTGGCCGGCGCCATCGGCGCGGGTGGACTGGGCAGCCTGGCCATCCGGTATGGCTACATGCGGTTCCGGGAGGATGTCATGTTTTCCACGGTCGCGCTGCTGGTGCTGCTGGTGCAGCTGGTGCAGTGGGTGGGCGACCTTTGGGCCAGGCGGGTGAACCGAAGGCGGTTCCGGTTCGAATGAACATACCTTTATGAATCAATGGACGTGACTTCATGCGTCATGGTTGGCTAACGCCATGAAAATAAAAACGCAACAAAGGAGAGACAGACATGAAAAAGACACACGCATCCCTGTTCCTGGCACTGGCACTGACTGCGGGGGTTCTGGCCGGCTGCGGCTCTCCTGCCGCGACGGCCACCTCTTCCTCCGAGGCGGCGAAGGCCGAAGCATCCGCCACGACATCCGCCTCGGCGGCCACGGAATCCGCCGAGACCGTCACCGTGAAGATCGGGGCTGCGGTTGTTCCCCACGCGGAAATCCTGGAGTTCGCCAAACCGCTTCTCAAGGCCAAGGGGGTCAACCTCGAAGTCGAGATCCTGGATGACGAGGGTCAGCTCAATCCGGCATTGGCGGAAGGCCAGATTGACGCCAACTATTTCCAGCATGTTCCGTACCTGAATTCGGTTTCCGCTGAAAAGGGATACAAATTCACCACCGTGGCCAAGGTGCATGTCGAGCCGATCGGTGTGTACTCGCAGAAGATCGCCAAGAAGGAGGAACTCAAGGAC
>JAEXRM010000148.1 GCA_023440865.1 Bacillota bacterium
CCTTGATCCGCAAGCCCCCCCCCCCTGCACTTGAACCGCAAGCCCCGCCCCCTGTAAAAGACCCAAAAGATCGGAAGGACAACGCATGAAGCTGCTGATTGTGGATGACGAACCGTTGATTCGCGAAGGCCTGCGCACGTTGCTCGACTGGCGGGCGATGGGCTGGGAGATCGTCGGCGAGGCCGAGAACGGCCAGACCGGCATGGAGGCCATCCTGGCACTGCAGCCCGACCTGGCGATCGTCGACATCCGCATGCCCCGCATGGACGGGCTGACCATGGTCGAACAGCTGCGCCAGGCCGGCAGCCGTTGCCGCATCATCCTGCTGACGGCCTATTCCGATTTTCGGCTGGCCCGGCAGGCGATCGAGCTGGGTGTCGAGGCATATGTGCTCAAGCCCATTGACGAGGTGGAGCTCGAGGAGAAGATCCGGCGCATCGGCGAACGCCTCGCGGAGGAGCGCCAGCAAGCGCTGATCCTCGATCGCGGGCGTTCCGCCGTGCAGGACTGGCTGCTTGAATCGCTGGCGGTCCATGGCCGCCTGCCGTTGGACGCCTCGTCACAGGACCGGGAGGCCCTTGGCCTTCCGTGGACAACCTGCCAGATCGTCCTGCTGCAGCTGGAACGGACCGACCAGGCGCTGCAGGCCATCCGTGACAGCGTGCTCCGCGAAGCCGCGTCATTCCTTCAGGAGAAGGGATCGGGCTTCGTGTTCGCGCTCGACGGGCTGCCGATCGTGCTGCTGCGCGACACCACCCACGAGGAAAACCCCCGGCTGGTGGCCGACCTGCAGACACGTATCCGCAACCGCTGCGGCTGCAGTGCGGTGCTGGTGGTCGGCCCGTCGGTTGCCGGCCATGCCCGGCTGCCTGAATCGCTGGCGGGCGCCCGGCGCCTGCTGGGGCTGAGTTTTCTGTTTGGCCACAGGCAGGTTGTCTCCGGCGAAGTGCTTGCGCCATCGGATGGTGCCGCATTGCAGGAGCCGCACCTCACAGAGCCGGTTCCCGCGGGCGACTGGCTGTTCGACGCGATGGACGCGGGCAACGAGCCGATTCTGCACGAGCGGCTCGAGGCCATCCGCCTGGCCTTTCAACAACGACTCGAGACGGAGGACGCCGTCAAGCTGTTCTATGCCAATCTGCTGACCGCCCTGGCCAACCGCATCGGGGAAACGCTTCCGGCACTGCGCGCCAACATGCTGCTGCGGGAGCATGTCAGCCTGCCGATCCTCGAGGCGGCGAGCCTGACGGATCTCCACGGCTTCATCAAGTACCGGCTTTCCGCCCTCACGGAGCAGATGGAGCGGGATAAGCCCGTCCCCCAGATGCAGCGCATCCTGGCCTACATCGACCGGCACTGCGCCACCTCCCTGCGGCTGGAGGAAATCGCGCGGCTGTTCAACTACAACAGTTCCTATCTGGGCAAGCTGTTTCGCAGCTCGACAGGCATGTATTTCAATGCGTGGCTCGAGCGGGTGCGCATGGAGAAGGCCAAGGAGCTGCTGTCCACCGGCATGAAGGTCCGCGAGGCGGCCGAGCGCGTCGGTTTCACGGATCAGGACTATTTCTACAAGAAGTTTCGCAAGTACACCGGCCGGGCGCCCTCCGAGTTCCGCGGCGAGCGGGCGGCGGGCACCCGTGGCGAACAGGCATGAGGAGGCGCGCAATGCACAGGAAGGATGGAAACAGGTACCGGAACGCACACGCGCGCAAGGCAGCACCCGGCACGCACACCGCACGGCGTGCGCTGGCGGGCCTGATGGCCCTGCCGCTGCTTGTGCTGCCGCTGCTCACGTTGCCGCTGCTGACCGGGTGCGGCGCGGGAAACGGTCATGGGCCGGACGGAACCCCCGGCGTATCGGCGGAAACCGCGACGGAAGCCGTTGCCGCTTCCACCCGCCGCGACCCGGTCACCTTCACCCTGTTCATCGGGGAGACGAACAGCAATGCCGACGGCTTCCAGAGTCCGGTCGCAAAGCGCATCACCGAGCTGACGGGCGTCACCCTCGACATCGAGTACCTGGCAAGCGGCGACGAGAAGCAGCGCATGGCCCTGATGGTCGCCTCCGGCAAATACCCCGACCTCGTGTTCGCCAAGGGCAACCTGCAGACGCTCAAGGACGCGGGTGCCATTCTCCGCCTCGACGACCGCATTGAGAAAAGCATCCACATCAAGGGCTTCTATGGGGACAACTTCAAGCGCCTGCGCTACAGCACCGCAGATCCCGGCATCTACTGCCTGGGTGGCAAGGAGGGCGGCGGCGAGCCGGCGGAGCCGACCACGGGCTTCCTGCTGCAGCACCGCGTCGTGGAGGCGCTGGGCTATCCACGGCTGAAGACCCTCGACGATTATGAACAGGCCATCCGCACGTATCTTGCGGCGCATCCGGAAACCGACGGGAAACCGACGGTGGGCCTGTCGCTGCTGGCGGATGACTGGCGCGCGATGATCTCGCTCACCAATCCGGCCTGCTTCGCGACCGGCGGGCCGGACGACGGCGAATGGTACATCGATCCGGACACGGATGCAATCATCAGGCATCTGACACGTCCGGAGGAACGCGCCTACTTCCGGTGGCTCAACCGCATGAACGCGGAGGGTCTTCTCGACCCGGAAAGCTTTGTGCAGCAGTACGACCAGTACCTGGACAAGATCGCAACGGGCCGTGTGCTGGCACTGGCCGACGCGCGCTGGAACATCACCGACGCGCAGACGCGCCTGCGCCAGGCCGGCATGGACGACCGCATGTACGGCCATTATCCGTTGACGCTCACCGGGGATGTCGACTACCGCGAGTTCCAGTCCACGGGCTATATCGGTGGATGGGGCATCTCGATCACGACCGCCTGCCGCGATCCCCAGCGCGCCTTCGACTTCCTCGACTGGTTCCATTCCGAGGAGGCGCAGATCCTCACGCACTGGGGCATCGAGGGCGTGCACTGGGATACCGTGGACGGCCGACGCGCCATGCGGCCGGAGGTCGTCGCGCAGCAGGCGTCGGATCCGTATTTCCCGAAGAAAACGGGCATCTCGCTCTACACCTATCCGTTCCCTTCCTACGGGAACACGGTGCTCGATTCTTCCGGCCAGCGGTATGAGGCGTTCGTGACTCCCGAGGCCATCCAAGCACGGCAGACGGAGACGGAAAACCGCGTATTGGCGGCGTATGGCGCGAAGATGTGGAAGGATCTCTATCCGGCCGCGGACACCTGGCCGGCCAAGACCTGGGGCGCCGCCTGGACCATCAAGATGGAGGACCAGCGCATCCAGGCCATGGATGCGACCATCGTCGACATCGGCATCCGCATGATTCCGCAGGCCGTGCTCGCTCCGCCCGAAGCGTTCGACGCCCGGTGGGACGCCTACCTGGCCGCCATTCGGGACGCCGGGCTCGACCAGGTGGCGGAACGCATGCAGGAGGCGCTCAAGGAGCGGATTGCACTGTGGAATGAATGAGGCATGACGCGTGAGGCGGATGCTCGTGCTCCGGCATCATCGCTCTCCTCGCATCGGAATAATAGGAGTCAAGATTACCGCCATCCCATTGTTTTCATTCCGATCATGCGATATACAGTTACTACCGCGATCAGGATCCATCGCAAATGGTCGACATGGTTGGCGGATATGTGAAAGAGCGGCTTTCACAGTACTTGAGCCTGTTGCGGGATTGATGGATGCCGAACCGCATCCATCGGCAGGCTCACCCGCACGGTCGTCGGCCCGCCCGGGCGGCTGTCCACGGCCAGCAGTCCCGCTTCCCCGTAATGCAGCCGGATGCGCCGGCACACGTTGTACAGGCCGATGCTGCGCACCTCCGGATCTGGCTCCTCACGTTCGAGCCGGGCCCGGAGCAACACAAGCTCCTGATCCGAGAGACCCGCTCCGTTGTCCGTCACCCGCACCTCGAGCGTTTCTCCGTCCCGAAACACCGCCACCTGCACCAATCCGCCCGCTTCCCGCTCCTCGATGCCATGCAGCACGGCATTCTCAACCAGGGGCTGCAGCAGCAGCGGCAGGATGAACCAGTTGTCCACATCCACCTGGTCGGCGATGTCGAACGCATAATCCACGCGTTCCTGAAACCTGATCTTCTGGATTTCGAGAAACGCCTTCGCATGGTCGAGCTCCGCCTGCAGCGAGGCGGGCCGACCGTTCGTTTCGAGCAGGTGACGCATCGACTTGCCCAACAGCCGGATCGCGGTGGCAACCTCCCGGTTCCCCGACGCGATCGCCTTCATGCGGATGGTTTCGAGTGTGTTGTACAGAAAGTGCGGGTTGATCTGGCTCGACAGCATTTCGAACTGCATCTCCCGCTGGTAGGTCAGCAGCTTCTGCCGGGCCATCTTCTCCTCGAAGATCGCCTCGTCGCGCGCCTTGATGCCCCCGATCATGATTTGGAGGTCACGATACAGATCGGCCAGCTCGTCGTTGCCGTTGAACTCCCCGATGATCGCCAGGTCGCCGGCCGCCACCTTGTGCATCTCCTTGCGCAGGGTGCCGATGCGCAGGCTCATCGTGCCGGAAAAGACGGCCACCATGATCAGCGGCACCAGCAACGCGAACAGCAGGATGGATCCACTGGTCAAAAGGATGCGCAGTGTGCCCGGAACGGCCTCCGGATCGATGGTGGCGATGAGCAGGCGATCCTGGCTCTTGATGGGCAGCACGGTGGACACCTGCACCAGGGCATCCGTCTGGCCGGCATACGGCAGGATGCCCGTCTGCCGGAAGAACTTGTCGCCCTGCGGCACGGTGATGCCGAAGGCCTGCCCCGCCTCCTTGCGCAGGCTCGAATAGAACAGCGGGTCATTGTTGACAGCCACTTCGGTCTTGAGCTGGCTGGTTTCGATGCGGGACTTGAGATAGTTGCGGTTGACGGCGATTGCGAGAATGGCGAACTCTCCCCGCTTGAGCACGGGGATGCGACGCAGCAGGGTCAGTTCGTGCAGTTCGTTTCCCCACTTGTCCCTGTGGGATACAGTCATCCAATGATACCCGGCACTGCCCGAGACGTTTTGGAACCACGCCGTTCCCCGCTCCGCCTCCCCCAGCCGCCTGAAATGGCCGTAGTCGCGCATCGTGGCGTTTTGAAAATACAGGGTCAGGCTCTCGATCTCGGTGTAGCTGACCGAGTAGGTGACCGCCTTGGTGTAATCGCGCATGGCGGCATAGGCATCCTCGTCCGTGGCATAGGACTTCGACAGCAGGTTGGTCAGGTCGCGGTCATTGAAGAAATCGTCCGCGATGTTGGAAAGCGAAATCGTCGTGTCGAGCAGGATGCTGCGCACGCGCGTATTGTCGGCCGCCGCCTGGTCCAGGTGCTGTTTCATCACGAGCTGTCGCGTACTCAGCAGCAGATACCCGCCCACAAGCAGCACGGGCAGGATGCCTGCGATGAAGTAGACCAGCAGCAGCTGCCGACGGATCGGCAGTCGCTGGAGCAGGTGCTTGAGGTGCAGGGTGCGCCTGCGGACGCGGTGCTTGGCCATGCGGTCTCCTTCGGCATGTGACGAGTCAGGGCGAATGCATCCGCGATTCGCCG
>JAEXRM010000193.1 GCA_023440865.1 Bacillota bacterium
GTGTCATCCACGCGGGAACCGGCCCCTTGTCATTGTGGCTGCTGGATCATCCCGTTGCAGGGGCCGTGCGCCCCGATTGGACCATCCCGTTGCCGGGGCCGTGAACCCCGATTGGACCACCCCGTTGCCGGGGCATGCGCCCCTGCTGGATCATCAGAATGCCGGATGCACGATCCCCGAATCGTATGGGAGGCCGCCATGACGCAACCCGAAAAGAAGCCCTTTCCGCTCGTTCCGCTGCTCGGCGCACTGGCGCTCGACATTGCCACCTTCGCCTGCTTCTGGGCCTTCTACGCCCTGCCGGACGGAAAGACGCTGTGGCTGATCGCGGGCATCTCGTGCGCGGTGGCGTCGTTCCCATTTTATACGCGGGTTGCCGCGGGTCTGGGCGGTCGCGGCGGGAAACGGGGTTGACCGCCCCGCCTCCCGCACGCTCACAAGCGGCTCATGCCTCACCGCGCTCCAGCCGGTAATACCCAAAGCGTGTCGGCACCCCCTCGTAGGGTACGGTGCGGTCCTCGCGGTACCGGAACCCCAGCTTTTCCAGCACGCGCCCCGATGCGGCGTTCTCCGGCTTCACGATGCCGGCGATGCCGGACAGGCCCCCTTCGGAAAAGCCGTAGTCCAGCAGCGCGCGGACGGCTTCTGTCGCATAGCCCTTCCCCGTCCAGGGGTCCGCGATGCCGTAGACGATCTCCGTCTCCCCGCCGAGTTCCTCCTTCGGGCCATAGGCCACGAAGCCGATCGGACGGTCGGTGCCGCGCGGTACGACAGCGAGCAGGCACAAGTCCGCCTCGGCACGCATGCGGTTGCCGATCCAGCGGATCCAGCCCGCGGCGTGTTCCGCGTTTCCGAGCACCATGTCCGACAGCCAGTGCGCCTTCTGCGGGCTGCGGCTGTTCCAGCCGGCGGCCTGGGCGTCGCGCGCCTCGAAGGAGCGCAGCACCAGCCGCCCAGTGTGGAGCACGGGCAGTTCGCGTCCCGGGACGGGCCGCTTGCCGACAGCCAGCAGGTTGTCCTTGCCCAGGCCGCAGACGGACGCCCGGCTGTCGAAGTCCTGGCAGAAGTCGAGGAACGGCCCCCTCAGCGCCGGATCCGTCAGCAGCCGCAGCAGCGACGCGCGCGGCAGGCACCGCGCATAGGCGCCGGGGCCCGCCATGCGGACCGACGCCAGGCCGTTGCGCGTGAGGATTTCCTGCAGCTCCTCGGGTTGGAACATATAGGTCATGGGCCAGGGAGACTCCCCCTTGTCGAATGCCCCGCGGACGGCGGCCGCATCACCCATGATGCCGGTCTCCCACAGCTTCCGAACCCCGTTCAGATCGGGCTCGAACCGCTCCCCGACGGTTTGCTCGTGTGCCACATACCAGCGGATCAGCGGATCGGGATCCGTCGGATCGAGCAGGTACTGGCTCTTGGGATTGCCTCCGAGCTCGTAGGGCATGTGTCCCGGACGGCTGGAGACGCTGACCATGAGCGTCTTGTCCGCAACACGCACGAGTTCGGCGAGCACCTGCTCCTGCACGGGCCAGGTATAGGATACGGGTGAGTCGAAGGACATCACCAGGTCGAACGAGCGGTCGGCGAAGGCGGACAGGTCCTCGAGACGGCCCTGGATGAATGTCATGCGTTCGAGCACGCCTTCCCGTTCGGCGAATGCCTTTGCGGTGGCGATCATGGCCTCGGACACGTCGAAGTGCGTGACGCGCTTGCCCATCAGCGCCAGCATCACGGAAAACCGGCCGGATCCGGCGCCCGCGTCAAGCACGGTCTCCACGCCGTCGAGCTCCGCGCGGATGGCGCGCTCCAGATGCGTCTTCTGGATGATGTCGTCCATGAACTGCCGTTCCCGCTTCGATTCCTCCTCGCCCTTCCAGGCCAGGTTCCAGAACCGCTCGGACACCTTGCCGTAATCGAATGCTTCCCGGGAAGCGGTCTGCCCGTGATGATCCATCTGAAAATGCCCCCTTGTCTGTCCGCAGCCGCACGTCGAAACGCGCATCATGCCTTCACTGCTTCGATGATCAGCAGCTTGTCGCTTCCGCCTTGCCATGACGCGGCATCATGCGACCCAAATGCATGCATGGCTGTCGGCACATGCTGATAAAACCATCTTATCAGGGCTGCGGCGCGCATGGCAGGGAAAGGTTGATTTGATTGCGTATCGGCGCGGGTTGTCCCGGGATTGGCACATGGCGGTGCAAGGCGGCATGGCAGGATCCGCGGCACCGGCCCGACGATCCGTTCTTATTCCTGACATGCAGTTGTCAGCAACAAGGCGTATACTGGAACCAGACCCGCATCGGACGTCTGGCATCCCCGCCGTGCGGCCATGCCGTCGCCATTCGCTTCAACGAACAGGAGACCCCCATGCGCCTGAACCGCCTCATCGCCATCCTGCTGCTGCTCGAGTCGCGCGGCCAGGTCAAGGCCCGCGAGCTGGCCGACGCGCTCGAAACCTGCGAGCGAACCATTTACCGCGACATCGACACCCTGTGCGAGGCCGGCGTGCCCATCCTGTCGGACACCGGTCCGAACGGCGGCTTCTCGCTCATGGAGGGCTATTCCGAGCGCCTGAGCGAGCTGCGCGCCGACGATGTGGTCAACCTCTACCTCAGCGGCATCGGTGTCCGCCCCGAACGGCAGTCCGAGTCGAGCCTGGGTCTGGCGAACACGCTGCGCCGCCTCGAAGCGTCGCTGCCGGCCGCCTACAGGCCCGACGTCGACAAGGCGAAGTCGCGCTTCTACTTCGACCCGGAGATCTGGTGGCGCGACCGGGCGCCCATCCCCTGCATGGACACGCTGCGGCATGCTGTCTGGGACTCGGTGAAGCTGCGCATCACGTACCGGAAGACCAGCTTCGACCAGGATGAGACCAGCGAGCGGGTCATCCTGCCCTACGGCCTGGTTGTCAAGGATACGGAATGGTATCTGGTCGCCCATTGCGAAGCCGCCGAAGACATGCGCACGTTCAAGTGCGAGCGCATCCTGTCGGCCGTGCGTCTTGATGGCGAAGGGTTCCGGATACCGGACAGTTTCTCGCTCGAGGCATTCTGGCGCGATGCCGTGCAGGGCTTCAAGCAAAAGGTCTTCAACATCCAGACCCCCTGATGCCGCCACAACCGCAGGTCCGGCCGCATGGCACATCCGGCGGCCGGCACAACCGATCCGCCATCCGACATGTCAAAGGAGGTTCCCATGCAAACCATCCGTCTTGGACGCACCGACCTGGTCACCGGCCGCATCGGCCTCGGACTCGAGCATCTGGAGAAGGCCCCCTACGGGGAAATCGCCGCCACCGTCGATACAGCGCTGGATGCGGGCATCCGCTACATGGACCTCTTCATGCCCACCCCGGATGTCCGGGACCACATGGGCCGCCTGATGAAGGGGCGACGCGACCGGTTCCAGATTCAGGGGCACATCGGCGCCTGCCTGCAGCAGGACGGCCAATACTGCCGCCTGCGCGATCCGATCAAGGCCGAGCGCCATGCCGAGGACCTGCTGCGCCGGCTCGGCACGGACTACGTGGACACCCTCATGCTGCACTTCGTCGACGAGCCCGAGGAATGGGCGGAGGTCTCCGCCCCCGGCGGTACGCTGGAGATCGCCCAGCGGTGGAAGCGCGAGGGCAAGTGCCGCGCGGTCGGCATGAGCAGCCACAAGGCCGGCGTCTCGATGGCTGCCGTGAACTCGGGACTGGTGGACATCCTGATGTTCCCGGTCAACCCCGCGTTCGACCTGCTGCCGGGTGAGACCAAGCTCGAAGCGCTCTGGGAGGCCGATCCGTACACCGGGCTGAAGCAGGCGGGCAACCAGCCCGTCTTCACGCGGCGCGACCTGTTCCTGGCCTGCGAGCGCAGCCAGGTGGCCATCGTCGCGATGAAGCCGTACGCCGCCGGTTGGGTGTTCTGGCCCGAGAATCCCAGCGGCATCGTACTCACGCCGGTGCAGTGCCTGCAGTATGCGCTGTCCCAGCCCGGTGTGGCGCTCGCGGTGCCCGGCTGCAAGACGCCGGAGCAGATGCGGGCCGCCCTCGCCTGGTACACGGCGTCCGATGAGGAGAAGGACTACAGCGCCATCCTGGGCAAGACCGACTGGAAACTCAATGGGCGCTGCATGTACTGCAACCACTGCCTGCCCTGTCCGGTCGGCATCGACATCGCAGCGACCACCCGCCTGCTCGACAGCGCGCGCGCCGGCGGCGTGACGCCCGCGCTCGCCGCGGCGTACAGGAACCTGCCCGCGCCCGCGTCCGCCTGTGTGCAGTGTGGCGCCTGCGAGGGCCGCTGCCCGTTTTCGGTGGGTGTCATGGCCAACATGGCGGAGGCGGCGGCACTGTTCTGACGGCATCCCCCGGGCACCTCACCCGATGCGGTAGCCAGTCATCGACAGCGATCCCATCACGCAGGCCTCATTGAATACCTGCACCGGCTCTTCCGCCTCCGCGGCGCCGAGCACATACAGCAACGGCAGGAAGTGATCCGGCGTGGGAACGGACTGGCGGGCGATGCCTCCCAGCTCCCCATACCGGATCACTTCCTCATGCTTCCCCGCCAGGATGCGGTCAAGAATGGCCGCGTCGAACGATTCCGCCCAGTCGAACCCGTCCTCCCTGCCGAAATCCACCCGCCGCAGGTTGTGCACGACGTTGCCGCTGCCGAGGATCAGTACGCCCTTCTCGCGCAGCGGCGCCAGCTGCCTGCCGATGCCGTAGTGCACGGCCGGTTCCGCATCGCGGTCCACGCTCAGCTGGAACACGGGGATGGCGGCCTCCGGATCCATCACATGCAGCACCGACCAGGTGCCGTGGTCGATGCCCCAGGTGTTGTCGACCGCCACCTTCTCGCGCAGCATGGCCCCGGCCTCGCGGGCCAGCGCGGGCGCGCCGGGTGCCTTGTGCGCGACGGCATAGAGCTCCGGCGGGAACCCGTACATGTCGTAGATGACCCGCGGCTGCGCCGCGTCGTTGACACGGGTTCCCGGCACATACCAGTGCGCGGAGACGGAAAGGATGGCCTCCGGCCGGGGCAGACCGGCGTATACGTCCTTCCAGGTGCGGGTGAACCGGTTGTCCTCGATGGCGTTCATGGGAGAACCGTGGCCGACAAACAGGACGGGCATCTTCATGGCCTGATCCGCCTTTCATCACATTCCGCAAGCGGTGGATGCCCTTTGCAGGGAGAGCATCCAGTCCGCCTTAGCATCATATACCATCGGCGGGTGCAGGTCGAACGGTTGCGCCGCTCCTTGCGCAACGATTTTTAGCCCCCCTTGCTTCCCTTGCGGTCCGCCATTCGTTCCGCCGTCCATTCCGCCATCGGCGGATGCATGTCGAACGGCAGCGCCGCCATCAGCGCGCGCCCGGCCGCAAGCAGCGCCGTGTCGCGGAAGCGGCGTCCCACCAGCTGCACGCCGACGGGCAGGCCATCCCCGGTCAATCCGACCGGCAGCACCAGCACGGGATTGCCCGTCACCGTGAACGGCACGGTGTATCCCACGTTGACCGTCGCGTAATTTTCCGGCCTCCCGTTCACCGGAATCCCCCTGCGATACAACGGCTGGACACCCATCCGTCCGTCGGGCTTGAGGTGCGGATACGCGGGAACCGCCATGACCGGGCAGGCCAGCAGGCCGCCCGCCCGTTCCAGTGCCCGGTCGAGCTGGCACAGCACCTCATCACGGCTGCGTTCCGCCTCCCAGACCCGGCGCAGGTCGACATGGAGATGCCGGTTGCCGCCCAGCCGCGCGAGGGCTCGGACAGCCGGCGGCATGCCGAGCGCGGTGGCCGGAAGGAACAGGTTCAGGAACGCGTCGGAGGCGTCGCGGAACGCCACGGCTCCGGCCTCGAGATCCGTCACCGACACCCCCGCAGCCGCCACGCCGGCACGCCATGCCGCCAGCGCCGTGCGGACCGTGCTGTCGAGCGGCAGGTGGCCGAGGTTCCAGGACCAGGCCATGCCGATGGACTTCGGGTGTGGCGCTTCTTGCTCCCGGACATCCGCCGCGACCAGGTCGCGGTTCCCGTCGTCAGATCCGGCAGTTGCCCGCCACGCGGCTTCCAGCGTTTCGACGTTCCGGGCGAGGAAGCCCGGGCGCAGGAACTGCCGGAGCATGTGGCTGTCGATGGGCGGCAACAGGCTCCCCGAGGCGGACACGGTGCCGGATGTGGGCACAAAGCCGCACAGCCCGCAGCAATGCGCGGGGATGCGAACGGAACCGAGCAGGTCGTTCCCGATGTCGAGGAAGGAAAGACCTGCCGCGACGGCAGCCGCTCCGCCCCCCGAGCTGCCACCTGGTGTTCGTGACGGATCCCACGGGTTGTTCGTCCTGCCGAAAAGGGGGTTGTCCGTCTGCGAGTCCGCCGCCATTTCCGAAAGGTTTGTCTTTCCCACCAGGATCGCGCCAGCGGCACGCAACCGGGCCACCGCAGGCGCGTCGTGATCCGGCACGCAGTCCTGCAGCGCCGGATGCCCGGCCGTCGAGCGCAGTCCCTGCGTTTTCCAGATGTCCTTCACGGTGAACGGCATGCCGCTGAAGGGGCCGGGTGCCGGCTGTACCGCCAGGCGCCGCGCCTCGGCGGCATTTGGCGTGACGATGGCGTTGAGGGCGGGGTTGAGCCGTTCGACGCGTTTCAGGATGGCATCCATCAGCCCGGATGCCGTCAGTTCGCCCGCCCGCATGCTTGCCAGCGCCTGTTCCGCCGATTGGAGGCAGGGATCGGTCGTCATGTTCCGCATATCGCTTCACCTCACAGGATTTCTTGCCTCCAGTGTGACATGACCGAAAGCGAAATGGCATCGCAGGGCTTGCGGATCATTTGACATGGTTTGCTGAATTGACGCGAAAAGCAGGCATGGCCGCCGAAGCGCGGCATGCCTGCTTTCCGCGGCGCCTGCACGGCATTCGGCCGGTTCAGCTGCCGAACGGCTTGATCGGCACGCAAAAGGCCAGCCGCACCTCGCCCGGTGCATCCCCGGCGCCCCAGATCTCGAGAAAGGGCTTGCAATCCGGTTCGTATCCATTGTCGGGCAGCCACTGGCCGTACAGCGCGTCCATGGCATGGTACAGCTCCTCCGCAAACCCGGGCGTTCCCTGGCGGAAGGACACGGACGCATACCTGCCGGCGGTGCCGAGCGTGCGGATGCCGATCTCCCCGTCGGCGGCCGTTCCGGCGGGAACCGTGATGCAGGCGTCATACCGGCATGCCGCGAAGGGCAGCAGTTCCGGGTGGTCGAGGGTCATGCCGATGAAGCGCGTGTCCGGACCCAGGAGGTCCCTGGCCGAGGCCCAGGCGATCAGACGCTTCCAGGCGGTCTTGACCGCATCCGTCTCCCAGTCGGGGGAAAGGCCGCGGCACCGCAGGCAGGCGGCATGGTAGTCCGGAAGCTGCAGGATGCGGACCTCACAGGGAAGCGCGCACGCAGACGGGCGGGGTTCTGTCCGGAATGCGCAATCGGCGCCCGCCGCCCGCCTGCGCCATGCGGTGGGCGAAAGCCCGAACGCCTTGCGGAACGAGCGGGAAAAGTCGGACAGGGAGGAAAAGCCGCAGGCGAGCGAAACCTGCTCCACCGTTTCCCGGAAATGATATCGCAGCCGCCCGGCGGCGGCGGCCAGCCGGCGGTTCCGGACCGCCTCGGCCGGCGTTTCGCCGGTGAACGCATGGAAAACCCGGTGGAAATGATACGGCGAGAATCCGGCGACACCGGCCAGCGTCTCCATGTCCAGCGGCTGGTCGAGATGGGTGTCGATATGGTCCTGCACCAGGCGGATGCGTTCCAGGTACAGGCTGCGCGTCTGCGGGGCGGGCTGCATGCTGCCTCCGATCGGGCGTGTCCGCCGCGATGTGGTCCCTTGTCATCAATGCCGTCAGTCCCAAGCCTATCACATTTCCACTGTGCGGGCACCGCCCTGCCGGGAAACGGAAACCGTTCTCGCCTGACCCGCCCCTGCCGGATCGGCCGCAGTCTTCCGTCTTGGGCATGAAGCGGTCTGCCGAAGGCAGTTCCGGTCATCCGGCCCATCCCCGCCGCCAGGTGGAACCCAACGCGCATTCGGGGTAGAATATAGGGGAGAGCACGCCATCCGTGGCTCTTCAACCGGAGGGTTCCCGGCTGCACAGGCAAGTGTCCGCAGCCCATGCCCGGAAGAAGAAGGAGATGCCGATGACCGGTCCGACCCGCCGCCCCGTTTCCCGCCGCAGCCCGGCATGGCGGCTGGCCGCCGTGCTGCTGGCGACACTTTTCGCCTTCCCGGCCTGCGGCCTTCTTGAATCACGCGACGAACCGGTACCGACCGCGTTGGAGATCGGCTACCGGCGCATGTTCAACCACGACCGCTCCGAACACGCATACACCCCGTTCGCCGAAGCCGTGCAGAAGGCCGGCAGCATCACGGTCGCCCGGCTCGACCAGGCGGAGAACACGGGCGAGGGCTATGCCATCTACGCCTTCACGGTGCTTGAATCGATCTTCAACCCCGACGGCGACAAGGTCATCCACCTGTATGAGGGTCTGCGGGGCGTGGAGACCGGCGCCTCCGCCGCCGCCTCCCCCGCGGTCGCCGCCACAGCCGGCGCCGGCCGGTCCTCCACCGCGTTCGCCCCACTCGTTCCACCAACCGCCTATGCCGCCGGCCGCACCTACCTGCTCGTCCTCTCGCGCGCGACCGATGTCTACTACCCGCATCCCTACTTCCACAATTTCAACGGCATCTTCATCGCGGCCGATGAGTCAGGCCGCATCGTGCAGGCCGAAAGCGCGGACGGCGACGTGGACCTGCGTCGCGATAAGCAGACCCGCACCTCCTTCCGCACCCTCGACGGCGCCAGGTCGTACGTGCAGGACCTGTTGGAGCGGGAAACCGCCTGGAAGAAGGGAACCTGGCGGTTCACCGGCCGCGAGATCCCTTCCGGCGATCCGGCCGTCATCGCCGCGGGTTCCGATTACATCGCCACCGTGCGCACGGGCGAAACGGTTTTTCGCAACCGCTACGTCCAGGAGGTGCGCAGCACCATCGTCACGCCGTACAAGGGCGTCTTCGGGCTGGGTTCCGCACAGGATCCCGCCGAGAACGCCACCCCGCCGGCCACGGCCATCCTGCCCGGGCACCGCACCATGACCGTGCTGTTCCCGGCGGACGTCGATGTGACACCGGGCAGCAAGTGGCTCCTGTTCCTGCGCGAGGAGGCCGAATACCGCATCACCGCCCGGGCGGGTCTGGTACCCGCGGACGGGCGCGCCGACGCCGAATACAGGCGCTACATGGCGGCCGTCGAAGCGGAAACCGCCATCGCGCCGACCCCCGAGACCATACCGCAGACCCCCACCCCGACACCGCGCGTCTGGACCATCCTCGACGAATACAAGGATCTGCCCGGCAAGAACAAGGACGTTCGCGGCTGGGTGCGGCAGGAAGGCACGGTCATCGACTATCCTGTGCTGCAGGGCACCGACAACGACTGGTACCTCGCCCGCAACATCGACAAAAAGAAGGTCGTCTCCGGCAGCATCGTGCTCGATTTCCGTGTGGACATCCGCAGCATCGGGCGCAACACCCCGCTCTACGGTCACAACATGAAGCGCGGCAGCATGTTCCACTCCCTGGTCAACTACAAGACCGAGACATATTTCAAGGCGCATCCCACGATCCGGTTCGACACCCTGTACGATCGGATGGAATGGGAGATTGTCGCGGTCTATGTCGTGGATTCGAGCTACAACTACGTCATCACGATGGATTTTGCCGACGACGCCGAGTACCGGACCTTCCTCGACGACATCCAGACACGCTCCATGTATCCGCTCAGGCAACCGCTGACGCTTGATGACAAAATCCTGACAATGGTGACCTGCAGCTACGAGTTCGACGGTGCGCGCACCGTGGTGCAGGCACGGCTCCTGCCGTCCAGGACGGAGCCGGCCACACCCTGAGGGAACCGGCCACCCTGCATGGGAGGTGTCCCATGGATCCGCTGCCCCCGAGCATCCGCCTGCCGCTCATCGAGGAGGAGGCACGTTACGCGGACCTGCTGTTCAACCACAGCGCCTTCGCGGTCTGCGGTTGGACGCTCGCACGCATCAAAAGCCGCATTCCGGCGGGCCGTCCGGACCTGGAGGACCTGCTGCGCCACCTGGCCGACATCACGGCCGCCTACCATGAATGGGATACCTTCCGGTATGGTGCGTCCCGCAGGAAGTTCGCGCACACGCTCCTGCCGTTGTGTGCCCAGCTGACCGCCATCGGCCAGCCTGCGACGGTTGCCCTGGCGGAACAGCTGCAGGACAATTTCCGCACCGTCGAGGCGCTGGCAATCCGCCGGAACGAATCCGAACACGCCCTGCCCTCGAAGGCGGCACTGTTCCGCCTGCTGTCGCTCGACCTCGCCGCCAACGCCGCTCGACGCGCCTTTGGCGAGGCACGGTACGAGGACGCCGTCTCCAGAATCTACAGCGCCATCGAGAAGGATTATGCGCGCCGGCTGCTGCAGCTGGGCATCGACAACCAGAACGCGCCGCTCGACGCCATCCCCCCGCCGTTGCGTGACGATTTCCGCCGACACCGCCGGGAAGAATCGCCGGAGGCACTGCTGTGCTTCGGACTCGATGCGTCACGGCAGCTGCTGTGCCTGCTCGACCCGGTTTTCGCGACGAACACGCATGTATTCTGGGAGCGGCTCAAGAACGCGATGAACATCCGCAACCAGTCGGTGCTCGCGCACGGCATCCATCCGGTGCACGAGAAGTCGTATCGGGAGCTGCATCTGCTCGCACTGGGCATCCTGGAGATCACGGAAGCCGATCTGGCGCGGTTCCCGCGGATGGATCTGGCATCGTGGCTGCCGCAGGTGCTGGCGGACGGGTGAGCCGAACCTGGACGAACGTCCTTTCAGGCCACAACACAGCGGTCAGGATGCCCGTCTCATGACAGCCCGTATCGACGTCGACTGTCCGGTTCCGCCATTGCGGGTACGGCACCTTGACGTGGCCGTGCAAGACATGACGTTCCCCCTGGTACGCCGCGCCCCAATCGCGTCTGACAGGATGCCCGTCCGGATCCATGGTTCCATCGTCATCCCCATACAGCGCGAATCGGCGCATTTCGCCACTGCTGCGCATCTGAAGCCGCTCCGGCGCCGCGGCGTGCACCACGAGCGCGGCGCCGTCATCGAGCAGCAGCTGGTGCGGCAAAGCCCCGAGAAAGGATGCGACCCGGCTTGTGAAGCCGGGCGCCTCCGCTTCGGCCCGTGCCAGCGATGCCAGGGTGTCGCGCAGCTCCCCGTTCACCGTGACGGCATGCCCCCGCAGGGCGCGGAGCAACTTGTCGTCGTGGTTCCCGATCACGGCCAGGGCCTGTCCCCGGGTGCAGGCCTCCATCACAAGCCGGAGCACATCCGCGGCCTGTTCCCCGCGGTCGGCGAAGTCTCCGACAAAGACCGGCAGTCGGCCATCCGACAGCCCCATCAGACACCCCCGCTCGTCAAAGTGCCCGCCAAGCCGCTTGAGCAATGCGCGCAAAGGCGCCAGGCACCCGTGCACGTCGCCGATCACAGCGAAACGCCGTACATGCGGCGCCTGTTGAACCCGACCCGGCTTTCCGTCATTCATCCACGCACCCCGTCCTGCGGCGGAACACCGCGAAACCCTTCCGCGGCGGCAGCCGGGGTGCCTGCCGCCTCCCCCTCCGACCGCATTCCGGCTTCAGCGCCCGCCGGATCTTCACCGTAGACGACTTGTCCGATGAACACCTCCGCCACCTGCGGATCGAACTGCACGCCTTCGTTGCGGCGGATCTCGGCAACCGCCTCATCGCGCGATATCGCATGCCGGCCCTTCCCATAGGTGCCAGGCCGGATCATCGACGCATAGCTTTCCGTCACCGCGATGATGCGCGCGTACAGGCCGATGTCGCCATCCCCGACCCCCTTGGGGTATCCGCTGCCATCCAGCCGCTCATGATGGGCGAGGATCGCGTGGCCGATCTCCTCCAGATCGGGCTGCGAGCTGACGACACGGAATCCGATCTCCGGGTGCCTGCGGATCTGGCTCCACTCGTTCTCCGTGAGGCGTCCCTTCTTCTCCAGGATACGGGGATTGACGGCCACCTTCCCGATGTCATGCATCAGGCCGCCCTGCGCCAGCTTCTCCGCCGCGTCATCGCCAAGGCCCAGCGCAAGGGCCGTCCTGCGGCACAGGTTGCCCACAAGCCGCGCATGGGCCTCCTCCTCCGGTTCCCGCTGGTACAGGGACAACCGCACCGCATTGATCACATCGCCACGCGCGAATCTCCTGTCATTCGCCTTCTGTCGGTACATGCATTCCTCCGCCTCGTGCAGGACGTCTGCCATCGCCATGCCCTTGTCCGACTTGGTGGACAGGCCGAAGGCGATGCTGATCTCGAAGCCGTTGACATGCGCCTCCCGGCACTGCGCGACAATCCTTTCCACGACCTTCCGCGCGTCATCCAAACCGGTTTCGGGCAGGCAGATCATGAACTCGTCGCCGCCCCACCGCGCCGCCAGATCGCCGGAGCGGCATCCCGCACGGATCGCCCGGGCGGCCTTTCTGATGAACTCGTCTCCCTGCTCGTGGCCGAATGCGTCGTTGATCAGCTTCAGCCCGTTCATGTCGCCCATGATGATGGATAGGGGGAGGTTGCGCGCCGTGTCGAGCCGCCGGACCTCCTCCTCGAGGAACCGCCGGTTGTACAGGCCGGTCAGCGAATCGTGGTACCCGATCTGCGCCATCCGCTCCTCGCGCATCTTTCGTTCCGTCACATCGCGGCCGGAGGAGTACACAAGCCCCCCGATCCCCGGCATCGTATACCATTCGATGTACCGCCAGGCGCCGTCACGCCTGCGGAAGCGGCCGACAAACGCCGTGACGGAGCGCTTGCGCGCCGCCTCGAGCAGGTCCGCGCGAATCCGCTCGCGCTCCCCGGGATGGATGTAGTCGAGAAAATGGGTTCCCTCGACCTCCTCGACGCGGTACCCCAGGATCTCCTCGAACTTGCGGTTGACACGCTGGAACATCCCTTGTTCGTCCATGATGGACAACAGTTCGATGTTCACGTCGAAGAAGGCCTCCATGCCCTTTTCCTGTTCATACTCCCGGGTGATGTCACGGAACGAGACGACCACACCGGCTGTGCGGCCGTCGGAGGAGGGAACCGGCGTGGCGCTGCCCTCGATGAAGCACTCGGTGCCATCGCGCCGGACCAGGCCGCAATAACGGGGCGAATCCACACGCACCCCCGTGCGCAGCACCTCCTGCACCGGATCCGGCAGTGCCTCGCCCGTCATGAGGTTTTGCAGCCGGAAAACCTCGCTGGAAAGCCTTCCGAGGACCTCACCCGCCGGAACGCCGCCGATCTGTTCTCCCATGGGATTGAACAACGTGATGATGCCCTTGTCATCCGTCATGACAACCCCTTCGGGCAGGGAACGCATCATGACGGCATACAGCTCCCGTTCGGCCCGCTGCCGCTCGAGCAGGCCCGTGCCGTCGATCATGAGCGTGGCGGCAAACCAGAAGATGGTCAGGATCATGCGGGCATAAGCGGAAAAGGCGGCCATCTGGTATTGGAGCGAGACCGTTTCGGGCTGGGCGAACAAGAGCACGCGGTAGGCGGCCTGCACGCCCGCAACAGCCGCGGTGCCGATCAGCGCGATGTCCACCGTCATGCGGACAAGCCGTGGCATGACGGCTGCATGGCGCAGGAGCAGCACAACCAGTTCCACGAGCATGACGAGAATCAACAGGTAGGTCGGCAGAAGAGGAAAGGCGCCCTCGTCGGGCGGCGGACCGCCCGATGAAGGCGCCCCCATGTGCAGCACCCGGCGAATCAGCGGCGCGTCGAGCATGGATCCGGCCACGTCGCCCGCAAGGTAGAACCAGAAACGCGCGGGCCACATCCCGGTGACCCTGAACCGCGCACAAATGCCGGCATACAGCAGCATGTAGGGCGTCGTTCGCAGCAGGCCCGCCACCAGCCGCACCACAAGGCCGCCGCCCTGAAACAGGTATTGCAGCAACGCGCTCAGGGCGAGGCAGGCAAATGCCCCGGTGAACAGCCACAGAACCCGGTCCCGCCGAACCAGCGTGATCAGGATGCTGGACAGGAGCACCGCACCGGCAGCCAGCAACAGGGACAGGACCGGCGTCATGCCTTCCATCGGCAACGCTCCTTCCGGCGGGCGATTGCCGCAACCGTGAAAAGACATGCCTGGATTTTTCGCATCTATATTCCCCGTTTGCATCATTCCGAAACATCTGGTTTTTCTCCATGGCGCTTTCCCGTCTCTTTACAAAGAACATTTGTTCTTTTATAATGAAGCCATGGGGGCGACTGTCCCCTTTTCCGCCCTCTCCGGCATGAAAGGAGACGATCCGCATGGCAGGCTCCAACATGGGACAGGTCCGCCCCGCCGCCGGCCCCGGTGGCAACGGGCGCCGCATGTCCGCCGAATTCGCACGCGCCCGCATGGGCAACGCCGGAACGCTTCCCGGCTTCGACCTTTCCCGCGCCATCCTGCATGTGGACGTCAATTCGGCGTTCCTGAGCTGGGAGGCGGCCTGGCGCCTGCAGCACGGGGACCGCACGGACCTGCGCGACATCCCCAGCGTCGTCGGCGGCGACGAGCAGGCCCGCAAGGGCATAGTGCTGGCGCGCTCCCTGCCGGCGAAACGGTACGGCGTCCAAACGGGCGAGCCGCTGTGGCAGGCCCGCAAAAAGTGTCCCGGCCTGGTGGTCGCGCCGCCCGACCAGCAGCTCTACACGACCTGCTCCAATGCCCTGGCGGGGTTGCTTTCCGAATACACCGACCGGCTGGAGCGCTACTCGATCGACGAATGCTTTCTCGACCTCACCGATGCCGTCTGCCTGAAAACCCGCACCCCCGAAGGGGTGGCCTGTGAAATACGCGACCGGGTGCGTCTGGAGCTCGGCTTCACGGTCAACATCGGCGTCTCGGTGAACAAGCTGCTGGCCAAGACCGCTTCCGAGCTTGAAAAGCCCAATCGGGTCCACACCCTCTTCCCGGCCGAGATCCCCGCCAAGCTGTGGACGCTCCCTGTCCGCGAGCTCTTTCTGGTGGGTCCGCGGGTTGCGCCGCGGCTCTATCGGCTGAACATCTTCTCCATCGGGCACCTCGCCCAGACGGACCCGGTCCTGCTGCAGCGGCACTTCAAAAGCCTCGGGCCCCTGCTGTGGCAGTTCGCCAACGGCTTCGACGACGCGCCGGTCCGCCCCGGCAGCGTCGTGCCGCGGGCCATCGGCAATTCGGTCAGCACCCCCTACGACGTCGGCCAGGAGCGGGAGGCGCTGCTGTTCCTGCACGCGGTGGCCGAAACCGCCTCCGCCCGCCTGCGCGAGGCAGGCCTGCTGGCGAACGTGGTGTCCGTCGGCATCCGCACCGCCGACCTGTCCTACGCCTCGCACCAGCGCCGCCTCCCCCTGCCGACCGACCACACCGGCACGCTGCTGGCCATGGCGGACCAGCTGTTCCGCGAGCTCTGGACGGGCGCCCCCCTGCGGCATGTCGGGATATCGCTGTCCAATCTGGCCGACGACCGGTTCGAGCAGGAGAGCCTGTTCGGCGCGCCGGCTTCCCCGCAGGCACGCGCGCTCGACGCGGAGATTGACGCGCTTCGCGCCCGTTATGGCCGCGATTCGCTGATGCGGGCCGGCTTCGTCGCTTCCGGCATCCCC
Organism: Bacillota bacterium; assembly: GCA_023440865.1. Lineage (GTDB taxonomy): Bacteria > Bacillota > Clostridia > DSM-8532 > DSM-8532 > JAEWSN01. The sequence continues at coordinate 15,709 of JAEXRM010000193.1, forward strand.
CCGATGGCCGGCGGGCCCCAGGACACCCCCGCCCCGGGCCGCATGCAATGCAACGACAGCGGGCCATGGCACCCGTCATGACAGGAAGGGATGAACCGTGAAGCTCTGGATGAAACCGGTGGAAATGATTCTCTGCAGCGGTTGCGACGGCGGGCTCCGCCCCCTCCGCTTCCGTTGGACGTCGGAGGATGGCGAGGCGCATGTCATCCAGATCGACCGCATCCTCTCGATGAGCGAGGCAAAGCCAGCCGGCAACCCCATGCTGGTCTACGGGGTGCAAAGCCGCATCGACGGGGAGGATCGCCGCATCGAAATCAAGTACGAGATGCGCAGCCGCATCTGGTATCTGTCGCGGGTGTTGGAAGG
>JAEXRM010000219.1 GCA_023440865.1 Bacillota bacterium
GACCACTGGAGGGTGTCAATGGAGATGCTGCAGGTCGGGGGCGTGGTGCGCGAATCGATCGTGGATGGCCCGGGCATCCGGATGACGGTGTTCGTGCAGGGCTGCTCGCACGGTTGCGAGGGCTGTCACAACCAGGAGCTGCAGCCGGTCGGTGGCGGCAAACCGGTGACCGTCGCGGAGGTGCTGGCGAGTGCCCGGAACAATCCCCTGCTCGACGGCATCACGATTTCGGGCGGGGAACCGTTCCAGCAGGCGGAAGGCTGCGCCGCGCTGGCGGCGGCGGCAAGGGCCGAAGGCTATCACATCATGACCTACTCCGGATATACGTTCGAAGCGCTGCTCGCGGGCATCGACACGATACCGGGCTGGCGCGGACTGCTCACGGCGAGCGACCTGCTGGTGGACGGACCCTATCTGGCCGCGCAGCGTGATTTGCGCCTGCCGTTCCGGGGTTCCCGCAACCAGCGGATTCTGGATGTGGCGGCCTCGCTGCGCGCGGGGAGGGCTGTCGAAGCCGTGTTCGGGTAGGCGCAGGGGCGGTTGGATGCGCCGTTGGTCCTGTCCGGCATCAAGCAGGCAAAGGGAACGATCGCTTTCCCTTGTTGTGTTGCTGTCGAGAATCGGCAAAGGGGCACGGTCGCTTTCCCTTGTTGTGTTGCTCTCGAGAATAGACAAAGGAGCGCTTTCGCGCTCCCTTGTTGTGTGGCTCAAGAGAAAAGAAAAAGGAGCGCGTTCGCGCTCCCTTGTTGTGTGGCTCAAGAGAAAAGAGAAAGGAGCGCTTTCGCGCTCTCTTGTTGTGTGGCTCAAGAGATAAGAAAAAGGAGAGCTTTCGCTCTCCTTTGTTCTTACCAGCGGGAACCGCCACCATAGTTGCTGTTGTTGCGCTGAGCCTTGCGGGCGCGGCGGCATTCGGGGCAACGCTGGGGCTCGTTCTCAAAACCCTTTTCCTTGTAGAAGGCCTGTTCGCCTTCGGTGAAGATGAACTCGGTGTTGCAGTCCTTGCAGGTAAGTGTCTTGTCAGCCATTGTGAATATACCTCCTTATTCAATATTTGGAATGAATCCTTTCTTGGCACAACGCTCCATGAATAAGGAGGGGCTGTCAGAAAACGGATCAATCCATACCGTATATTTCACGGGCCGTACTCACTATAACACGAAGATTCGGGGGACGCAATAGGATGAACGTAAGTTGATATCAAAATTTTCCGTCTGGTTATCGGAACATGCCGCCCATGCCGGAAGATCCTGCCGGCTTGTGCATGCGCAGGGGTGATGGTAGAATGATCTAAACCGCTGACGGCAAGGATTCGGGCCGGAGCGGCGATGCGGATCGCGGCCCCGTGCCGATTGTCCGGACGAGGAGGGCGGGGGGATGCAAATCACGGGCAACAGTGCGATGGCCGACCGGTTGCAGGATCTGCAGTCATGGCTTGCGCCACTCGGCTCGTTTCCCTGGATTGCCGCCGCGATCCTGATCGCGCTGTCCTGTGCCTGGGCCTTCGGAGGGAGACGGGGATTCAAGTTCATCAGCCATTTCCAGGGCGCCCTGTTCGGGCTCTGCGCGGGGGCGCTGTGCGGCGCCGTGATCGAGCATGTCATCGCAGGGGGGAGCTTCGATGTCCGGGACCTGCTGTTGACGCATGACACCCTGCGTGCCGGTTCGGGGTTTCTGGCCGGCCTTCTGGCTGGAGGCCTCCTGGGTGGCTTCGCCGGACGTTTCCTGAGCCGTTTTTTCTTTTTTGCCGCAGGTGCGGTTGCCGGCGGGGGTCTGCTGTCCCTCTTGCTTCGCCTGCTGGGGCAGCCGCTTCGGCAACCCCTTCCCCTGATTGTCCTGTCCGGCCTGCTGGCCGGTGTCGCGGTCTTGTGGATCTCCTACCGCCAGCTGGTTCCTTTCACCGGCATCTGGGGCGGCCTGACTGCCGCCGCGGGACTGGTTTGGCCCATGCTGCGCCTCTTCGTCATCATCGGCGGTCCCCCGTGGCTGCCGCTGCTTGCGGCCGGCGGCCTTGGGATTCTGTTGGCCATAGCGGGAACCGCATGGCAGGCGGATCGTCAGGATGTCGGCCCCCACTCCATCCATTCTGTCAGGAGGTAGCCCATGAATGAACAGATTCAGGAGATTGCCATGCGCATCCGCTCCCTGCGGGAGGACCTTGGCATTTCCGCCTCGGAGATGGCGCAGGTCCACGGCATAGGCGAGGAGGAGTACCTGCAGCAGGAATCCGGACGGCAGGACTTCACCTTCACCTTCCTCTACAGCACGGCCGGACGGCTGGGCGTCGACATGACGGACCTGCTCACGGGAGCCGGCCCCACCCTGTCCGGCTACACCATCGTCCGAAAGGGCGGGGGGCTAGCCATGCAACGTCGGAGCGGGTTTTCCTACCGGAACCTGGCACATCGCTTCCGGCATCGCACCGCCGAACCTTTTCTGGTCGAAGCGCCGTTCGATCCGAATGCCGCCGCGCAGGAGATCGTCACGCGCGGACATAGCGGGCAGGAGTTCGACTACGTGCTCGAGGGCCGCCTCCGTTTCCGCATCGGCACCCACGAAACGGTGCTGGAGGCGGGCGATTCGGTATATTACGACGCCACCCTGCCGCACGGCATGGTGGCGGAAGCTGCGGACTGCACCTTCCTGGCGATGGTCATTCGCGATGCGGACGGGAGGATCGGCTGATGGCACGTCTGTACAAGGAATTTGTCAATGAGTCCTGCAACGGCGCCGGACATGTCGAGAAGGTCACCTTCCGCTGTCCGGAACGCTTCAACTTCGCCTACGACGTGGTGGACCGCCTGGGCCGGGAGCAGCCCGGCAAGCGTGCCATCCTGTGGTGCAACGAGGCGGGCGAACAGCAGGATGTTCCCTTTGCCGAAGTGTCCCGCCAGAGTGATCGCGCCGCATCGATGTTCCGACAGATGGGCATCGGCAGGGGTGATCATGTGATGCTCATCCTCAAGCGGCACCTGGAGTTCTGGTACTGCTTCATGGGGCTGCACAAGCTCGGGGCCATCGGCGTTCCCGCAACGAACCAGCTCATGCCCAAGGATATTGTCTACCGCTGCAACGCGGCCGACATCAAGGCCATCGTCTGCACGGCCGAGGGTCGCATCGCGGAGCTGGTGGAGGAGGCGTTGCCTGACTGCCCGACCGTACGTGCCCGCATGATCGTCAAGGGCGAGCGTGCAGGATGGCTTTCCTACAGCGTTTCCATGGCGGCCGCGCCGGCATTCCGGGCGCCAGCCGGCGAGGCGCGGCCCGGCGGCGCGGACCGTTTGTTCATGTATTTTTCCTCCGGAACCACCGGCATGCCCAAGATGGTCTCCCACAACCACTGGTATCCGATCGCCCATATACCGACTGCCGTCTACTGGCACAACATCGGTCCGGACGACCTGCATCTGACCGTATCCGAAACCGGATGGGCCAAATCGATGTGGGGCAAGCTCTACGGACAGTGGCTCGCCGAAGGCGCCGTATTCATCTATGACTTCGACCGGTTCAACAGCGACGACATGCTCTCGTGCATCGCGCAGCATCGTGTCACCACCTTTTGCGCGCCACCGACCATCTACCGCTTCCTCATCCGCGAGGACCTGACGCGGTTCGACCTGTCTTCGCTCAAGCATGTCACGACCGCAGGCGAGGCCCTCAATTCCGAGGTGTACAACCGCTTTCTCGCGGCGACGGGCCTCAAGCTGCGCGAGGCGTTCGGCCAGACTGAGACCACGCTGCTGGCCGCCACCATGAACTGGATGGAGCCCAAACCCGGTTCCATGGGAAAACCATCTCCCGCCTATGCACTCGATGTGGTCGATGATGAGGGGAACACCGTCGATCCCGGCACTGTCGGTGAAATTGTGGTCAGAACCGAACCGGAGGTGCCGACGGGCCTGATGATCGGCTACCACAACGATCCGGAGATGACGGCGAATGCCTGGCACGACGGCCTGTACCATACGGGCGACACCGCCTACATGGACGAGGATGGCTTCCTCTGGTATGTCGGACGCAAGGACGACATCATCAAGTCTTCCGGGTACCGCATCGGACCGTTCGAGGTCGAGAGTGTCATCATGGAGCATCCGGCCGTCGTGGAATGCGCGGTCACCGGAGCACCCGATCCCGTCCGCGGAACCGTCGTCAAGGCGACCATCGTCGTCGGCAAGGGCCATGTGCCCTCGGAGGCGCTCGGACAGGAAATCCAGGAGTATGTCAAGACACATACGGCCCCCTACAAGTATCCCCGCATCGTCGAGTTCGTGCAGGAGCTGCCCAAAACCATCAGTGGCAAGATTCGACGAACCGAAATTCGGGAAAAAGACAAGAGCTAGGAGAATGACATGGCCAATCCGCCCCTTTTTCATATCCGATGCCTCCTGGAGGAGGTTTCTCCGCCGATCTGGCGCAGCATGCAGCTTCCCGGGTGGTTGACCTTCCGGCAGTTGGGCGTGCTGATCGATCGATCCTTGGACTGGACCGGCACACCGGACGGTGGCGGATCATTCGAGATTGCCGGCATGACCCTCACGGCGGACGCCCCCCTCCCCGACAACGGCTCGGATGGATGGAAGTTGCATGACGTCTGCGTTCCGGGGCTTCGTTTCCTGTACCGTCCCGATCATCGTTGGGCCGTCGGCGTCCAGGTGGCCGCCATCGCGGAGCAGGAACCAGGCATGACATACCCTGTCTGCATCGGCGGCGAGCGTGCGGCCCCGCCCCAGGAGGTCGAAGGCCCCTCCGGCTATGCCCGCATGCTGCGCAATCCCCGACAGCGCGGTCTGTGGAACCCGGAGCGGTTCGATGTCGAGGCGGTGAGCCAGGCCCTGCGGGAAGCCGCCGCCCACATGAAACCGATCCGCACGCCACGGAGACCGCCGGCGGAAGCGTCTCTGCCACCTGAAGGGCCGGGTGCGTTTCTTCGCGAAAGCGATGTGCAGTTTGACCTGCATGCCTATTATCTGGAGCTCGAAAACGCGTATTGGCGTGAACCGACGCCCGCCAGCCTGCGGGAGGCCGTGTCCGCTTTGCACAAGGACGACCTGGTCGGTCTGTGCATGGTATACGGCATCGCCGCGGAACCCACGATGCGGCGGCTGCAGCTGGACGCATTGCTGCTCGGGCAGCTGCCGGAGGCCATCCGGCTCCAGGTCCCCTACATGGATGACCGCCAGTACGGCCTCATCCGCCAGGTGGTGGACAGCCCGGAAGGTGCTGTCCGGTTCGCCAGGGCGGAGATGGTGTTTTCTCCGTATGAGCTGTACTATTTCCGTGACCGGCTGCTGCTGTTTCCCCGCATGAACGGGGAGGAACCAGAGCTGTACATGCTCCCCGAGGTGCGGGAGGCGCTCCGTCTTGATCCGATGCAGAGCCTCTCGCGCACCCAGCTGCAGAATGCGAACCGGCGCCGCATCATCGCCGGCATGTTCCAGTATTATGGCGTGATGACGATGGAGGAGCTGCAGGTGCTCCTGTCCGAGATGCTCGATGAGACGGTCGATCTCGATACCGTCATCGTGGACGTACAGGAACTGCAGGATTTCAACGATGCGGTCACGATCGGCGAGACGCTGGTGATGCACACCTCGCTCGATCCCCAAAAGGCCGAGGAGATCTGGTTCCGGCAGAGCATGTACCCCGACCTGCCCTACCGCAGGCCTTCCCTGGAAACACTCGACCTGGCAGGGGACTGGATGTTCGTCGAGGCCACGAACGAGGCGGAGATCCTCATCTCGTTCCTGGAAAGCCGGTATGGTTTGAATACGGGCGCCGCGGAGGGTGTGGCTTGGGAACTGATGCACAGGTTCCGTTGGGGAGAGTCGCTCGAACAGTCGCTGACACTGGCACAACAAACGCTGACACATCCGGACACGGCTGCGCAGAAGCGGTTTGCCGAGCTGGTTGCGGACCTGTGGCTGCATGCGCCCGCCTGGCGCTACAAGGGGTGGGCGCCGGCCGATGTGCGCGCCATGGAGATGCACCCGGAACGGCAGATGTCCTGGCTGTCGATGGAGCCGGACGAGTACCAGGAGGCCATCCGTTTGATTTCGGAAGGAGAGGGGACCGTGCCGTTCAGCCGGGATGCCGGCGGCGGGGCGGAGACGGGGCGAACACTTCGTTCCCTGCCCAGCGCACCCGGCGATCGAGATGAAGCCAAGGGTGCGTCCCGGTCGGGTGACGGGGGCGGAGGCGCCGAAGGCTCCGGGGGCGTGGCACAGTCCGATTCCACGCAAGCACCCGGTCCGATATCCGGGGCCGGCATTGGAGACGGGCGAGGCAAAGCGGATGGAGCCGGAGGTTGGGAAGGCAGGACGAACGATTCCGCGACGCCGCGCACCGGCAGGGTGCTGTCCTTTCCCGCCAACCCGAGGAAACCTAAAAAGCCGTGACGAGAAGAAGGCTGCATCCGCTTGGTGACGGATGCAGCCTTCTTGATGACGGTGCAGGAAGGGGGCATTGGGTCAGGAAGCGGGCATGGGGGGACTCATGTCGCCGCGCGGCGGGCGATGGCGCGTGCCGCGTGGACGCCGCATGCGGCTGCTTGCGACAAGCCGCGCGTGATGCCTGCGCCGTCACCGATGGCGAACATGCCGGGCAGCTCCGTCTCGAATTCGGAGGTCAGGCTCAGGCGGGAGGAGTAAAACTTGACCTCGACGCCGTACAGCAGCGTGTCGTGGTTTGCGGTGCCGGGGGCGACCTTGTCGAGTGCATGAATCATCTCGATGATGTTGTCGAGGTGACGCTTGGTCAGCACCAGGCTCAGATCGCCTGGCGTCGCCTGCATCGTCGGCGTGGTGAAGCTCTGCGACAACCGGTGCTCGTTCGTTCGACGCCCCTTGACGAGGTCGCCGAACCGTTGCACGATGACACCGCCGCCGAGCATGTTCGAAAGGGACGCGATGCGCTTGCCGTACTGGTAGGGCTCGTTGAAGGGTTTTGTGAAGCGGTTCGAGACCAGCAGCGCGAAGTTCGTGTTCTCGCTTGCAAGCGCCGGATCCGAGTAGCTGTGCCCATTGACGGTGATGATGCCGTCGACGTTCTCGCTGACGACATGCCCGTTGGGATTCATGCAGAAGGTGCGGATGAGATCGCCGTACTGCTTGGTTCGGTACAGGAACTTGGACTCGTACACCACGTCGGTGATGTGTTCGAACACACGGGCGGGCAGTTCCACACGCACACCGATGTCGACCTGGTTGTTGATCAGATCGAGGCCCAGCGTGCGGCACTGGGTGGAAAACCACTCCGCACCCGAGCGCCCTGGTGCCACAACGAGCCAGCGGCAGGACAAAGTCTCTCCTTTGGCGGTCGTGACGCGGTAACCGTCCGTCACCTTCTCGATGGACGTGACACCGGTGTTGCAGACCAGTTCGACCTTCTGCAACAGGTCGTCGAACATCCGGGCAAGAATTTCTCGGTTGTTCTCCGTACCCAGGTGCTTGACGGAGGCTTCCAGCAGGTGCAGGTCGTGCGAGAGCGCCTGGCGGGAGATTTCGCGGGCTTCCGGCGAGTCCGTGGTATAGCGCTTGAGGGTGGCGCCGAAGGATACGTTGATGCTGTCGACATACTCGATGAGATTCATGATCTCCCGGGGCTCCAGATAGTCGCTCAGCCAGCCGCCGAATTTCGTGGTGAAGTTGTACTTGCCGTCGGAGAATGCGCCGGCCCCGCCAAATCCGTTCATGATGTCGCAGGAAGGGCAGTGGATGCAGGCAGGCACCTTGCCTGTGACGATGGGGCATGTACGGTGCCGGATGTCATGACCCTGCTCGAGCAGCAGGATGTCCATGCCGGGACAGAGCCGGTGCAGCTCGTAGCCGGCGAAAATGCCGGCTGTTCCGCAACCGATGACGATGGTTTCATACGCGGTCTTTTTCATGGAGATCCCCCTTCGTACCGGATGGGTGTGGTGGCGGAGCGCATCGTGTCGAACAAGACCGGACCACTCGTACTGACACAGTTTGCGACCCGTTCAAACAGGAAGGGACTGGTTTTGGTGGCGCCAGTCGGGTCCATGTGGATCGGTGCGGTTGCCGATCGGCCGACAAGCCAAACAGTGCTCCCACACATGCAAACGCAAAACACCGGAATGCGGCGCATTCCGGTGTCTGTGGCGGAGAGAGAGGGATTCGAACCCTCGGAACGCTATTAACGTTCACACGATTTCCAGTCGTGCGCCTTAGACCAGCTCAGCCATCTCTCCACGATGCTTGCATCCACCCTTGCGGGGCGGAATAAAGGCGCTTATACAGCATAACGGAGAGCGGTTTCGATGTCAAGAGGCAATCACGAAGCAGCTGCCCTGGTCATCTCGGGCGTCTCCTCGCGCAGGAGGGATTTGCTCTTCCAGGTTCCCTTCCCGTACCAGGCCCAGGTCATGACGGCCCCCAGCACCCAGCTGATCAGCAGCGAGAAGAACAGGGCATCCGGAGAACCGTTGGGCCATGCCTCCGACCGGGTCAGGTGCGCCAGCAGATAGGCGATGGGCACGCGGATGGCGACGGTTGTGATCAGGGAGATCCACATCGAGGGCATGGTGTCGCCCGCGCCGCGCATGATGCCGCCGTACACCTGCGTCACGGACATGGCGATGTAGCCGGCCGCCAGGATGCGGAGGGCCCGGATGCCCAGATGGATGATCTCGGGCGTATCGGTGAACAGCCGGATGAGACTGCCGCCAAACACAATCAGGAGCGTCGTCAGGAATATGGATACGCCCAGTGCCATGTACGTGGCGGAATGCGAACCCTTTTCCACCCGATCCATGCGCTTGGCACCGATGTTCTGTCCGACAAAGGTTGTGATCGCCATGCCGAAGGTGAAGTTCGGCATCATGGCGAAGCCGTCGATGCGCATCACGGCGGTTGTGGTGGTGATGACCCCGTACCCCATGGAGTTGGTCAGCGCCTGCACCACCACCATGGCCAGGGAGAAGATGGCCTGCGTCATGCCCGAAGGCAGGCCGATCCGCATCAGATCCCGCGACAGGCCCGCATCGGGAACAAGCTCCCTCCAATGCAGCGACACCACGTCCTTCATCCGAAGCAGCCGGATGATGCAGAGGATGGAAGAGATGAACTGCGAGATGATTGTCGCGTAGGCCGCACCGGCCACGCCCCATCCGAAACCGGCCACAAACAGGATGTCGAGAACGGTGTTCAGCGCCGTTGTGACCAGCAGGAACAGCAGCGGGGTCAGGGAATCGCCAAGCCCGCGGAGAATGCCCGAAATGATGTTGTAGAAGGCAAAACCGAGGATGCCCCAAAAGGTGATGATCATGTATGAGGCTGACATGTCGAGAATTTCGGGTGGTGTGCCGATGAGCCTGAGGATGGGGTAGGCCAATGGAATGGCGATGACCATGACCAGCATGGAGGAGAGGAAGACCAGCGTCAGGGATGTGCCGATCGCCTTGTTGAGCAGGTGCTTGGATTTGGCGCCGAAATACTGGGATACCAGTATGCCGGATCCGGTCGAGATGGCCATGAACACGACCAGCAGCAGGAAATTGATGGGCAGCACCGCGCCGATCGCCGCCAGCGCCGTATCACCGACATACTTGCCGACGACGATGGAATCGACCGTGCTGTACAGTTGCTGGGCGATGTTGCCGATCAGCAGCGGTACGGAAAACTTCAGGAGACTGGTGGTGGGGGAGCCCGCCGTCATGTCCTGTGGGCCAAAGAACTGTTTGAGATTCATGCGCATCTGTCACTCCATTTCCGATCCGAGCCCGTTGACCATTGCGATTGCGGTGTGCCGTTCCTGCTTGTCATGCAGGCAGGCGGCCGCACGGGTTCATCCGCCAATGAACAAATCCCCAACAACCCGATGGTTGCTGGGGATTTTGGCGGAGAGAGAGGGATTCGAACCCTCGGAACGCTATTCACGTTCACACGATTTCCAGTCGTGCGCCTTAGACCAGCTCAGCCATCTCTCCACGATGCTTGCAACCGCCGTTTCTGCGGACTGAAGGCGCCCATTCATCGTAGCGGAGATGGTATCCCGTGTCAAGTCTGATTCTTCCATGCATGTGAGCCATGCGGGTGGATTGTGCAGGTTGGTTTACAATGGTTGACATTCATTCATACCACGGATCGATGCCATATCGGATATCCCATACGGCTGTGTTGTGTTCTGACATAGCAATGGAATCTGGTCGAAAGGCATGTCATCGTGGAAGCGTATACGGCAGGAGATAAAAAAGGAAATAAAAAGAATTTGTTGATCGCCTCTCTCAGTCACTCCATGCCAAAACCGCGTTCCATGCCGTTATCATCTGGATGCAATGGATGGTGTGTCGAGTCTCCCTTAGGCGAAAACGAGAAAAAAAGAAACATAATCATTGTCGATTACAGTCGAATCAATGTGAAAGCAACCAGCATAGCAATGTGCAGTGAAAATGACAAGTATTGCAAGAAACGAGAAAGTCATCTACAATCCAGCCATCAGCAGACGACAACTGCAAGATGGCAGCGAAGCACGCGACATGACCTGACCGGGATACGTATGGATGAGTCCAGCCATGGCGCGAAAGGAGAAACCGCGTGCCGTCACGGGATGAGTATCGCTGTACGATTGAGACGGCCCCCACCGAGCTGCTGTCCGGCCTGTCGTTTTCAGGAACGGAGTCTGAACGTGAAGAGCCGGCCGATGCCCCCCTCGCTCCGCAAAGGATGCAACCGGAACAGACGGCATCGACGCCTTCGGTCATGCGTCCGGCGGCAGGGGCCGCGGGCACGCAGCCGGATGCCGGGGGCGTGGAACCCGACGCAGCGGTCCTGCAGGATGTGAGGCCGGGTGTTGGCACGGTGCTCGACGGACGCTACCGCCTTGTGCGCAAAATCGGCTCCGGTGGCACCGCCGAGGTGTTTCTCGCCGAACATGTCGCCTTGGGCAACGCTTGGGCGGTCAAGATGCTGGCCGTGTCAGACGGTACTCTGGACGAGCATCTCAAGGAGGCTGGCATCCTCAAGCGGCTCAACCACCCCATGCTGCCCCGCATCGCGGACATCATCCGGACGGGAAGCCATATCTGCATCGTGATGGACTACCTGCGCGGCCAAAACCTGCTGGAGCGTCTCGATGCCGGCGGACGGATCCGGGAGTCGGAGGTGCGTGCCTGGATGATCCAGCTGTGCGAGCTGCTCGCATATCTGCACGGCCAGAAGCCCGAACCGGTCATCTATCGCGATCTCAAACCTTCAAATCTGCTCGCGGACGAGCAGGGGCACCTCAAGCTCGTCGATTTCGGCACGGCACGCACCTACCGGGATGGTGGGGATGGTGACACCGCCTATATCGGCACCCAGGGATATGCCGCGCCGGAGCAGTACGGCATCAACCAGAGCGACGGTCGGACGGACCTGTACAATCTCGGCATGACCATGTTCCATCTGCTGACGGGCACCCATCCGATCACCATCCCGCACGGCGATCTGGGAGACTGCATGCGCGATGCGGGCGTTTCCCCCGAATTGGTCGCGGTCATCCGCACCTGCGTCCAGCTGTCGCCGGCGAACCGTTACCAGCGGGCAGAGGCGTGTCGCGACGCCCTGATGGCGCCAGGAACGATGGGGATGGCCGATATGGCCGGACCTGGAAGTGTCGCGGTCGCCCGTGCCAGGCTCACAGGGGATCAGGAGCTGCGTGGGCAAGAGACGGTTCCGGATGCATCCGCAGCCGGACGACAAACGGGACGGAACGGACTGTCAAAGCGGAGCCGACCCCGGCCGACGCGGCTTCATGACGAGTCGGACCACATGGACGCCGAAGCGGGTCCCGGTGGATTCACCCTGCACGGTATCTCCGATGGAAAGGGGGGACCGCCGGCGGGGAAGGACGACAAGAAGGCCGGCTTTTTCGGAAGACACAGTGCGCAGAACACCCGTGAAGGCGGACATCGCGTCGTCGCGCAGATCCGCATCGGCGTCATGGGGGTCTGCCGGGGAGCGGGCGCCACATTCGCCGCCATCACTCTCGCCTGCCATCTGACCAGTCGGGGATATCGCACCTCTCTTGTCGAGCTCAATGCATCCGGTGACTTCAAGGCCCTGCAGGCTCATCTCGAAGCGGGCGGCCTGCCGGTGACTGTTCCACATGGGCCAAGCACGGAGGGCGCCTTCCGCTTCAATGGAGTCGACTATCATCCCGGATGCAGCCGGTTGACCGACATGCGCGGAAGCCGCAGCGAGGTCGTTGTGATGGATCTGGGAGCCTGCCGTGGTGGGCAGGCACTCGAGGAGCTTCGGCGGGCCGACTGGCAGTTTGCATACTGTCCCATTGCCGATTGGCGGTTCGCGGGGATTCCCGACTTCCTAGAGTCCATGGACCAGGAAGGCTGCGGGGAGGGATTCACCTACCTTGTGCCACGGGATGGCGCCATCAACAACCGGTTTCTCACGCAATTGTTCGGTGTGAGGCGTGTGATCGGGTTTCCCTTTGTCCGGAACCCCTTTTCGCCGGATCGGACTGAGGTCCGTGAGTTGGACCGCACGCTCCGGATGGCCGGATTGGATCTCTGACAGAGGCCGGCAGGTTGGGTTGGCCGTATTCATCGGATGGGGAGGAATGTGCCGTGTACCTTCGACCAAAACGCATGAAGACAGGATTGGCCTTTGTTGGTGGATTATCCGTTTCGATCGTGCTTCTCGCCGCCGGCACCTGGTGGTATGGCACACAGCGGAACCAGTTGGAACAGGCTGCCTACCGGCAGGCGAAGGCGGATGTGGAAATGGCATGGATGGCCGCCCACCCGACGGAGCCGGCCTATGTGTTCGCGCGCGATATGATGGCGGGCAGCACCATTTCCGAATCGGACCTCATGCTGACGGACATCGGCGTCGACACGCTTCCGTCGGATGCCGTGCTCAAACCCGAAGCGCTGATCGGAAGGGTGGTGCGGGCGGATGTGCGTGCCAAGATGCTGTGCGCCGGATCGTTGCTTTATCAGGACGAGGAATATCCGGACGACGCCCGCATCCAGGAGTACGCGGCCATCCGGCTGCCGAGTCGGCTGGAAAGGAACCAGTCGGTCGACGTGCGGATCACGTTCCCCAATGGATTGGACTATGTTGTACTGGCCAAGAAGACGGTGCAGGATCTCGAACGGGGCGAGGACGGAGCGGTTGACCTGATCTGGCTGACGCTGCAGGAGAGCGAGTTGCTGCGCATGTCATCGGCGATGGTCGACGCCTACCTCCATCCCGGGACGACGCTGTATGCCGTCACCTATGTCGCGCCCGACATACAGAAGGCGGCCGTTTGCACCTATCCTGCCAACGCCTATGTGCAGGACCTCATCCGTGCCAATCCGAACATCGTCGCATGTGCTGTCACCGAGCTGGAACGCGCGAACCGCAAGTGGTTCGATGCCATTCCCGACCCGCAGCCGCAGCAACCCCTAGCGGTCGTGCCCATTCCCGATGCAGTGCAATCGGCAGGCGCAAGGCAGGCCGAATCATTGCGGACGAATGCAGGACCGATGGCATCGGGCGCCGGATCCGCCGGTGTGGAAGGCGCCCCGGGCCAATCCGTCCAGCCCTTGGAAAAGCAACAGGAGATGGCTCCTGCCACTGGAAACGAATCTCCTGCCACCGGCCAGGTGCGTTCGGGCGATGCTTCAGGCGGTACTGTTCCCGCAGGGGGCATGCCCGGCGGGCCGAACAACCGGGAAGGTGAAACAGGCACGTCTGGCGGAGTGGATCCCCATGGCGGCTTGTAGGCCCGGGGCATCCTTCGTGCGGATCTTCGCAAACGGACATGCGAAAGAAGGGAACGCCTATGCAGAGGCTGGCAGAACGGGAACAGGCAGGGCAGACGCAGGCAGGGCAGACGCAGGCAGGGCAGATGCAGGCAGGGCAGATGCAGGCAGGGCAGAAGCAGGCAGGACAGATGCAGGCAGGGCAGAAGCTTGTATGGCAAAAACCGAGAAGGCATAAGCGGTTCATGGGAGATACAGGTGTGATGCCCGGCCGGGGCATGCCCGACGAGTTGCAGGATAGCGTGACCCCCACGGTGTTCCTGGGGCGCAGAACACTATCAAAGCTCTATCTGATGCTTCATTACGGGCGCATGCTATCCATGGGGGGACCTGTGCGACTCGACACGGTCAACCAGGGGATTGCGGCTAAGTCCGTGTATGACTACTGTGGCATCGAAGTCCATGAACACCCGCACGCCGAAAGCCTGCGTCTTGTCATGGACCGGGCGGGTGCGCCAGACATGCCGTACAGACCGGACATGGCGGCCGATGGGTTGGCGGGTCCGATGAAGGGATGCCATATGCTCGACCTGTCCGATTATGGGTCATGCGGAACGGGCGGTCAGATCTTCCTCGTGACGGATCCCGATCGCAACAGCCTTGAGGAGGGCTTCGACGCCGTTCGGCGCACCGCCTCGCGATCGCCGGGCATCCGTGTGCATCGGGTCTATCTGGATGTCTGTGAATCCGCGCGGATCGATGTGCGCTACATGGAGACACTGTTTGCCAGAAACCTCTCCAGAGACATCGTTTGCGGGGAGTGGCTCGCCATCGCCGCTTCGGAGCGAGATCAGGCCGCCATCCTCGACAACCAGCACGACGATCGGCTGCGTCTGTCCCGGCTCAGTCCGTCATACCGGCGCCTGCTGCAGGCGCTGGCAGTCCTTTCGCATGATCTAGGCGGCGCTGCGACGAGAAGACTCCTCGCGATGGCAGACCGCAGAAGATGATTGGAGGCGTGCCATGCTGACTGCTTTCTGGTCCACCCACCACGGCCAGGCCTGTACCACCGCGAATACGGCCGCGATGGCCTGCATGGCCAGTATGCGGGGGCCATCCCGGATGCTCTGCATGCATACCCAGGCCCGGCGGGGGGCGTTGGAACGATGCCTGTTGCCGGAACGGGAGTGGAATGAGAAAGCAACGGGCGATTTCGCGAATCACGGGATGGATGCGTTGGTGCGGCTGGCGCGAAACGGCCGGCTCTCGGGCGCGATGGTTCCCGATTACACCTGGTCGCTCCTGCATGGCAACCGGCTGGACCTTTTGCCGGGAACGGACAAGGCCGACGCGTCCGATGAAGATGGCCCGCAGCGGATGCGGGACATCCTTGGCGCGGCAGTCACCTGCTATGACCGTGTGTTCGCCGATGTCCACAGCGGGTATGGCAATCCCAGTTCTCAGATGATTCTGGAGGAGGCGGATGTGCGTTTCCTGTGCCTTAACCAGAATCGGGATATGCTGGATGCCTGTTTTTCGGATCCTGCCGTCAGGCGCCTGGCCGCCTTGCCGACTACGTTCTGCCTGATCTCCCGTTATGATGACGACATTGGCTTGTCGGCTTCCGATATTGCCCGACGATATGGGCTCGTACGAAGCCGTGTGTTCCCCGTCCCCTACTGCGCTGCTTTTGCGCGTGCCTGCAACGATGGCACGCTGTATCCCTACATCGCCCGCCACGCAAGTCAGGCGGCGTCACCCGACAAGCCGTTCATGAAGGCGCTCGCCGCTGCGGCTGCATGTGTGGCGGAAGGAGGTCTGTCTTGCGGATAACGGATTCGGGTTTGCTCAATCTCTTTCTCCTGTTGCTGGTACTTCTCGCGGCTGTCGTCGTGACCGGGATCCGGATGGGTCATGCGCGAAGGGAGCCGCTCCACGAGGCCGAGGATCCCCGTGCCCGGTATGGGCTGGATGGTTTGATCCTGTTTGTCCGTGACCGGATCAACAGCCTTACGCGGACAAACCTCTACGAACTCGGGCTAGACCAGGAGGAATTCCGGAAACGGGAAAACAAGCGCGAGGAGCTCAAACGTGCCCTGCGCCACTGCGCCCATGGCTCTGATGCGGACAAGCGGTATGTCAAGGACGTCATGCTCGACATGCTGGATGCCTACCTGCCCGATGACATGCTGCATGTCGCCGTTCCGTTCCATCGCCCGGAACAGATGTCCGGTCCCATGGTCTTTGCCTGCCTGCTTCATTTCTACCGCAAGGAGTACGGATTGGCCGCATTTTCGGTGCTGGTGGACCGGCATGCACTCGACCGGCTCCGGCCCCTGCCACAGGAGGAGCAGGCCATGGGACATGTCATCACGGAGGCGGATATCCGGCGGATCTATGAGGAGGAAGGGTGGGTCCCCAAACGGTCGGACAAGCTCGAAATGCTCGCCCAGCTTGTTTACGAGCGATTCAAGGGGCTTGGTGTGGTCGACGAGCTGCGCGACATGGACATCGACGGCGTATCGGGCGGCGTTTCCGGCGTGACCGAAGATGCCGGCCTGCTGCGGCATGGGGATGACGCTCCGACCGAGCTGGGCCTGCGGGCCTGCGACAGTGTCTGGGTGTTTTTCCGTGGGAAATCCATCCGCCTTGCTTGTACGGGGTTTGGCAGCGACAAGGAACTCCGCCGCGTCTGCCAGAACATCTATCGGTACAACAAGGCCGGGCAGCTGTCGGAGGCCAATGGCTACCGGGTATCCGAAATGCATGACGGATGCCGGGTCGTTGTGGTCCGCCCTCCCTTTTCGGAGTCCTGGGCGTTCTTCGTCCGCAAGTTCAAAATTCGCAACATGTCGCTCGAAACGTTGATCACCGATACAAACGCGGCATTGCCCATTCCCATGATCCGTTACCTGGCGAAGGGTGCCATGATCACCGCCCTGACTGGTTCACAGGGGTCCGGCAAGACCACGTTGCTGATGGAGATGATCCGGCATGTCGACGCGGCGTATCCGCTGCGCATCCAGGAGATGGCATTCGAGCTGCATCTGAGGCGGCTTTACCCGGGCCGCAACATCCTCAGCTTTCGCGAGACCGATACGGTGAGCGGTCAGGCGGGCCTCGACCTGCAAAAGAAGACGGATGGTTCGGTCAACATTCTGGGAGAGGTGGCAACCGACGAGGTTGCCGCCTGGATGATCCAGATGGCGCAGGTCGCAAGCCTGTTCACGCTGTTCACCCATCATGCCAAGACAACGGAGGATCTGATCCTGAACCTGCGCAACGCACTGCTCAAGTGCGAAATGTTCCGTGATGAGACCGTTGCGGAACAGCAGGTGGTGGCGGTCCTCGACTTTGACATCCATCTGGCGCGGGATGTGGAGGGCAAGCGGTACATCGAGCGGATCACCGAGATCATCGAGACACAGCGCCATGCGCCGTATCCGGCCGGTTGGTGTGCGGAGGCGGATCCCGTCCTGGCCGCCGTTCGTTTCCAGGAAACGGAGCAGGCCTTCTTCGAGCGGATGACCGACCGCAGAACGCATGAGACACGCAACATCATCGAGTACCGGGATGGTGCGTACCATGCCGTGCATCGGCCGTCAGCCGCCCATGTGGCGGAGATGGCCGCCCGGATGCGGCCGGAGGATGCAAGGGCGTTCGATGCCTGGCTGAATGCGTGGTGGCCGTTGGATATCGCGGATGTGCGGCCAGGATGGGAGGTGTTGCCTGATGGGCGAGAGCCGGATGCTGTCCCTGTTGCTGACTGACAATGGACTTTCGCCATTGGCTGGCATCGGCTTGGCCTGTTTTGGCGGAGCACTGCTTCTGGCCATCGTCGCCCTGGCCACGGGACGCAACAGACGGAACGGATCAACCCCGCTCCAAGCCAAGCGGTCGCCGGTGACGGGGCGCGGACGGCTGTGGCAGCAGGTGTACGGTCGGCTTGACTCTTTGACGATGTCGCGGGCTCTGCTCCAAAGAATCCGGAGACGGCTTGAACAAGCAACGGGATACGACGAGCGCGGCCTTCGCCGGCAATCCGCCTGCATCCTGGTGGCGACGGCTGCCGTGATGGCGCTGCTGATGGGGCTGTTTGTGCTCCTTTCGCACGATGTCCTGCTCAGCGTCATTTTCGCCGGCATGTTGGGTTTCACGGCAGATGCGCTGCTTGATTACGCCGTCACACGCGTGGGCAATCGCCTTCTCCGCCAGCAGGTCCGGTTCCATGAGCAGCTGCGGCATCGGTATTACGAGGAGATGTCGGTTGACGGCGCGGTGGAGGAGGCCTGCCAGGCGATGCTGGCCGAACGGGCCCATGAAATGTTCGTCCAAGGCGAGCGGCTTCTCGACATGCTGTCGGCGACAGATACGGAGGCCGCATTCGAGCATTACCGGCAGACTGCGCCGAACCGATATCTCAAGCTGTTGGCAGGTTTGTGCCGCATCACCCGGGAGTACGGGGATCCGAAGGTGGAGGGTGGATCCGTTTTTCTACGAAGTCTTGGACACCTGAGCGATGAAATCCGCTCGGAACTGTTCAAACGGGAACGGCTGCTGCATGCGCTGCGGAGCATGAATGTGCTGACATTGCTGCCACTGTTTTTCATCCGGCCCATCCGGGACTGGGCCGGGAGCAATTTCGCGCCGATGGCCCGATTCTATGCGCAGGGCATCGGGACGGTTCTGGAAGTGCTGCTTGTCGCCATTGCGCTTGGCTGTCATGCCTGCATCAGGAAACTGCAGCACGCCGGTGATGCGCGCCCGGAAAGCACATGGGGGACGCGGTGGGAGATGCGTCTGTATGAGCGGTGGTTGCATCCCGCCGTGGATCGCTTGACACCGCCGAGGTGTTCGCTGGGCCGGCTTCAGTTGGAAACGCTCCTCAAGCGGGCAGTGTCGCCGCTGCAGGTTCCCCACCTGCAATGCCGTCGTCTGCTGGCAGGCGCCGCTTGCTTTGCCGGTTGCCTGTTGCTCTGTGTGGCACTGCTTGTCCAGCAGCAGCACCGCATCCTGTACGAGCCGGAGACCCCTCCGGGTTTTCTGGGTGGGAACCTCGCGCCGGAGGACCGTGCCCGCCTGCAGGAAGAAACAAACCGCGACCGCTCAATCTTGTTGCAGCTCCCCCGACATGCGGAACAGGAATTGATTGTCGCCCGGATCGACGCCATGGCTGCGGCAGGGTTGTCCTCTGACACACGGGATGCGGCGGTGGAACGCATCGGGCGGAAGCTCGCCTCGCTGCGGAACAACCGGTTCTGGTGGTGGCAGATGTTGCTGTGCCTGATGGCCATGGCTGCGGGCTGGCAGCTGCCTGTCCTGATGCTTCAGTTCCAATCCCGTATCCGGGCCTTGGATATGGAAGACGAGGTCGCCCGTTTCCAAACCATCATCCTGATGCTGATGCACATGCCGCGCATCAGCGTCGAGGAAATGGTCGAGTGGATGGAGATGTTCTCCCTTCACTTCAGGGAAGCACTGCAAACGTGCCTTTCCGATTACAGCGCCGGGCCGGAGGATGCGCTCGCGGCTTTGCGGGATCGGACTGCCTTCGAACCCATGGCCATGCTTGTGGGGAACTTGTTGCTTGCGGCATCCGATTTGCCGATTCTGCAGGCGTTTGAGGAGTTGGAAAGTGAAAAGGCGTGGAGCCGGGACAAAAGAAGGGAGCTCAACGAACGGGTGGTGGAGCGAAAACGCAATATGGGCAATCTCATCGGGTTTATGCCGCTGTATGCGCTGATCGGCCTGTACCTGATGCTGCCGATGGTCGTCGCCAGCATGACGGAAATGCAGGTGTTCTACCAGCAGATGTCCACTTTCTGATGGCGGCCGGTCCGATGCCCGCTCCGGCGCACCCATGCTCCCGGCCCCGGCCGCACCCATGCGCCTTCTGCCGGCACACCAAGCCAACCTCGCCCGCACGATGTCCGCACCGCTGTCATGACCCGCTTCTGTGTTGCGCTACACACTGAACAGACGGACGCAATCGCCTGGCTGCATTCCCGGCAACTGCCCAAACCGGAATCAAAGATCATAGAGCATGAGTTTCGACAGGTAGACGGAAAACGGAGGGAAACGTATGGACGGAAACATTTCCAAGGCACTGTGGCTCGGTGTGACCATTCTCCTGTTTGTCGCGGTGGTAACCATCGGCATCACGTTGTTCAACGGCATGAAGGACATCGGGGACGAAGCGGACAACCGCATTGGCGCCATCGCCGGAAGTTTGGCGGATGAAACCTTCCGCGCCTATGATGGCAAAACCGTCAAGGGCGATGATGTGCTGACAGCCATCAGCACATTTGCAGGCCAGAGCGGTGAACTCATCGTGCTGGTTGACACGTTGGGGGACGGCAGCGCCACAACCCTCAATCCGGAGTCCGGGACGCTGTCGCTGACAGCCTTCACGCAGTATGTGTCCGGCACAACGCGCTCCATCAGTACGGATGACCGCTGCTATGTTCTGTCCGAGGGTACCGGCGCAATGTTTACGACACAGAGCAAAAAACTTCAGGACGCGGCTCGACGCGATGCCGAGAACAGCAACCTGCCCGGCCGGTATATCAATCCGGCAGGCCGGTTCGCATCCCAACTGCTGTATGACGCGAACCAGAAGATCTGCGGGGCGATTTTCGCGCAGGTGGAATGAGCCTTTGGAGGAGTCTGCATGGATGACACCACAACGAGGTGGCTCGGCTGGGCCGTTGGCACGCTTCTGGTACTGGCCGCCCTGACGGCTTTTATGATGCGATATGCCGCGTTCTCAGGATTCCTTCGGGAAACCGAGCGCATGGTGCTGGCAGATGATGTGGTTCACAAGGCGGAGGAAGCCTTTTCCGTCACGGATGCACATGCGGCGGGCCAGCCTGGATCCCGTGGCTTCATGCCAGATCCGGTGGCCGGGTCCGATCTGCAATGGTCAGGCCGGGCCGTCATGGGGGTCTGCAGCGGCATGCGGCTTGCAGCCATTCGGATGACGACGGAGAGCGGACAGGTGGATCCGGCAGAACAAGCGGCCGTTCTGCTAGAGGGCGTTCCATTGTCAGCCGTGTCGTTGTCGGCAATTGAGCCAGGTCGCTTGTACCGATATGCACATGATGTGTCGGCTGATGGGGTGATCGTTTGCACGCGGTATGAGAGGATGCCATGAATTGATGACGAACGCATGGCGATCGGACGGCATGAGAGGATGCCATGCATGGATGACGAACGCATGGCAAACGTCCTGGAACGGGGGATGGCATGGAAGATGCGTTGTGGAAGCTGGCCGGATTTTTGCTTGCGGCGGTTCTGCTTGTTGCGGTGCCGACCATGTCGCTGCTGGAGCGGCAGGATGATGTCACCCGGTCGCTTGTGCAGGCGGAAGCCAATCGCTTCGCGGACACGGCGCGTGATATGGGCGCGATCTCCCCGGCGCTGTACGAGCGCCTGCAGGATCGGCTCCAAGCGACGGGCCTGCTGTACGACATCCGCATCCGGCACGAAAGCCACGCCTGGATGCCGGTGTTCGCCTCAACGCGCACCGGTCTGGCAGACACGGGCACATTCGGCATGTCGGCCGTGACGGAAGGTGAGGCACGCATACTCTCCACCCTGTATCCGGAGGCCGCCTCGCCTGTGGATGAGGCGACGCGCCTGTACCGGATGCATGCGGGCGATTTGCTGTTTGTAGAAATCGCTAGTCGGGGAGAGACCCTGGCCGGAGCCTGGCGACGCATGTTTCTGCCGGGCGGCGGCCGGGGCGTCGCCATCCTGGCTCGGGCGGGAGGCATGGTGCGCAATGAAGCCGATTAGCCTCGTGTTCCTTTGTCTGTTTGCCATGGCGCCCTTCCTGCTCATGGCGGAAATCCGCAGCGACGTGCTGGCACGTACCCTCGAACTGCGGTCGCATTACGACGCCGCCATCGACAATGCGTTGTCCGACGCCTCGCAGGTACTCGCCCTGTCGGTATCGGGCAACAACGGATATGCGGCTTCCTCCGGTGTCTCCGGTGATGCCGGCAAGGCGGTCGAAGCATTCATCACTTCCCTGGCCTGCGGGCTTGGGGCGTCTGCGGATGAGTCGGGCAAGGCGCGTGTCCGCCTGCATGTGCCGGTCATCGTCTCGGTAGGGCCGGATGGAGCCGAGCTGTTCTCAGTCCTGCCAATTCGTGGTTCCGATGGCGTACGGTTGTGCAGGACAGTCAGGCTGCCTGCGGTTCCATATGCCTGGACCAGCACGGACGGGCTCCGCATTGTCCGTTTCACTCTGGGAGATGCCATCGATGTGGCGGAAATCGGAACCGGTGTGGTTGTCAGCGGACATTGGCGCGACATGGGTGCCGATCTGCCGGAGTTGGCTACGGAGAAGGGGTTTCGTTCACTTCGGACCGAAGTGGTGGCAGGGGTGGTGCGATCGCTGCTGGAGTCGGGGTTGGAGATGGCGGCGGCGGCGGATGCGGGTGGTCCGGATG
>JAEXRM010000023.1 GCA_023440865.1 Bacillota bacterium
ACACACCACAGCCACATGCCACACACCACAGCCACATGCCACACACCACAGCCACACGGCCAAACACATGCCACTGCCTCAACCTACGCATCCCCGCACACCGGTCCACAGCGGACCCCACATGAAGGAGGATCACGTCATGAAGAAGACATCCACGGTTCGCGCATCCAGACGGATCGCCCTCGCATCGGCCGCCATGCTGACCCTGGCGACTCTGGCCGGATGCGGCAGCGCTTCTCCCGTTGCACCGGCATCCGCCTCCGTATCCGCCTCGGCCGAATCTGCGGCGGCCACCGCCACCCCGGAAGCCAGCGCCAGCGAATCTGCATCCGCCTCGACCAAAGCGGCGGCCGGTCCCTATTATGCCGCGGATGCCACCGCCGAGAGCATCGTCAAGGACGCCGCCGGAAAGGGTATGGTCGGCAACTGGGGTTTGGGCAACGAGTATGAGATCCAGGCGCTCCTGTCCAAGTACGGTCAGCCGGTGACCTTCCTGTCTCAGGCATTCGACATGGATGGCTTCGACGACGACTCCATCCTGCTTGCCTCCGCCATGACCTACAACGAGCTGGGTCTGGTGAAGAACAGTTATGACGGCGGATACAAGTATGGGGACAAGGTCGGCTTCATCGACATGAACGATGAGGGCGTGGCGATGCTCGAGGACAACCTGTTCTGCTCCAAGAAGTTCGCCGCCGCCAACCCGAACACCGTCAAGGCGTTCATCGCCGCAACCATGAAGGGCTGGAAGGATGCCTGCGCCGATCCGGCCGCCGCCGCCGAGATCGTCTTCAAGTACGGTTCCTCCGTTTCAGCAGAGCACCAGGCCTACATGGCGGGCGAGGTCAAGAAGCTGGTCGAGACCGATACCACCGGCGCCACCGTCACCGAATACGGCAAGCTTGACGACGCGGCGCTGGGCCAGACCCTGGAACTCGCCAAGCAGTACATCGCCCTCAAGGATGCGGCCGCGGCGGACAAGCTCAAGGCCATGACCCTCGACGACATCCGCGACGCGTCCTTCCTTGCGGGTTCCGCCACGGCGGGCACACCCGAGAAGAGCAAGGTCACCATCCAGCTCAAGTGGCTGCCGCAGGCCCAGTTCATGGGGTACTACGTGGCGCTCGACAAGGGCTACTACAAGGAAGCGGGACTCGACGTCACCATCGTGCCCGGCGGCGGCGACATCTCCGAAACCACGGCCGTCTACTCCGGCCAGGTCGACTTCGGCGTGACCTGGGTCTCGAACCTCATCGCCGCGAACGCAGGCGGCATGGACCTGGTCGAGGTGGCGCAGGTGTTCCAGCGCTCCGGCCTCGTGCTGGTCTACAAGACCAACTGAGACAACCGCCACCGGCGGGATGACAATCGGCGGGCAGCTTCCGCCGACCGGTCGCCGCCATGAAAGAGAGAACCCATTCCGGAATCATCAAGAACCATACCGAACCATGCGATACCATGCCGAACCATGCCGAACCATGCAAACCACACAGAACCCCCACGTAACCGTACAGAACCATGCCGGAACACCGCAAGGACAACCCCCGCATCGTTTCATCCGAAACCTTGCGCATGATCAGGCTCGCACACCAAAGAGAAACGGCGGGACATCCGCCGCGGGACACACGACATTGTTCGGCCGCAAGACCCGCGGCACGGGGCCACCGGTCCGACGCACCATCGTACCGGCGGCCCCATCCCTCCACCAGACCGGTTCATGAAAAGGAGGCGTGGCATGAAGCAACTGTTCACACACGGCACCCTTGTCACGGCGACGGATTGTTATCAGGCGGACCTGCTCGTCGAAGACGGCATCATCCGCGCAATCGGCACCAATCTGCCTGCGGAGGGCGCCACGATGATCGATGTCAGTGGCAAGCTGCTGCTGCCGGGAGCCATCGACGTCCATACCCACCTGGAAATGCCGTTCGGCGGCACCGTGTCGGCCGACAGCTACCTGGCGGGCACACGCGCCGCCGCCTGTGGCGGCGTCACCACGGTGTTCGACTATCCGATGCAGCGCAAGGGCCGCGGCATCGTGGAAACCGTCCGTCAGCGCGATGCGCTCTGCGCGCCGCAGGCCTGCGTGGACTACGCCTTTCACTGCATCATCACCGACCTCAACGAAGGCACGTTGCTCGACGAGTTCGAAGCCGCGGTCGCCTACGGCATCACCAGCTTCAAGTGCTTCATGGTCTACAAGAAGGAAGGGATGATGGTGGACGACGCCACCCTGGTGCGCGTCATGAAACGGGCCAAGGAGGTCGGCGCCATCACGAACCTCCACGCTGAGAACCCCGATCTGATCGACCTGAACATTGAAAAATTCCGGGCCGAGGGCAACCTGTCCGCCTGGTATCACTACCTGTCACGGCCCGAGAGCGTCGAGGCGGAGGCGGACAAGCGCGCGGTTCACTGGGCGCGGTATGTCGATGCGCCGCTGTACCTGGTGCACATGGCGGACAAGGAGGGGCTCGAGGCAGCCGTTGCGGCCCGTCGGGACGGATACGAAGTCTATGTGGAAACCTGTCCGCAGTACCTTGCCTTCACAAGCGAGGTCTACAAGCGCGAGGATGGCCGCAATTTCGTGTG
Organism: Bacillota bacterium; assembly: GCA_023440865.1. GTDB lineage: Bacteria > Bacillota > Clostridia > DSM-8532 > DSM-8532 > JAEWSN01. The sequence continues at coordinate 2,593 of JAEXRM010000023.1, forward strand.
CTCGCCGCCCATCAAGGGGCAGGAAAGCCAGGACGCGCTCTGGCAGGCGGTCCGCAACGGCACGCTCGATGTCGTCGCAACCGATCACTGCCCGTTCCAAAGCCATGAGAAGGATTGGGGCAAGGATGACTTCACCCGGATCCCCAACGGGTGCGCCGGGGTCGAGAACCTGTATCCGTACATGCTTTCCGCCGCCAACGCGGGCAAGGTCTCCTTCTCCCGCGTTGTCGAGCTGTGCGCGACAAACCCGGCGCGCATCTTCGGCTGTACGACCAAAGGCTCCCTCACGCCCGGCAAGGATGCGGACCTGGTCGTTTACGATCCAGACAAGGCGTTCACGATTTCTGCGTCAAACATGCATTCGGACGTCGACCACACCATCTGGGAAGGAACCACCCTTACGGGCTATCCGGTGCAGACCTGGGTCCGGGGTCGCCTGGTCTACGACAACGGCGCCTTCGTCGGGGAGCCAGGCTACGGCCGGTATGTCGCGCGATCCCCGCGCAAGGGAGGCACGCCATGAAGGATCCCCATGCATACCGGGACATCTCCCTTGCCGAGGAGGCCGCCGGATGTCTCCTGTGCAGCCCCGCTCCGTGCACATCCGCCTGCCCGCACGGCGTGCCGGTGGATCGGATCATCCGCGCGATCCGCTTTGACAACCTCTCCGGCGCCGCGTACCGTGTCGAAGCGGGCGTGCCGTGCGCGACCTGCACAACGCGCGCCTGTATGGAGGCATGTCCGAAGGCGCGGATCAACCGGCCGGTCCCCATCGACGCTTTGCTTGGGCGGGTGGCGCACTGCGCTCCGGACCTGCGTCTTCCCATCGGTGGCGTCTCCACGGCCGCGATCGCCGTGGCTGCGGATGCCGTGACCCCGGATGCCGTGACCCCGGATGCCGCGATCCCGGACGCCGTGACCCCGGATGCCGCACCGGCGGCACCGATGCAGCCGGTGTGGAAGGCACCCCGAGACACCATGCCGGTCCGCCACCCTTCGGTCGCTTCCGGCGTTGATCTCTCGATCGAATTTTGCGGCTTGACCTGCGAGAATCCGTTTTTTCTTTCCTCCTCGGTCGTCTGCAGCAACGAGGAGATGACGGCCCGCGCATTCGACATGGGGTGGGCCGGCGCGGCCTTCAAGACCATCGGCCTGTTCGTTCCCGAGGAAGTCTCCCCCCGTTTTGATGCGTTGCGCAAGGAAAGTGTGCCGTTTGTCGGCTTCAAGAACATCGAACAGATCTCGGACCATCCGCTGGAGGCGAATCTCGGATTTCTGTGGCGCCTCAAGCGCGCTTACCCCGGAAAGATCCTCATCGCCTCGATCATGGGTCGCACCGAGGCCGAGTGGACCACGCTCGCCCGTCTGGTGACCGAAGCCGGAGCCGACATCATCGAGTGCAACTTCTCCTGCCCGCACATGGCTGCGGACGGCCTGGGCTCGGATGTCGGACAGAATCCCGCCCTCGTGGCCGCCTACACGGCCGCGGTCCGTCGCGGCAGCCCGCTGCCGGTGCTTGCGAAGATGACCCCGAACACCGGCAACATGGAACCGGCGGCCTGTGCCGCCGTGGCTGCCGGTGCAACGGGACTGGCCGCCATCAACACCATCAAGAGCATTCTCAATGTCGACCTGCGTTCCTTCTCGTCCGGTCCGGACGTCCGCAGCCGCTCCAGCGTGGGCGGTTACTCCGGCAAGGCCGTCAAGCCCATCGCATTGCGTTTCATCCATTCGCTCGCCGCGAGTCCGGAGCTCGCGGGTGTCCCCATCAGCGGCATGGGCGGCATCGAAACCTGGCGGGATGCGGCCGAGTTCATCGCCATGGGCTGCCGGAACATCCAGATCACCACGGCGGTCATGCAGTACGGCTACCGCATCATCGACGACCTCCTCGAGGGCATGGCGCTGTATCTCGCCGAAAGCGGCTTTCGTCGGCTGGACGATCTGGTCGGGCAGGCGCTTGCGAAGATCGTGCCCGCTGAAGCGCTCGATCGGGCGAGTATCAGCTTTCCGCGCTTTGACCGGACCACCTGTGTCGGGTGCGGCCGATGCGTCATCTCGTGCCGGGACGGCGGTCATCAGGCCCTACACCACCACCCGGACAGCCGCCGTCCCATTCTGGATGCCGCCCGGTGCGTCGGCTGCCAGCTGTGCGCGGTGGTCTGCCCCGCACAGGCCATTGCGCAGGGCCCCCGCACGACAAAAAAGACCAGATCGCCTCTGGAGGTCAGGCAGTCCTCCACCGAAGCGGTCCCCGCCTATGCCGGCTGACACGCAAGCCCGGACGGAACGCCATCGCCAACCTGTGGGGCGCGGCGGGTCCGCAGGATACGACACCCGCCGCCACAGGCACAAGGAGTGACGCTATGATGACAAGCCATATGCCGCGCATTCAGGAAAGCCCCGCGACCTGCAGCCTTTCGCGCATGCAGGAGAAGATCAGCACATTCTCCCGGTTTGGCGATACGGGAAGGGGCGGCATCACCCGCTTTTCCCTCTCAACGGAGGCACTGGCGGCCCGAAGCGAGTTCGCTCGCCGCATGACCGCGCTTGGCGCCCCGGTGGTGTCGGATGACATGGGAAACCTCTATGCCACATTGCCGGGCACGGAGCAACTGTCCGCCATCTGCTCGGGCTCTCACCTCGATTCGGTCCGCCAGGGCGGCAACTACGACGGCGTCCTGGGGGTCCTCGCCGCGATGGAGGTGGCCGAAACGCTCGCCAGAGGGGATCTTCGGCTGCGGCATCCTTTCACGGTCGTTGTCTGGACCAACGAGGAGGGCGCGCGTTTCGAGCCGGCCATGATGTCCTCGGGCGTCGTCTGCGGCAAGTTCGACCGGGACACCATGCTCGCGTCCGTGGCGAAGGACGACCCGACCCTCACTTTCGGCATGGCGCTCGAGCGGTCCGGCTGGCTGGGCAGCGAAAAGAACCGCCTGTCACCGGAAAACACGGCCGCCTTGTTCGAGCTGCACATCGAGCAGGGGCCGGTGCTGGAAACGGAGGGCATCGACATCGGCGTCGTCGAGGGCGTCTGCGGCATGATCAACTACGAATTCATCTTCACCGGGCAGGCGGGACACGCCGGCACCACGCCGATGCGCCTGCGCCGGGATGCCCTGTACGCGGCAGCGCGCACCATCCAGTACCTGCACGACGCGTTCGACGAGCTGGATCCGCGTCTGGTCTACACCACAGGCAAGATTGCCGCGCATCCGAACATCCACACCATCATTCCGGACGAGGTGCGTTTCACGCTGGATGCGCGCCATCAGGATCCGTCCGTGATCCAGGAGGTCCTGCGCATCATCCGGCGCATCCCCTCCGAGGTCGAGCGGTGCGGCGTGCGGATCGAGGAAGCCTGGAGCCGGAAAACGGTGGCCTTCGACAAATCCCTCGCCAACCTGGTGGCACAGGCCTGCCAGGACCATGGCTATTCGCATCGCCGCATGTACAGCGGCCCCGGCCACGACGCCCAGTATATCGCCGACCTGGTGCCGACGACCATGGTTTTTGTGCCGAGTGATGGCGGCCACAGCCACTGCGAGCTCGAGCACACGCCGGCGGAAGCCTGCTGGAAGGGGGCCAATGTGCTCCTCGGCGCCATCCTTGCCGCCGATGCGCAGTTGTAGGCACACGACGGGAAGATGCCTGCGGGCAGGGAGGTCCCCATGAACTGGACATTTCACATGACAACCCGCGCATGCGGCGGCCGCGGCTGCCTCAAGGCACAGGGGCACCACCTCGCCGGCCTCGGACGGAAGGCGCTGGTCGTGACCGGCCGCAACGCCGCCCGCGCATGCGGCGCGCTCGACGATGTCCTGGGGGTGCTTGCGGCTGCCGGCATCGGCCATGCCGTTTTTGACGGGGTCGAGCCGAACCCGTCGATCGATACGGTTCGCCGTGCGGCGGACCGTGCAAGGGCCGAGCGGGCGGACCTCGTGATCGGCATCGGCGGCGGCTCGCCGCTCGACGCCGCCAAGGCGGTCGCACTGCTTGCGACGAACCTGCTCGATGACGACGCGCTCTTCGCCGGCAACTGGGCGAATCCGCCCTTGCCGATCGTCGCCGTCCCCACCACATCCGGCACCGGCAGCGAGGTGACACAGTACGCCATCCTCACGGACAACCGCATGCAGTCCAAGCGAAACCTCGCGTCCCCGATCCTGTTCCCGACACTGGCCTACTGCGATCCGGCCTATACGGACAACCTGCCCCGGGTCGTCTCGATCCATACGGCCGTCGATGCCCTGTCGCATGCACTGGAAGGCTTCGTCTCCGCCCGCTCCAATCCCGTCACCGACCCCATGGCCAAGGAAGCACTCTGCATCATCGGCTCGTGCCTCGGCCAGCTGGCATCCGGCGCGCCGGATGCCGCCCTGCGGGACCGGCTCATGCTCGGCTCCACGCTCGGCGGCATGGTGATCGCGCATACGGGCACCACCGCCCTGCATGCGATGGGATACTCCCTCACATATTTCCACAACATCGACCATGGCCGGGCAAACGGCCTGCTGATGGCGCCGTGGCTTGCCTTTGTCGCGGCGCATGCGCCGGAGCGCGTGGCGGAAGCCATCGCCGCGATGGGTCTTTCATCGCTGGCCGCCCTCGACAACCTGCTCGATGCCCTGCTCGGAACGAAAGAGGCGTTGACGGAGGCGGAGGCCGTCCGCTATGCGGGGATTTCCGCCAAGGCGGGCAACCTGCCGAACTCCCTGCGCCTTCCAAACCGCGAGGACCTGGCCGGCCTGTACCGGACGCTGGTTCCCGCCTGATGCCGGCTCAAGCCCGGTCGATCCCCGCAAACAGCGCCGCATCATCCGGTATCTTCGGCTCGATGGGCAGCGACACCCAGGTGGTGTTGATCAAGTGACGCCAGGTGACGTTTTCGGTTGTGACATTGCCGCCCCAGGTGCCGCACCCCAGCGTCATCGTGAAGGGCATGCCGTTGTCCCAGTTGCCGGTGTTGCCATAGCACTGCGGCTGCCGGATCATGATGCGGCTGACCTTCGTGCGCAGGCCGATCTCGACGACACGGTCCTCGCGGGTGGTGTGCAGACCGCAGGAATGCCCGGTTCCCTGATGGGATGTGATGTCGTTGACGGCACGCACCGCCGCGTCGAAATCCGCCACCCTGTACAGCGCCATCACGACGGACATCTTCTCGCCCGAGAACGGGAACGCATCGCCGATGCCCGTTTCCGGCACGATCAGGAAGGTCTTGCCCTCGGGCAGGTCGATCCCGGCCCGCTGCGCGATGACTGACGCCGGCTGCGCGACGATGTGGCGCGACAGGTGTCCGTCCTCCCACATGGCCTTTTGCAGGCGTTCCTTCTCCTGTGCCGAAACGAGATAGCCGCCTTCCCCCACAAGTGCTCCGAGCAATGCGTCATAAATGGAGGCGACGGCCACGACGGCGTTGTCGGCCGAGCAGCTCGTGGCATAGTCGAAGGTCTTGCTCAGCATGATCTTGCGGGCCGCATCCGCCACATCGGCGGTTTCGTCCACCACGACGACCGCGTTGCCCGCGCCGACGCCGAAAGCCGGCGTGCCGGAGCGATAGGCGGCCTGCACGAGGCCGGCGCCGCCGGTCGCAAGAATGAGATCGCACCGCTTCATCAGCTCGCCGCTCATCTCCAGGGTCGGCTCATCCATGCCGATGATCAGGTCGGCCGGAGCGCCGTACCGGGTCAGCGTCTCCCGCAGCAGCGTCACGATGAGGGCATTGGTTTTCCGTGTGCGCGGATGCGGCGCCATGACGATGGCATTGCGGCCCTTGATGGCGCTGATGGCCTTGAACACCGGCGTCGCCTCCGGATTCGTGCAGGGGATCATCGCGCCGATGACACCGACCGGCTTGGCGATTTTGATGATGCCCTTGACCGGATCCGCTGCAATCACGCCAACCGACTTTTCGCCCGTCATGTCGCGCAACGCGCCGCGCAATTTCTTCTGCAGCTTCGTGTACTTGCCGTCGTAGTTGCCAAGGCCAGATTCCTCGACCGCCAGCCGTGCGATGCGCTCCGCGTTTTCCGGACGGACAGCCGTCCAGACGAGGGCCTGCGTGAGCCGGTCCACCTGTTCCTGGGAGTAGTCCGCGATGGTTTCCATGGCCCTGCGGGCGCGTTCAACCAGGCCGGCGACGGTTGTGCCGGCATTTTCATTCATGCCACTCATGATATGCTTTCCTCCGATGGCCGGCATCCGAGCCGGCGTCCTGCGTGAATCATCTTGCCATGAACATGTCGGCTGTGCCGGAGATCAGATGCCCAGCATCCGCCGGATGTTTTCCCGGGCCATCTTCGCATACCGGAACGGGTTCGCAAGCGCCGGATCCTGTTCCGCCTCCACGAGCAGCCATCCCTGGTATCCACTCTTTTCCAGCGCGTCGAACACTGCCGGGAAATCCACGCACCCGTCACCGGGCACCGTGAACACGCCCTCACGCACGGCCCGCAGGAACGACCAGCGTTCCGCCTTCACCCGGGCCAGCACGTCCGGCCGCACGTCCTTGAGGTGCACATGCCCGATGCGATGGGCATGCGCCGCAAGCACGTCCAGCGGATCCTCTCCGGAGAAGGTGAAATGGCCCGTGTCATAGCACAGGAACACATGCGCGGGATCCGTGCCATCGAGCAGGCGCAGCGTTTCCGCCACCGTCTGTACGCCGGTGCCCATGTGGTGGTGGAAGCACAGGCGGAAGCCGTGTGCCGAGGCGATTTCGCCCAAGCGGTTCAAGCCGTCGAGCAGCCGCAGCCACTCCGTTTCGGTGAACACGGGCTTTTCGTCGAGCACGGCCTTCGTCTCGTCGCCCTGAATCGACAAGCTCTGCTCGGACACGTTGATGCGGTCCGCGCCCAGGGCGGCGAGGAAATCGAGCTCCGCCTCGAAGGCCTGCCGCGTCTCCTCGAACGGCCGTGTCGCCAGGAACGAGGAGAACCACTTGCTGGCGATGCGCATGCCGCGCAGGTCGAGCGCCTCCTGCAGCACGGCGGGGTCCTTCGGGTACTTGCCGCCGACCTCGCTGCCGGTGAATCCTGCGAGCGCCATCTCGCTGACGCACTGCTCGAACGTGTTTCCCCCGCCCAGAGCGGGCATGTCGTCATTTGTCCAGCCGATCGGCGCGATGCCGAGGCGGATGCCATCCTGCCACATGAAACGCTTCCCTCCATTCCATTCAAAGACGGGCATTCCGCTTGAGACAACGCCCATCGTGTCCGGGTGCATGCCTGTCACGCCGCTTCAATGCCTGTCACGCCGCTTCCATACATGCGCGCCGCCGGTTCAGTACATGCGCGCCTTCGCCAGGTGCGCCACCTTGTCCTCGTAGGCGGCACGGATTCCGGCATTGGAAGCGCTGTCCCCGATGCCCACATGCCACCAGGCACCGTAGCCGTCCGTCATCGACTTGGGCAGCACCTTGATGTCGATGAGCACGGACCCGGCTTCCGCTTTCGCCATTTCCAGCGCCGCGGACAGCTCCTGCGCAGTCCGGGCGGTCCAGGTCGTCATGCCGTAGCCGCGGCCGATCATGGCGAAGTCGGTGGCGATGAGTGCGCCATCCTGCTTGCCCGAGGCCGTTTCCCGGTACCGGAACATGGTCGCGAGGCTGCCCATGCCCTTGCCCATCTGCAGGTTGTTGATGCAGCCGAACCCGCAGTTGTCGAACAGCAGCACGGTGATCTTCCGCCGTTCCTGGATGGCGGTTGCGATCTCCGAATGCAGCATCATGAAGGCCCCGTCGCCCACCAGGGCGTAGCAGGCCCGCTCCGGGAACGCGAGCTTCGCGCCAAGTGCGGCCGCGATCTCGTAACCCATGCAGGAATACCCGTATTCCATGTGGTAGGCGTCCTTCGCGTCGGTCGTCCACATGCGCTGCAGGTCGCCCGGCAGGCTGCCCGACGCGCCGACGACGATGGCGTCCGCCTCGATATGCGCCCGCACCAGCCCGATGGCCGCAGTCTGTGTCAGCACGCCGCCCGTCGCCAGTACGAACTCGTCCTCCACGCCCGGTTCCTTGACCGCGACAGGCGAGACGTACCCCGCGCCATACGCAAGTCCCGTCAGTCTGGTCATTTCCGCATCCCAGTCCGCCCGGGCCGATTCGGCAAACTGCATCCACCGGGCCCCGGCATGCCATCCGGTTCCATCGAGGGAAGTCCGCAACGCCTCCATGCCGACCCGCGCGTCCGCCACAACCGGCGTCGCATCGAGCTTTTCGGCATGATGCCGCGAAACGTTCACCAGCACGAACTCGACCGCCGGGTTCCGGAACAGCTCCTTCGAGCCGGTCGTGAAGTCGGTCAGGCGCGTGCCCACGCCGATCACCAGATCAGCGGCCTCCGCCAGCCGGTTGGCGGCCAGGTTGCCCGTCACGCCGATGCCGCCGAGGTTCAGCGGATGCGAGGACGGCAAAGCGCTCTTGCCCGACTGGGTTTCCGCAAACGGGACCCCGTACTGCTCGCAGAACCGGCGCACCGCCTCGCCCGCCTCGGCGTACCGCACGCCGCCGCCCACGATCACCAGCGGCTTTTGCTTGCCCTTTATGCGCCGTGCCGCTTCAGCGAGCACCTCCGTTTCCGCCGGGAGCCGTGCGATGCGGTGCACACGCTTTTCCAGGAACGAAACCGGCCAATCGAAGGCCTCACCCTGCACGTCCTGCGGCAACGCGATGCATACGCCGCCCGTGCGTTCCGGATCGGTCAGCACGCGCATGGCGGACAGAAGTGCCGTCATCAGCTGCTCGGGTCGCGTCACGCGGTCCCAGTAGCGCGATACCGGCCGGAACGCGTCGTTGGTGGACAGCGACGCGTCGTGGAACTGCTCGATCTGCTGCAGCACGGGATCGGGCTGGCGGGTGGCGAACGTGTCGCCCGTCAGCACCAGCAGCGGTACATTGTTCGCCGTGGCGTCGGCGACGGCCGTGACCATGTTCGCGGAGCCGGGGCCGACGGAGGCCGCGCAGGCGATGATCCGCCGCCGGTTGGCCTGCTTGGCGAAGCCGGCCGCCATGTGCGCCATGCCCTGCTCGTTCCGTCCCTGATAGACGCGCAGTCCGCGGGGATTTTCATCGAGTGCCTGTCCAAGCCCGCAGACGATGCCGTGGCCGAAGATCGTGGCGACGCCGTCGACGAACTTTGTTTCCTCCCCATCCAGGGTAACCCATTGATTGTCCAGGAACCGTACGATCGCCTGGCCGACCGTCATGCGGATCGTTTCCATGCCATTCTTCCTTTCTTCGGACGCGTCAGCCATCCGTCGGGTCATTGCGGTCCGGTTCACTGTACGCCGCCGCGCCTCATGTCTCAAGCAGCCATACATGTTCCGGATCGTTGTCGCGGGTTGTCCACGGATTGCCCGGCAGATGCCGGATCATCCAGCAATAGTACATGGGGTAACCCGGCGCCGCGGTCTGCGGATGCGTTTTCCCACCGGGGATGAAGGCCGCGCTGCCGTCCGTCGTCCTGTACACGTCGTCACCGATGAAACAGGCGCCAAACCCCTGCGGCTTCTCGAACCTGTAGTAATAGACCTCAGGCTGCGGATGACTGTGCGGCACATAGCTCGACCAGCGGCCCGCCCTGGTGATCACCTCGCCGATGACCATGTTTGAAAACGGCGCGTTCCGATAATCGAAGATTGTCAGGACATCGCGTTTGGCCGTGCCCTCCCACTGCGTGTCCCCCATCGTTTCGATGCGGCAATCCCCGGGGCGGAAGAAACGGCTTTCGAAGATCCGTTCGTTGTCGGTCGACTGCACCAGGATTTCGCTGTCGGCCGCCGCCGTCACCTCGACCGGCTTGCCGCGGCTCACATGCAGGCAGGCAGGCGGCTGGGAAAACACATCGCCGCGCGCCGCACATGCCGTGCCGGACGGCCAGCGGAACACAACCTCGCCGGCCAGCAGCAGTACGGCGGTCTCCTTGTCCGGCTCGACCAGGCGCAGTGTCCTTCCGGCCGGCAGCCGGTGCACCGTGATGTCCATGAGCATCTCCGGATGGATGCCGTCCATCCGGGTCACGATTTTCCTTCCCTCGCCATCGAAGGCCTGTCGTTCCAGCATTCCTCTCCCTCCCGTCATGCCGCGCGCTATGCCCGGACCACCATCTCCCCGTACTTGTCCTTGGCTTCGCGGATGAAGGCCTTGACCTGCGCTTCGGTCGGCATGTCCTCGGAACAGGCGTGACTGGCCACCAGCAGCGCGGCGGACGCGCTGCCGAACTCGAGGCAGTCCGGGATCTCCCAGCCTTCGAACAACCCGTGCAGGAATGCCGACGCATAACCATCCCCGCCGCCGAACGACTTGAGCAGCTTGACCGGGAACGGCTTGACGCCGTAGTGGTTCCCGTCCGCCGTGTAGGCCGTGGAGCCCGCCTTGCCGTGCTTGATGACGACAATCCTTGCGCCATGACCGTGCCACAGGGCTGCCGTGGCGGCATCGTCCAGCCCCGGTGCGTCGATCGCCTGCATCAGGTCGAACTCCTCGCGGGAACCCAGGATGATGTCGCTGCTTTTCGCGACGGCGGTGTAGTACAGGGCGATCTCATCGGCGTTCTTCCAGGAATACGGGCGGTAATCGATGTCGAAAATGATGGCGGTCCCATGCCTGCGCGCCAGGGAAACCGTTTTGAGCACGGCCTCGCGGCTGGGGCTGCGCGACAGGGCGGTGCCGGAGATGAGAACCGCCTTCGCGCTTTTGACATACGCCTCGTCGATGTCGGCGACGTCGAGCATGAGATCGGCAATGCCGTCGCGGTACATCAGGATGCTGCTTTGCGTCTCGCTCAGGATTTCCGTGAATGTCAGGCCCAGCCGCTCGCCATGCGTGCAGCGCCGGATGCGCGAGGTGTCGATGCCCTCGCTGTCGAAGCGGTTCACGACGAAATCGCCGAACGGGTCGGCGGAGACACGCGCAAGGAAACCCACCTTCCGGCCCAGACGGGCCATGCCCACCGCGATGTTGGCCGGGGAGCCACCCAGGTACTTCTTGAAGGTGGTGCTTTCCGACAAGGGCTTGAAATAGTCGACCGGATTGAAGTCGATGGCGACCCGTCCGACCGGAATGATGTCGAGGGTGCGGTTTTCCGGAAACAGAAAGGGTTTCATGCGATACCGCCTTTCATGACAAGACCATCTGTCGGCAAGGCGTCCGCCCTGCCTTCACTGCCGAAAATGCGGACGTGTGCCAGCACGTTCGCCCGGGTTGCCTCCGCCATCGCGGCGCTGAGCCGGAACCAGTCGCGTTCCGGCCTGCCCGCATAGATGCGGGCGGCCTCCTCGGCCGCAAGAAAACTGGCCGTGGCGATGTTGATCTTGCGGACGCCGTGCCCGATGCAGCGCCGGAAGTCCGCCGCGCAGATGCCGGTTCCGCCATGCAGCACCAGGGGAACGGGCACGAGCCGTCTGGCCTCGTCGAGCAGCCGGAACCGCAGTCGAACCTCTCCCCTGTACAGGCCATGCGCGTTGCCGATCGACAGGGCGATGGCATCGACCCCGGTCTCCTCGTACAGGATCCGCACCTCGTCAGGATCCGAATGCAGCATGTCCCGCGCCGCCTCGTCGTCCTCCGAGCCGCCCAGCTGGCCGACCTCCGCCTCCACGGCTGCGCCGTAGCCATCCGCGAGCCGCTTGACCTGCCGGGTCAGCACCAGATTGTCCGCCAGCGGCAGATGGGATCCGTCGATCATGACGGAGGTGAACCCCAGCTCCAGCGCCTGTCCGATTGTTTCCACATCACGGCCGTGATCAAGATGAACCGCCACCGGAACCGTCGCCCTGCGCGCCGCGGCAAGCAGCATCGGACCGATCAGCGCCAGCGGGGCATGGGCCAGACGTCCCTGCGCCACCTGCAGGATGATCGGCGAACGACTTTCCTCGGCTGCCCGAACCGTGCCGATGACCATTTCCATGTTGGCGACGTTGAAGGCCCCGACGGCATAGCCAAACTGGTCCGCCTGCGCCAGCAGGGACCGCATGTTCACAAGTGGCATGGATAACCTCGTTTCGCTGTCAGTGCAAGAATTATTTCGCTTCCGCCATCACAAGTCGTACGCCGTTCTGTTGGCACAGCGCCTCGAACCCGCCGTCCACCGGTCCGTTCATGACGACCGCATCCATGTCCGAGAGCGGTGCGTAGGTCAGCATCGCGCTTTTGCCGTACTTCGAGGCGTCGATGAGCAGGAACACCTCGCGGCTGCCGGCGATGGCCGCCTTCTTGGTCTCGAACTCCAGCGGGGAGGAATTGGTGACCATGCCTGTGGGGGAGACGCCGGATGCGGCCATGAAGGCCTTGTGGAGGTTGTATTTCTCCAGGGAGCGGACCGTGTCGGCCGAGCCGAAGGAATTGGTCTTCCGGTCGAGCGTACCCGGCAGGACGATGACCTGCAGCTCCGGAAACGGCATGGCGTGCAGGACCACATCGAGGCTGTTTGTCAGGATCGTGACATTCCTGCGCTCTCCGAGATAATCCACCATGTGCATGGTCGTGGTGCCCGAATCGATGAACAGGATGTCGCCATCCTCGACCAGCGCCGCGGCCGCCCGGCCGACGCAGCGTTTCTCATCGGCGCTGCGCGACTGTCGTTCCTCATACGGGATGGGGCTTGCCTTGAGCTGGCTGCAAACGCCGCCGTACACCTTGCGGATTTCGCCCTTCTTCACCAAGTGCGCGACATCGAGCCGCACCGTGTTCATCGAGATGCCGAATGTGTCACGCAGCTCCTCCATGGAAACCAGGTCCCGTTCGAGGATGTACTGCTCCATCTTCTTGATGCGGTCGAGCTTCATGCCCATCGCGTCCATGTCTCCCATCGTGTTTGTGTGAGCCCGGTGAAGGCGCCCCGGGTGCCTGTTCGCAAGAGGCCGAACTTGGCACGCAAGGACCCTTGTCACCATCCTATCACATCGGTGCTTTTTGGCAAGTCTTTTTTATGTTTTTAGCATGTTTCTATCATTTTGCTTTCACATCTCTTCGACGGAACGGACACCCCCGACGGTTTGCAGCGTGTCCATCAGCGTCGTATCAAGATCGAGGACGGGCGTCACCGCACGCACACGCTCATCGACATTGTGCAGGACCGACATGACAAGGATCATCATCGCACAGCCGATGATGGCACCGCCGTAATAGCCGATGCCGATCGCCAGGCCGATGCAGGCGGCTGCCCACAGGCCGGCCGCCTCTTTCGTCCCCGCTCGTAGCCGAGCAGTCCGCCGCAGAGCAGCGCGAGGCCAAGACGCAGGCATGTGACCGGAAGCTCCGCCACGGCCAACGTACGCACCCATGCCCCGGCAGGGAGACCATATCCTCAAAACCCATCGCAGCGGCTCCTTTCACCAGCCGAACGACGTGCCGTCACCGGCTGAACCGGTTGGCTTGCGGCCAGTCTTCATGATTGTTCGATATGTTGCGGCGGAATCATCCTACCATAATCGCACAATTTAGCAACTCTTTTTTATCTTTTTGGTACCTTTTAATTACTTCTCGTTGTTTCAGTCGACCATCTGTGATAAAATCCAAGCGGCAGAAAGAGCATGCCTGCGGAGAAGGCCCGATCGGCATCCGCACCGCCCCGACCAAAGGAAGCCATGGCATGCCAGCGCATGCGAAAGGATGGAATCATGGTGAACATCGGCATCATCGGCGCCGGCCGCATCGGCAGGGTGCACGCGGAGAGCATCACAAACAATGTCCGGGGCGCACGGGTTGTCGCCATCGCGGACCCGCTCATGTCGGAGGCTACCGCCGCCTGGGCTGCGGAACTGGGGATCGGGCGGGTCCATACGGACTACAGGCTGATTCTGGCGGACGACACTGTGCAGGCGGTGCTGGTTTGCTCATCCACCGACACTCACGCCGATATCGCCATTGAGGCAATCCGCGCTGGAAAGCACGTTTTCTGCGAGAAACCCGTTTCGCAGGATCTGGGCAAGATCCGCGACGTCATCACCGCGCTCGGGGAATCATCCGTGAAATTCCAGGTGGGATTCAACCGCCGGTTCGACCACAACTTTGAGGCGGTGCGCCATGCCGTCACGTCCGGCAGGGTAGGCGACGTGCACCTGGTCCGCATCACATCGCGTGATCCGGACGCGCCGCCGCTGGAATATGTGAAAGTGTCCGGCGGCCTGTTCCTGGACATGACCATCCACGATTTCGACATGGTTCGCTACCTCACCGGCAGCGAGGTGATCGAGGTGTATGCGTGCGGGGACGCCCTGGTGAACCCGGCGATCCGCGATGCAGGCGACATCGACACCGCCGTCATGACGCTGCGACTGGCCAATGGCGCCATGGCTGTCATCGACAACTCCCGCAAGGCGGCATATGGGTACGATCAGCGCGCGGAGGTGTTCGGCTCGAAGGGGCAGGTGGCCGTCACGAATGATACGCCGTCCACCGCGGTCATCAGCACGGCGGAAGGCGTCACCGGCGAAAAGCCGCTGTATTTCTTTCTCGAACGCTACATGGCCTCCTTTTCAAAGGAGATCCGGTGCTTTGTCGAGGCAATCGAACAGGATTCGTCCGTGCCCGTGAGCATTCAGGACGGCCTGCAGCCGGTGTTGATCGCAAAGGCAGCCAAACGGTCACTGGATGAAAACCGGCCGGTTCGTTTATCCGAGATCGAAGGCTGATCAGGCCCGGCCGTCCGTGATCCTCTCCACCCAGCCATGAATCCGTTCCGGAATGATGCGATCCAGCTCTTCCCACGGCAGCACGACTTCCTCGGGCACGGGCGACGGCATGAACTCCCAGGTCGGCGTGAAGGCATACCGTTCCCGGATGTATGCGCAAACCAGATGGTCGATGAACGGCGTTGACAGGATCCGGCCCCGGAACAGGTCGCTCACGGGCAGACCGTCCAGACCCGCAAGCCGGTTGCATACCGTGTCGCAATTGCCGTACAGCCCGAAAAGCTCGCCCCGGGGCATCATCGCGTGCTTGCCCGGCTGGACGTAGACCGGCAGGTGTGTGCCATCCACGGCCGGCCCCGCAAGCCGGAAGCAGTTCTTGCGCGAACCGTGCTCGCTCGCCTCGGCGTCGAGTACGGTTCCATCGGCCGCGAGCCATATCCAGAAATGCTCAAGATCGTACAGGTGCTGGATGTCGAAGTCGTAGTACAGCTGGTATTCGATGGCAAGGACAGCCGGCGCCTCCAGCCAGATGTCACGCCGAAAGGTCTTGCTGGGCTGCGACCTGCGGATGACGCTGTATCCCAGATGCACCAGCGCAAACGGTTCACTCCGGTCGAAAAGCGGCAGCGGGCGGTACCGCAGTGCCAGCTCCCGGTCGGTCAGCCCCGTGATGTCGGAAGTCGCGGCATTCACGCCATTCATGCTCCTTGCCTCCCTGCCTCGCGCTACGTGTCACCCGGCGGGCGGAATGCATCGGCTCCCGGGTGGCTCCCACAAGAATATAACACATCCCGGCATGCGGCACCTGCCGGACCACCCGGTAACGCCGGACCGCAAACTCGCCAGGCCAATGGCCTTGACACCCGGGGGGAAAGGCATAACATCAAATCGGGAATATCCGTTACCGTCAGGAGTCAAGCGCTCCGTAAAACCGCTTCCCCGAACGATGCGGCAGCCGGGGAGGCATGGCACGTCGACATGCCTCGGGAAACCTTCCCGGATACGCCACATCCGAAAAGGAGGTATCCCATGCCAACCATCAACATCCGTCGCGAGACCATGATCAACCGCCCCTTTGAGAAAGTGGTAGACTTCGCAGTCAAGAGAAAGCACGAAACCGCCGGCATCTGGCAGAACGAGGTGATGGCCTTCCATCCGGTCAGCGGGGACGGTGGCGTCGGCACGAAGATCGACATGGACTATCACTCGCTTGGAGAAACCCACACCCTCCACACCGAGCTCCTGCAGGAGGAGATCCATCCGGACCGGTGCGACTCGGTTTGGCGCATACAGATGGACGGCGCGCTCGGCACGCACCTGGACGGCAACATCCGCTATTCCTACCGCAAGAAGGGAACCGGAACCAGAACCGGCATCGAGTACAATCTGCAGTGCGACAAGAACGAATCATTGGTGCGCCAGGTGGAGGACAGTATCGTCGACCACGATCTCCGGACCCTGAAGGCGATGTGCGAGCACCTGCTCTGACATCACACGGGCACATGCGAACCGCAGCATGACGCACAGCCGCAGCATGACGCAAAACCGACACCGACGCCATGAACAGTCCGAACCAGAAGGGGTGTGCCTTTCGCTTGCGCGAACACGGCACACCCCTTATCCATGGCGACAATGCATGACAACATGCGAGCAACGACGCCGGACATCCACGTGCCCGGCGTTCCATTGGTCAGATCATCTTTTCCGGTCGGTAGCCCGCGGCCGCGTTGCGGAGCAGCACGACATCGAGCACCAGCACGACAAGCCCCAGCAGCAGCAGCATCCATTCCTCGAGCAGGAACAGCCCGCTTGCCTGCCCCAGAATCAGCAACAGAATCGGCAGCACCACAAAAACGCTCATCTGCTGGGCATCCTGGAAGGTCTCCGCCTTCGCCGAGACAAACACCATCACGATGACGCCGAGCACCGTCACCCCCGGCGTCACCCACAGCGCGAGGATCACCCATTTCCAGTTCGGAAAAATGAGGCGCCCGAACTGGAACCAGCCGCCGATATCGATCACCAGCCCGAACGCGATCATGCTGGCGTACGTGACGGCGAGCGAGACCAGACAGGTGCCCACCACCTTGGCAACGAACATGTCGCGCAAGGACAGCGGTGTGTAGAGC
>JAEXRM010000064.1 GCA_023440865.1 Bacillota bacterium
CCCTTATATCCTCATCGTCAACCATCCCTCCAATCTTGACGCCTTCATCGTGGCGCGGTGCCTGCCCGCGTGTACGGCCAATTATGTGGCCAGCGCCTATTTCTACCGATATCCGCTGCTGCGGTTCCTGCTCGGGCGTGTCGGCGCCATTCCGAAGCTGCACAGCACCAAGGATCTGAACGCATTGCGCCTGATGCGCGGCGTGCTGGCGCACGGCCGCATCCTGGTCGTCTTTCCGGAAGGACGGCGCTCGCTGGAAGGGCGGGGCAGCCGCTTTTCCGAGGCCCTGGCCAAGTTCGCGAAAAAGAGCGGCGTGCCCGTTGTTGCCGCCTCGATCCGCGGATCATACCATGCCTGGCCGCGCTGGTCGAAGACGCCGCGGCCGGCCCCCGTATCCATCCGTTTCACGACTGTCATGACGCCTGTGATGCTTGCGGCACAACCGGTCGAAGCCATCCACCTGCGCATGCTCGACGCGCTGCGCTTCAACGAGTACGATCATCTGCCTCATGACGGGGGGCATTACCGCTGGCGCAAGCCGGCCGCACACATCGAGTGGTTGTTGCACCTTTGCCCGGACTGCGGCCGAGATTTGGCCATCCGGGGTGAGCGCCGCACCATGACCTGCCGTTTTTGTGGCGCGTCCGCCGTCTTTGGCCGCGACGGGAGCCTGCAAAGGCGCTCCGGCGTTCCGGAACCATGGCCGCAGGTGCCCGCCTGGTTCGACCGGCAGCGGGCCGGTCTTGCGGAACGCATGCGGGACGAGGCCTTCTGTCTGCTTGAGCCGGGTACCCTGCTGCGCATGGCGGAGCCGCCGAAAGCCACCATGGTGTTCTATGGCAGCGGTTCCTTACGCCTGACGCGCGATGGCCTGACCTTCGAGGCGCAACCCGGTCGGCAGGTGCCACCTGTTTCATTTCCCCTTGCATCGCTTGACCTGCTGCCGGTTTCGCTTGGCCATCACCTGGAGATCTGCGACGTGGAGAACGTGTACTGGCAGTTTCGGCCGGAGCAGCCCGAAGCGGTCATCCGCATCGAGCAGTATGTCGACATTGCCCTGCATGGCCCTGTTTCGCCTGTTCCCTGAAAATGGATCCATACACCTATACGGTAGGGAGGTTTTCCATGAAGGCACGGTATGCATGGATCGCACGGATTCTCATCCTGGGTCTGCTGCTTTGTGGCTGCGCGGGCGATCCGCCCATGCCATCCGATGAACCGCCGCCGCCTGCGGTTCCGATGCCCGAGACGAAGGAGGCGGTCGCGCAAACCTGGCTCATCCCCGGCACCGCACCAGCCGACGAGGCGGCCGTCTGGGCCGAGGTCAACGCCATCCTCAAGGAAGAGCTCAACACGACCGTGACACTGAACCACGTATCATGGGATTCCTGGTGGAACCGCTCCCGCACGCTGCTGGCGTCTGATGCGCTGCCGGATGCCCTGTATGTCGCCGCGGGAGCGAACTGGAACGGCCTGTACGGAACAGGCGGTCTGCTCGCGCTTGACGAGGGCATGCTGCGCCAATGCGCACCGACGATCACCTCGGCGTTGGACCGGTGGGATGCGGCCTGGGTTCGCAACGGCAGCCTGGATGGCAAGCTGTGGATGGTACCGGCAATCGGGGAGCGGACCGTCGAGGACGTGCCGGTGCTCGTCCGCGGCGATCTTCGGGCTTTGTACGGACTGGCCGAGATCAGCACGCTGGATGGGCTGGAGACCTATCTGACGGAGCTGGCGCGGTCCGATCCGAAGATTGTGCCATGGAATGCCGATGGGGACGGCTTGTCGCGGTTTCTGTCCCTCGCCTGGTTCCAACCCCGGAATCTGACCCCCGTCATGGGTGACTTTCCCTTCCTCGCCTATGCGATGACAGATCCGAAGCCGGCCATCGTCAATGTCATGGAGGATGATGGATTCATCGAGACGCTGGGACGGCTTGCACGGCTCACACAGAGCGGTGCCCTGCCGGAGGCCGCGCTGTACGCCCGCACCTCCTCCGCCACCCTGTTCCAGGGTGGCATGAGTGCCTGTCTCATCAGCAGCGCCTCCCAGGTCGGACAGGTGTATGCCTCGGTCATGAACCGGCATCCGGAATGGCAGCCCGAGCGATGTCTGCTCAATCCGCAGGCCTTGCGCGCGCGTCAGCCTGTGAATGCGAGCGGCATGGCGATCGCGGCGTCCGCCAAGGCGCCGGAACGCGTGCTTTCGGCGCTGGACCGGATGTACCAGGATCAGCGGCTGCAGGATCTGACCGCATGCGGTCTGGAGGGAACCCATTACAGTCTGGATGCCTCGGGTTCCCTGGTGGCGGGAGCTGGTGCAGGCCGATACCCGTATGCGGAAAACATACTGGGGTGGGCGAACCTGTCGCTGCTGCGCCCGCCGGCCGCCGGCGGCCTGTATGTGCGGGAAATCACCACACATTGGCTCGAGCAGCCGGAACAGCTTGTCACACCGGCACTGGGATCGTTCCAGTTCGACGCCGCACCGGTCTCGCAGGAGCTGGCCGCTCTGGGTTCCGTGCTGGGAAATGAGGGGCGGCAGTTGCTGTCAGGCACGGACGGTTCGATTCCCCAGAGCGTCGACCGGCTGCGGGAGGCATTCGTTCAGGCCGGCATCGAAACCGTGCGGACGGAAATGCAGCGACAGGCGGATGCCTGGCTGGCCGATCGGGACACGCAGGCAGCCGGGACCCCGTGAGAACCTGCGGACAGCCTGCGCCACCCGGCAGGCGCCGAACGGGGAGACAAGCATCACGCCATGGTGCGCCCGGCACGACGGCAGGCATGATGATTGGCTTGCATGGGGATGCGTTGCTGCTCCACATGAAAAAGGGAGGCTCCCGAACGGGAACCTCCCTTTTTTGACGGATTGTATCAGATGCGGTTGACACCGGTCTTGACGGCTGCTTCGGAAACGGCCTTGGCGACGGCCGGGCCGACGCGCTTGTCGAACGGAGCCGGGATGACGTAGTCGGGACGCAGCTCTTCCTCGGTGATGAGGTCGGCGATGGCGACGGCCGCCGCGATCTTCATCTCGTCGTTGATGTCGCTGGCACGCACATCCAGGGCGCCGCGGAAGATGCCCGGGAACGCGAGGACGTTGTTGATCTGGTTGGCGAAGTCGGAACGGCCGGTGCCGACCACGCTCGCGCCGGCGGCGAGGGCGATGTCGGGCATGATTTCCGGCGTGGGGTTGGACATGGCGAAGATGATGGGGTTCGGCGCCATGGTCTTGACCATTTCGGCGGTGACGCAGTTGGGGGCGGACAGGCCGATGAACACGTCGGCACCGACGAGCACGTCCTTGAGTTCGCCCTTCTTCATCTGCAGGTTGGAGATCTCGGCCATGAGTTCCTTTTCGCCGTTGAGGTTGTCGCGGCCCTTCCAGATGGCACCCTTGGTGTCGCACAGGATGACCTTCTTCATGCCCATGGCCATCAGCAGGCGGGTGACGGCGATGCCGGCCGCGCCGGAACCGTTCACGACCACTTCGATCTCGCCGATGTCCTTCTTGGTGAGCTTGAGGGCGTTGAGCATGGCGGCCACGGTGACGATGGCGGTGCCGTGCTGGTCGTCGTGGAAGATCGGAATATCACAGGTCTCGCGCAGGCGGCGTTCGATTTCGAAGCAACGGGGCGCGGAGATGTCCTCGAGGTTCACGCCGCCGAAGCTGCCGGCGAGCAGCTGGACAGTCTTGACGATTTCCTCGACGCTCTTGGTGCGCACGCAGAGCGGGAACGCATCCACATCGCCGAAGGTCTTGAACAGGACGCATTTGCCTTCCATGACCGGCATGCCGGCTTCCGGACCGATGTCGCCCAGGCCCAGCACCGCGGTACCGTCGGTGATGACGGCCACGAGGTTGGCGCGACGGGTGTACTTGTAGGAAAGATCGACATCCTTCTGGATCTCCAGGCAGGGCTGCGCGACGCCGGGCGTATAGGCAAGGGACAGGTCATCCCGGTTGTTGACGGGGCAGCGGCTGATGACTTCGATCTTGCCGGCCCATTCTTCGTGTACGACGAGTGCCTTTTCTCCGATGGTCATACTTCATATCCTCCATGTTGTTCGTCGCGGCCGCGAGGGGCCGTGCGTGCCAAGCTGTATGGAAACAGGGCGTACCGGACGCATCATCCGGCACGCCGTGTCATCCGACGCAAAGTGGAAGGATCAGGCGTTTTCAACTTCCTTGATGATGGCCTTGAGGGATTCGGCAGAATATTGCATGGCAGCCATTTCCGCATCGGTGAGCGGGAATTCGAGGATCTGCTGCACGCCGTTGCCGTTGATGATCGTGGGAACTGAAAGGGCGACACCGGAGAGCCCGTAGGTGCCATCCATGACGCTGGACACCGTGCGGATGGTGTTCTGGTGCTTGAGGAGGGTCTCCACGATGGTGTTGATGGTGATGGCGATGGCGTAGTAGGTGGCGCCCTTGTTCTTGATGATCATGGCGCCGGCCTTCTTGACATCCTCGGCGAGGGCGGCCTTTTCCTCCTCGGAGAAGGACTGGTTGGTGAGCTTCATGTACTCGTCGATCTGCAGGCCGGCAACATGGGTACCGCTCCAGAAGGGGAACTGTGTGTCGCCATGCTCGCCGATGATGTAACCGTGGATGTTCTTGACATCAACCCCGATCTTCTCGGAGAGGGAATAGCGGAAACGGGAGCTGTCGAGCACGGTGCCGGAACCGAAGACGCGGCCGGCGGGCAGACCGGACCACTTGGAGATCATGTAGGTCTGCACGTCGACGGGGTTGGCGACCACGAGGATGACACCGCCGTTGTAATGCTTCATGATGTTGTCGGTGATGTCCTTGGCGATGGTCATGTTCTTCTTGGCGAGGTCGATGCGGGTTTCGCCGGGCTTGCGGTTGAGGCCGGCCGTGATGACGATGACATCGCAGTCCTTGATGTCGGAGAAGTCGCCGGAGTAGACCGCCATCTGTCCGACGAAGCAGAGGCCGTGACTGATGTCCATGGCTTCACCGAACGCCTTTTCCTTGTTGACGTCGATGAGAACGATTTCGCTGGCCAGCTGATTGAGAGCCATGGCGAACGCTGCGGAAGAACCGACGAATCCTGCTCCGATGATTGCGACTTTTGTTTTGCCTCTGCTCATTGCTGTCTCCTTATGCTGCGAACAAGGTAGCCCGCATGTTTGTGATTTTTTTCCCATTTGACATCTTATCACGATCGCATATCGAAGGCAAAAGATATTTCTACGGCAAATGCTGCGGAATGGTCTGCGGGAAGCGTATTTGAATACCATGAACTAGGATCAGGTGATATGTATTTCTACGGAAACACCCCGGCCTCCCTTGCGGGAAGCCGGGGTGCTTTCCTTTGTCGGAGGGAGAGTGCGCCGTCAACGAAACGATCGAAACGGTGGTGCGTTCTCCCGCGAGAACGCTGGCCTTGCCCTGCGAACCGGACAGTCTGCGCACCGGCCGCAGGCCGTACTGCGAACAGGCTGCCTCCCGGCTTGCTGCCGAGGGCTCAGATGAACAGCGACATGTCGGATTCCTCGGCGGTGGCGAGCATCGCGGCCACGCCGCCAAGCTTCACACCGTCGATAAGTTCCTCCATCTTGATGCCCATGACATCCATGGACATCGTGCAGGCGGTGAACTCGACGCCGTTGCGCCGGGCTTCGTCGATCAGTTCGACCAGGGACGCGATGTTCTTCTTCTTCATGACGCCCTTCATCATCGCCGACCCCATGCCCGCCATGTTCATTTTCGAGAGGCCGAGTTTTTCCGCGCCTCGTGGCATCATCATGCCGAACATGGAGGAGACGAGGTCCTTTCGCACCTTCACCTTCTGTGCCCGGCGCAGGATGTTCAGACCCCAGAAGGTGAAGAACATGTTCACCTTGCGCCCCATGGCGGCGGCGCCATTGGCGATGATGAGCGCGGCCAGCGCCTTGTCGAGGTCGCCGGAAAAGACGATGATGTTCTTGTCCGTCCGCAGGTCCGCGGCCGCCTTCTCGGCGACCATCGGCACGCCCTTGCGGATCTGGACGCGGATCACACCCTTTTCGGTGACGTTCTCGACCAGCTCGTTGCCCGTGCGGCGGCACCAGGCGGACACGTCGTTGGCGAAGGCGGGATCGTTCGCGGTGATCTCGAAGACCTGCCCGGGGGTGAGATGGAGCATGCCCTGGTGCACCTTGAGGATGGGTCCCGGGCACTGCAGGCCGCAGGCGTCGGCCTTGAGGGTGGCGGCCGGTCTGACCTTCGCGGAGCTGCCGGTTCCGGCGGTACCGGTCTCCGTTACCTGGTGTGAGGGCGATTTTTCAGACAGGTCCATGTCACGCGAGTCGTCAGCGGCTTCCCGTGCCTTGCGGCGCGTCGGGGGCGTGGGCGGCGTGGGGGTGGTCGCCATGCCGGCGAAACGGTAGCCACCGGCGAGGTTGTAGACATCGTAGCCCTTTGCGGTGAGGATGCGGCTGGCAATGTAGCCGCGCAGGCCGATCTGGCAGAACAGGTAGACCGGCTTGCTGCGGTCGATTTCGCCATGACGGGCGCGCAGTTCGTCGAGCGGGATGTTGTAGGCGCCCTCAAGCGTGCCGTTGGCAAATTCCTCCGCGGTACGGACGTCCAAGAAGTTGACGGCGCTGCGGTCGAGGGTGGCGATATCATGCCAGTAGAAGGGCTTCCACGCGCCGTCCAGCAGGTTGGAGGCGGTGTAACCCGCCATGTTGACCGGATCCTTCGCCGAACCAAACGGCGGGGCGTAGGCAAGCTCGAGCTCGCGCAGGTCGTAGACCGTCATGCCGGCGCGGATGGCCGTGGCGAACACATCCATGCGCTTGTCGACGCCGTCGTGGCCCGTGACCTGGGCGCCGAGCAGCTTCCCGGTATCGGGTGCAAAGAGCAGCTTGACCGTCATGAAAGTGGCGCCGGGGTAGTAGCCGGCGTGATTGCCGCTGAAGGTGTAGGACTTGCGGTAGGGTGTGCCGTTGGCATTGAGGACCTTTTCGCTGCTGCCGGTCACAGCGACGGTCATGTCGAATGCCTTGAGGATGGCCGTTCCCTGCACGCCGCCATACTTCTCGTTGCCGCCGCAGATGTTGTCGGCGGCGATGCGGCCCTGGCGGTTGGCCGGGGAGGCCAGCGGTACGAACACCTTGCGGCCGGACACGAAGTCGGTCACCTCGACGGCGTCACCCACCGCAAAAATGGAAGGATCACTCGTGCGCATGGTTTCATCGACCGCGATGCAGCCCCGGGTGCCGAGCGTGAGCCCCGCATCCTTTGCCAGGTTGCTCTCGGGGCGGACGCCCACGGCCATGATCACCATGTCCGCATCGATGGCGCCGCCATTGGACAGCTGCACGCGGTATCTGGCATGGCTGCCGCCGTCGCCGATCGCCGTGACGCCGATGTTCAGGTACAGTCCCACGCCCTTGGACAGGATGTGCCGGTGGATCTCGCCGGCCATGTCGGCGTCCAGCGGCTGGATGACATGGTCCGTCAGTTCGACGATCGAAACATCGACCCCGGCCGCATGCAGGTTCTCGGCCATCTCGATGCCGATGTAGCCGGCGCCGACGACGACCGCATGCCGCGGATGGGCTTTCTTGACATAGTTGTGGATGCGGAAGGTGTCCGGAATGTTGCGCAGCGTGAATACGGCTTCCGAATTGGCGCCTTCGAGCGGCGGCAGGATGGGAGCGGAACCGGGAGAGAGAACGAGCGCGTCGTACGATTCCTCGTATTCGCGGTTTTCCGCGAGGCTGCGGACCGTCACCGTCTTGCGGTCACGGTTGATGGCGGTCACCTCGGACTGCACGCGCACATCCACGTTGAAGCGTGCGTTGAAGGATTCGGGGGTCTGCAGCGTGAGCTTGTCCTCGTCCGTGATGACGCCGCCGATGAAATATGGCAGGCCGCAGTTCGCAAAGGAGATGTACTCCCCGCGTTCGAACAGGATCACCTCGGCGTCCTCGTCCAGTCTCCGGAGCCTTGCCGCCGCTGTCGCGCCGCCGGCCACGCCGCCGACGATCAGTACCTTCTTGC
>JAEXRM010000033.1 GCA_023440865.1 Bacillota bacterium
CGACAAGAGCGCTGTATCCCGCATTGCCAAAGGCCTTGACGAGAGTATAGATAACTTTCGGCGCCGTCCGTTGGAGGGGCGATATCCGTATCTGTGGCTGGATGCGACTTACCCCAAAGCACGTAACGATGGTCGGGTCGTAGGGATGGCTAGCGTCATTTCTGTTGCGGTGACAGAAGACGGAGAACGAACAGTCGTTGGTGTGGACGCCGGGTTGTCTGAGGATTCTGCCTTCTGGATGGGCTTCTTGCGGTCGCTGGTGGCGCGTGGATTGGCTGGGGTGAAACTCGTGGTCAGCGACGCGCATGAAGGTCTCAGAAAGGCGATTGCTGCCGTTTTCCCTGGTGCCTGTTGGCAACGGTGCCGTGTACATTTCATGCGGAATGTACTGTGCCGGATTCCGAAGCACTCACAGTCATTGGTGGCCGCCATGGTAAAGACTGTGTATCTTCAACCGGACCAAGAGAGCGCGCGACTACAAGCTTTCAGTGTTGTGGAACAGCTCGGGAAACGCTTTCCACAGGCAATGAGCATACTGGAGGAAGGAGTCATGGATTCGTTATCTTACATGGTTTTCCCTCGAGAGCAATGGGCGCAGCTTCATTCGACGAACCTGCTGGAACGGTTGAACCGTGAGGTGCGAAGGCGGACCAACGTTGTCAGCATATTCCCGAACCGTGATGCGCTCATCCGCCTTGTCGGCGCCATACTCATGGAAGTCGATGACGAATGGAAATGCGCTGAAAAACGGTACTTTAGCTTATCCAGTATGAAACGCGTTCCAGGATATGAAGACCGAGTGGACGCGTTACTGTTGCCTCAATGAATATTGAAATGGGATATTTTGTTACGTGACGAATTTACACCACTTGACGAGACACTATCTGACGAATTTGCACCACTTGACGAGACACGATCGTTGTAAAACGTCATGAAACCAATTATGCTGTAGAAGTTATGCTATCCCATAAAAATGATCATTGCTATTGCATGTCATAACTCGATATATTGCAGGAGGCTGCATGACGAAGCAGGTGTTGTTAACAGAACATGACAATAAACCAAAACGGCAGAGCATGATCGCCTTTGATAATTACGGACAAAGACTCCTGGCAGTTTTTATTGCGTTGGCAATCATAATGTCTGCCACATCGGTATCGATCGATGCGTCCTCACAACAAACGGAGATTGAAACAAAGACCTTAGCCGTCAAAACGTATCCACAGGGGCTGTTTGCGGATGTTGCTGCAAATCAATGGTATTCCGATGCTGTCAAGGTTATGTATGAAACGGGGCTGATGGTTGGATCGAACAATCAGTTCTATCCAAATAAGCCCATGACCGTAGCGGAGTGCCTAACGATACTGGCTCGCCTAGTAGATTTGATTGGCAACTCATCTCTTGCGTACTTTCTCGATAGATACGCTGCAAACGCTTCAAAATGGTATGAACCTTATGTAGAGTACTTGCTTTCTCAGCCAGGGGAATTTGGGGTTTACACTGCTCTCAACGTTCCGACGGATCGTGTCTTGCAGAGAAATTGCACGCGCGCGGAGTTCTGCCACTTCTTTTATGACAAGCTATTGGCACATATTAACTCCGTTAGGTTTGTTACGATTCCAGACACTATCCCTGAAGAACATAATGCGGCAGTTAAGGCAATGGTATATGCCGGTATTATCAATGGGATCGATGCTACGGGGACATTCTCACCGAATGCCACAATTACCCGAGCGCAGGCAGCAACCATTATTGCTCGAATTATTCGCCCGGAGACGCGCTTCAGGAATTCAATCGCATCAGATTTGCCCGCATATGAAAGAGCAAAAAAGGCAGGCAATGGATCACTCGCGCTTAATCCGGATGGGCCTGGACTTATCTATGCAAATGGAAATACTTCACTGGCCATGAAGTCAACATATCTGGACAGTCGGTATCTGGCTGGTGTCGTTAAGAGTGCATCGGGTATTGTGGACTATGAAACGATGGCGCAAAACCTGGATATTGATGGAATAACACAAAAAGGCACTGCGAAAGCCATCACAGGACTATATGACAACGTCCGGAAGCGTACCGTTACATACATGGAGGCTGTACAAACAATCAACTCCGGAGCAGATTGCAGAGGGCGCTTTACAACCAACGTATTCGCATCGATGGATTCAGAATCGGTATCCTGGAATGGGTATACAGGCCCCAATATGTGGGCTGCGGGCGGTGATGCCAACGGATATAGATTTGCTCCAGACGAACATTACTTGGGATTGACATTTCACCATAACACGAAGTTTCCGAACGATGTAACACCTGTAAGCAACATGGATATTCATCTCACATATGACGATTCATACGCTGATACAGAAACACGTATCAAGAACTTTGATGCCGCCATGAATGTAATATATGAGAAGTGGTCCAATATACCAAAAACCGAAAGAGACCGCATTCACAAACTGGCGGCAGTGGAATTCATCGAAACGACAATCGCATCAGGTCCAAAAAGTACGCAGTTTGCCAAAGAACTGGCATCTTCTATTGGGTTTGAGACTGTCAACTACTATTCAATGAATACACATGCAGGCCACGCATCCATCCCATTTATATCGCTCAATGGTTTTAATTTTTTACTGTCCCTTGATGTTTATTCAAGCAATACATCTATCAGTATAGTTTCAACCACAGTGGGAGAGTATACAGAAGCAGAAAAATGGGCGGTCTCGTATGATTGTGGCGCTTTTTCTGTGGTTGACATGAAACTGTCGTCGGCTGCATGCGACGAAATCATTAATAAGTATCTTACAAGAAACAAGGAAAAAGAATGGGTCGGCTTTCTCGTTCAGCCAGAGCAGACATCCGCATTCTCAAAGAACTTTGTGATAACTTACGTAATGCCTCGCCTCGATGAACTCAGAAAGTATACCATATCGCAAACAAAATACTATACTGAAGTGTATAAAAAATACTTTGCGGCTGGACCAAATAGTAACCCCTGGTAATCATTTAGTATGTGTTATTAATTGCCGCAGCGTGACCGGGAAATGACGGCGCTACTCTCCTAGATCTGTGGGGATCGTTATCCGTATCGCTCGCGTAACATGCGATCTTATTCAAACAGGGCAGCCTGTGAAGAACCAGGTAAAGAGAAAAGGTCGATAACATGAACACGTATACACCTCGCCCAATTCCCTCTCGAGACGCTTGTGGTTCTTGCCGCAGTCTGACGTTGTTTCTTCCATATTGCGAGGTCATTCTCCAGGGTTGATTCAGTGAATTCCTTTATCCGTGCACGATCTTGAACGAATACTGGTCGATTGATAGACCGGTTGCGGAATAAGAAGCGTGAACTCGGCATACCGCCAACACCCTGATCCTCATCACATGACGGAAGGATCGTCCGGAACGCCCTTGCATGTTGAAGACAATCCAGAATCAACACGCTTACACTGCAGGCAGCGGATTCACCGAAGTCATCGACCAAACCAGGAGCCTGATGGACCACACCTGGTGATCCATCAGGCTTCCCATTTATCAACATCATTTGTCCCGTTACCATGCCACATCCGCCGGTACGGTGTGCTGACATCCATGGATCACGTTTCTGTCACCCACACACGCATTTCACCAACTTCCCGATTGCTCCAGGCATGGTAAGGAATGAAGGTGAGCTTGGCGTGCATCTTCCGGATGCGGGTGTCCGGTTCGTACAGTCCCCGCGGTCGGGCCTCGCTCAACGCCACCTGTGAACCTTGTGTATGTTCAACTTCACTTGTCAGGCGGACGCCCTCGGCCGTGATGACGGTCATCCCGTCGAGCAGATTTTCGTCAAACGCCGCCTTCAGCACGGCTTCCCTCGGAAGCGCGCACTGCCACAGGGAGGTTCCATTGTCCGCACCCTCGATGCAATAGACCAGAGGGCCGCGTGTGACAGCCACCTTGCCGATGTTTTCCGGAACAGCGGTGCTGCAGTAGACGCGTTCGACCGGCATGTCGAGTGTCAGCGTGAGGATCTGTGCACCGGCTTCAAGCGCCACAGGCACATATCCGTCCGCTGGCAGCTCGGCCTGCGGACGCGTCAGATCCTTTCCATTGACAGATATCCGCCATTGCCTGCACCATGCCGGGATGCGGAGTGCCAGTGTGCCGGCGGAGCCCGTTTTGCCGATGGTGACCGTTCCGTCATACGGATAGGCGGTTTTCACATCGAGTTGCATGTTCAAGCCTTCCGGGGTCGTCAGAACCGCCTGTCCCTCCACGTACAGGTGCACCCATGCGCTTAGGCCGGTCATGCTGTAGGCATACTGTCCAAGCGAGGCGATGAGGCGGGCCAGGTTCGGCGGGCAGCAGGCACAGCCAAACCATTTCTGCCGCTGCGGGGTGACGTGCCAGTGGTCGCAGTCGTTCCTGCTTGCCTCCGGCCAAACCTCCAGCGGATTGACATACAGGAACCGGGTGCCATCCCGCTGCATGCTGCCGATGCAGGTGTTGTACAGGGCGCGCTCCATCACGTCGGACACGGCCCGATCCGGAGACCTGCGCAGCAACCGCTGGGCGACGAAGATCAGGGCGATGGACGCGCAGGTTTCGGCATAGACTGTATCGTTGGGAAGATGGTAGGGAAAGCTGAACGCCTCGCCATGGTGCGTGCTGCCCACACCGCCCGTGACATACATTTGACGGTTCACCGTGCTTTCCCACCAGCGCCGAACAGTCCGGTCCAGGGAGGGGTCCCCCGTATGCGCGGCGACATCCGCCATGCCGGCCAGCAAATACAGCGCGCGTACGGCGTGTCCGCGGATCTCCGCCTGTTCCCGCACGGGTTTGTCTGCCTGGAAATAAGCGAGCGGAGGACGGATGACCTCTCTGGACCACAGGCGTTTGTCACCGCGTGCCGCTTCCTCCCGCTCAAAGTACAAGGGGGACTGACCCCGTTCGTCCACGAACCAGGCAGCCATTTGCAGATATTGCTCCTTGCCGGTGAGCCGGTACAGGCGCATCAGGGCCAGCTCGAGCTCGGGGTGTCCGGGATACCCGCGCTTCTTGCCTGCTTCCGGTCCCAGTACGGACGCAATGCAGGCCAGGTTCCGCTCCATGATCGCCAGCAGCTTGGTGCGTCCCGTACATTCATGCAGCGCGATGGCTGCCTCCAGCATGTGACCGGCGCAATACAGCTCGTGATGGTGGGTCAGGTTGGTCCATTTCTGATCCGGATGCGCCACCGTGAAATAGGTGTTCAAATAGCCGTCCGGTTCCTGCGCCGCGCCGATCAGGTCGATCATTTCATCCACCGTTTTGTCCAGCGCCGGGTCGTCACGGGTCGCGAGCAGATAGGCGGCTGCCTCAAGCCACTTGGCCAGGTCGGAATCCTGAAAGACCATGCCGTGGAACGACGACGGATCCACCGACGCGCCGGCGTTCCTGCTGGCGGCCATACGGAAGTTCTCCACGCAGTGCGAGGGTTCCGCGTCCGGAATTTCGTCATTGAGCGCCTTCCATTGATAGGGCAGCACCTTGTCGCGGACGCTTCCCAGATAGAACCCCCAGAATCCGCTGCCGATGCTAACATTCTTGATCGCCGGAATGCTGTGGATGGCCGGTTTCTCGTTCATGTCACAGTTGTCTCCTCTTGTGGCCCCATGAGGCCATGTATTTGGGTCAGTCCTTCAGGCCGGTCATCATGACGCCTTTGACAAAGGCATCCTGTGCCAGCAGGAACGCGACCAGCACCGGGAGGATGGAGATGCAGGTGGAAGCCATCAGCACCGGCCAATCCGTTGCGTACATGCCTTTCATTTTCGCCAGCCCCAGCGGCAAGGTGTACAGGGTTTCCTTGCTCAGATAGATCAATGGGCCAAAATAGTCGTTCCAGATGCCCATGAAGCAGAAGATGGCAAGCGAGGCGATTGTTGGCTTGGCCATCGGCAGCAGGACGCGCAGGAAGGTGCCAAACGGGGTACAGCCGTCGATTTTTGCGGCTTCGACCAGTTCCCGCGGCACCGTGAGGAAGAACTGTCTCATCAGGAACGTGCCGAAAGCGGAAACCATCGGCGGGATCATCAGCGACCAATGGGTGTTGATGAGCTTGTAGAGGGACATCTGCAGGAAGTTCGGGATGATGGTGACCTGGAAGGGGACCATCATGGTCATCAGATACAAGGCAAACAGCTTGTCCCGTCCCTTGAAGTTGAGACGGGCAAAGACGAAGCCGGCCATCGAACTGGTGAACAGCTGGAAGAATACCACCCAGCCGGATATTTTGGTGCTGTTGAGAAAATAGGACCAGTAATTGAAGCGGGAAGAAATCATGGTGTAATTCTGCCATACGAAGCGTTCACCCAGGAAAGTGGGCGGAAAGACAAACACTTCGCCCAGGTTCTTGAATGAGGTGGAGATCATCCAGATGAAGGGCAGCAGCATGGTCAGACCGCCAAGCGTCAACAGGAAATAGGCGGCCATCATGCCGGGGGCGAGGTACTTTCTCATGCCACGTTGAAACGGGGTCATCGCTTTCGCGGAAAGAGCTCCTTGGCGTGGGCGGGCGCTTTCAATCATATGTTCACCTTTCTACGTCGTGTCCGGATGCGCCGGTCAATACATGGACATGGTGGATTTCTCCATCCTCAGGTTGATGAGCGTCAGCGTCACGACGATAAAGAACAGCAGATAGGCTATGGCGCAGGCGTATCCCATGCGGAAGTACTCAAACGCGTTCTGGTAAAGGTAATGGACGAGCACGGACGAGGAACGTCCGGGTTCACCGCTGGTCATCAGCATCACGGAGTCGAATACCTGGAAGGAGCCGATGATGGACATGATGAAGATGAAGAATGTGGTGGGCCGGAGCATGGGAAAGGTGATGTGGATGAACTCCTGAAAAGCGTTCGCGCCATCGAGCTTCGCGGCTTCGTAATAGCTGGTCGAGATGCCCTGCAGACCAGCCAGGAACAGCAGCATGTTGTAGCCCATGCCCTTCCAGATACCCACAATCGCGATGGACAGCAGTGAGGTTTTGGAACTTGACAGCCAGGCGGGGCCGTCGATGTCGAACAGGGAAAGCAGATAGTTCAACAGGCCGAATTCCGGGTTGTAGATCCACTGCCACACCACCGCGACGGCGACCATCGAGGTGATGGAGGGCAGAAAATAGACAGCACGGAAGATGCGGCGTCCTGCGATGTTCTGATCGAGCGCAAGCGCGAGGATCAGGGAAAGCGCCATGCCGGAAGGAACAACGATGACTGTGTACACAACGGTGTTGCGAAGGGTTTCTGCGACGATGGGGTCATGGAACATTTCGATGTAGTTCGAAAGGCCGATGAATTTCATCGGGGAGATGACATCATACTCCATGAAACTGAGCACGAAGGCGGCGACAATCGGGATGAACAGGAACATCATGAATCCGATGAGGTTGGGCAACAGCATGATGGCGGCCCAGAAGCCGTCCCGATACAACAGATTCCCCCGTTTGGCGGAGACTGTCTTGATTTTGAGCGGCATATCCGTCATGGCATCTCCTTATTGCGGCGGCATCACAACAGCCGGTATCCGGAGAACGGAATCTCCGCCCTCCGGATACACGTGGTTGTGCTTATTTCGTCCAGATTCAGTGCAAGGCTCGAATTCGTGTCTTGGGATGCAGGAGTCTGCATTCTGTTGACACGCTGGCGTTTCCCACGTGCGCATTCAATCGTCAGTTGAAGCGCAGGAGCTCCTCGTCGCAGCGGGTCTGGATGTTTGCGAGTGTGTCCTCCGTGGACTGGCCGTCCTTGAAATACTTGGACCGCTCCTCATCGATGATGGATCCAAGCTTGCTGGAGGGCCACAGGGCACCCGGATAGGCCATGGCCTCCTGGAAATAGGGGAGCATGTTCTTGTAGGAGTCGCCATGAACGTCATCCCGGTACCATTTCGCGACACCGTCGGGACGATACATGGACTTGCGGTTGGGCATCCAGAGGCCTGAAGCCACCAGCGCACCCTGATAGTCGTAGCCGGACAGGAACTTGAGGAATTCCCAGCTCTCCGCCGGATAGGGGGTGTTCGCCCAAATGGAGTGCAGATGGGCGCTGCCGGTGGTGATGGCATTCTGGAACTTCGGGAGCGGAGCCATGCCGACCTCGAAGTCGAGGGTGGACAGTTGCTGGAGCGCCCAGGATCCATCCACGAGCGTGGCGACCTTGCCGGTTTGCAGCATCTGCGCGGCACTCATGCCGATGTTCTCGAGCGTGGTCGCGTCGGGAGCAGATCCGTCGACAATGCGCAGATCCCGGATGGCATTGAACACTTCGGCCGCTTCGGGCGTGTTGATTGTCGTTTTCGTGTAGTCCTTGTCGAACAGGCTTGCGTTGTTGGAATAGAGCATCGGTGTCATCAACCAGCTTTCAAGACCATAGGTGCCATACTGTTCGGTCTTGTCGCCGTTCTTGATGGTCAGCTTGAGTGACAGGGCGCGGTACTCCTCCCAGGTCATGGCTTCATCCGGATCCGAGGAGGGGTATGCGATGCCAGCCTTGTCGAAGATGGCCTTGTTGTAATAAAGAATGGGTGAGACGGTACACGAGGAAATGCCGAAGTACTTGCCTTCGATGTTCATGATGGTATTGCTCGAGTCAATGAAATCATCCACCGGGAAGGTGGCATCGAACTTGTCCGTGATGTCGAACAGCACACCCTTCGACGCAAAGGTCCGATAGTCGGAATCGCCACAGAAGAACACATCGGGCGCGGCGTTGCCGGCGAACATGGTCAGCAGTTTGGCTGAATACTCTGCGCCAGCCAGTCCGGGGGTGTATTCCACATTGATGTGCGGATATTGCTTCTGGAATGCGGCGATGCCCTGCTTGACGGATTCGGTCTCCAGCGGGGATGCCTCCCATCCCATGAAGGAAAGGGTGACTTGCTTGTCCGGTGTCGGGGTTGCGGGATCATTTGCCTGCGCGGCAGCGTTACCAGCACTGCTTTCCAACGGGGACGGGACAGCGGCCGATGTGCCGGAGCCGCAAGCGGTCAGGGCGAGCGTGCACGCGAGGATGAGGATGATGGCGGCCACACGGTTTTTCTTCATTTTCTTCCTCCTTCATGAATCGTGGTTATATCAGCTGAAACCTGGTCTTGTGTGTCCTTGCGCGGAGCTCTCGGCAAAAACGGGTACAAAAAACCAGGCCAACCTCTGAAAGGATAGAAAAGGTGGCGAAACCCTAGATTTCTGCTTCCTGGGAGAAAACGGAAATCACGGTGATCGGAATCGGACGTATGCACTTTTTGTTGCCGTCCCCGTCAATTGTCCATAAAGCTTTGCACGAACTTCTCTGGCGGCTGTGAATTGAATACAAAACTTCTATTATTTATGTGGTGCTTCGCTGCAGTTGATTTGCCATCTGTTGATGCTGTCATTATAATGGAACCATGCCGATAAAAAAGTATGCAAATTGACAGGATAGGTGGTGAAAACCCAGATGTTGCATTACATGACGCACAGTGCCCAACCCCTGAAATTTGCAACCTGCGGCAAGTTCGTCTCGACCCTTCCCTGGCGGCATCCGGACAGGAATCTCAATACGTTTGTTCTGCTGTTCGGCCGGGAGGGTACATTGCACATCGAGCAGAGCGGCCGACGCTATGAAATGAAAAAGGGGAATGTGATTCTGCTGCTGCCAGGGCATCCCCATACAGGCTGCGAGGTGTGTGAACCAGGGCTGGCCTATTATTGGTGCCATTTTTTCAGCAGGGAGAAGGAAGTGCATCTGCTCGAGGCTGACGAAATGCGCCAGCAGGTGATGCTCATGAACAGCAGCGGTTTTTCCAGCGGCTTTTCGGATGTGTACCTGTTACCCGAATTCGGACGGCTTGATTCGGAGGAGCGGGTGTCCATCCTGTTTCACCAGTTGCTCGACTATGCGAACAGCGGCTGCTACTCCAGCTATTTCATGGATTATACGCTCAGTCTGCTGGCAATGGAGATCTCGCGGCAGTGCATCGACAATACCATGAGAGTCAGCCGCCAACACAGTTCTTCCGATCAGCGGCTATACGAAATCATGGAATGGATTCGGCTCAACCGGGAGCTCAAACTCACCGCCCAGGATGTGGCGGAGAAGTTCAACTACAATCCGGACTACCTCTCCTCATTGTTTCGTCAGGTGACAGGGTACCCGCTTCTGAAGTACATTCACAGGGTCAAGATGGCCGCTGCCCGGCAGCTGCTGCTCCAACAGCTCATCACCGTCCGGGAGGTCGCAGCGCAGACCGGTTATGACGATGAGAAGCACTTTATGAAGGTTTTCCGGCAATACGAGGGGATGACACCCTCCCAATACCGCAACGCCTTCGTCAAGACACACATGAACAAGCGCTGATATTGCGTCATATGCCCTGCATGCGCGGGAACTCAAGTATTCAGAAACCCGGCATGCTTCCGGTATGCGGATGGCGTCACACCCGCATACTTGCTGAACACCCGTGAGAAATGCCCCTGGGACGAGAAACCCAGGTAGGTGCCGATGGCTGTCGCTGATTTGTCGGAATGGCGCAGCAGGCGTTTCGCTTCTTCCGTTTTCTCCTTGAGCACATAATCCGTCAATGTCATCCCGGTCTCGTCCTTGAACTTCCGGGACAAATACGGCCGGCTCATGTAAAGGCTGTCGGCGATCGCCTCCGCCGTGATCGGTTCGGACAGGTGACGGCGCACATGGTTCGCAACGGCGATCGCCAGCTTCGATGCCTTCGCGCCAAACTGCAGCCGTTCCATCCGGCTTGTGTAGTCGAGCACCATGTGATACTGGAGATTGATGATGCGATCCATCGTCTGGAGCAGCTCGCATTTTTGGATGAACGCATCGCTCAATCGGAATGCGTCGTCCACGTCCATCCCGCCCTGAACGGCGGCCCTCGATACCAGGGTGGCCGTGACGCGGTTGGGAACCGGCTTCCTGTCCACCCCGTTCATCCTGGATGTGCTGGCGGAATTGGACATCGAACACGCCTACCGCCTGCTGGAGAACGAGGACATGCCGGGCTGGCTGTTCATGCCGAAAAACGGCGCGACGACCGTCTGGGAATCCTGGGAAGGAACCATGGCCCAGGGCGGCATCGCCTCCCTGAACCACTATTCCAAGGGTGCGGTCTGCGAATGGCTGTTCCGGACCATGTGCGGCATCCGGGTTGAGGCGGGGAACCGGTTCACCATCGCGCCCAGACCCGGTGGCGGCCTGACCCATGCGAAGGCGTGCTACCAGAGCGTGTACGGCCCGGTGGAGAGCGGATGGGAAAGGACGGCGGACGGCATGCGGCTGATCGTGCGCATTCCGTGCAACACCCGCGCGGACGTTCGCCTGCCGGATGGCCGGTGCGAAACCGTGAAAACCGGGACGCACCAGTACCTTGTATCACAGCCGTCGTGACACACAACCGCGGCGCATCCAGCCAACGCCGGCAACGGGAAGCGCGAATCCAGGCTTTGGCGTTGCCGCGTTGGCCGATTCCGGATCATGCCGTCGCCGTTTGCAAGACAAGGATGTTGACGGAATGGGGCATGAGTTCGACATGCAAGCCGGATACGCCGCGAAGCGGCACAGTCTGTTCCACAACGCGTACGCCGTCCGGGTGCGTCACGCTGTTGCAGGCGTCCTTGGAGGAGCCGGCCAGCGTATACAGCTTCGCCGATTCACATGCCGGCACGCTCTCCAGGCGGAGACGAACCGTCTGGCACCGGTCCGGATGGCGATTGACAAGGGAAATCCGCAGATCGTCCGCGCCGGTGCTCCTGGTCGCGACAAGATCCAGTGCCGGCACCTGGACGGTCCTTCCGCCTGTGGACACCTCGAACACATCACCGGAGGCGAGCCAGCTGTCCACCACGGTATCCCCCATGTGCGCCGCGTACAGCTCGAACACATGATAGGTCGGGCGCAGCACCAACCCGTTTTCATGCGTGCATATGGCCCCCCGGGTATTCACAACCGGAGCGAAATTGGCCATGCCGACGGTGTTGCAGTGTTTGAGGCACTGGTTGAGGAAGCATGCGGCAAACACCGCATCCGCCAGGGTGTAGTCCTCGTTGCGGTCGTTTTCGTCACGGGGCAGGAGATAGGCCTCGGGGGTCAGTCCGGCATCCACATTCGGATGATGCCAGCCGCGGAGGTTCCATTCGTCAAATGCGATTTTGATCTTCCCCAGATACCCGAGGGCACCCAGCATATGCTCCGCCTTCAGGATGGTGTCCTCGATGGCCAGGGTCTGCGCCATGCAAGCCTCATAGCCGGACGGGCGATTGTCCTGCCACAGCGGATCCCAATACCCATGGATGGAGATCCAATCCAGCATGCCACCTGCTTCTTTGAGCAGGCCCACATTCCAGTCGATATCCGCCACGCTGGCGGCCAGCAGCTGGATGGACGGATCCACGCGCTTCATCATCTTGGCTGACTCTTTGACATAACGGCCCCATTCCGACGCGGTTTTCGAACCGATCTCTCCCGGAAGGTAGTTTTCGTTCCCGATGCTCCAGTATTTGACGTTGTAAGGCTCCGCATGACCATTTGCGATGCGTGCCCTTGCCCACTTCCCTTCGGTTCCGAGGTTGCAGTATTCCACCCAGTCGCTCATTTCCTCGGGCGTGCCGCTTCCCGCGTTGGTGCAGATGTACGGTTCCGTGCCGATCTGCCTGCAAAGCGCGATGAACTCGTCCGTGCCGAACGCGTTGCTTTCCTCCACACGCCAGGCCTTGTCGAACGACGGCACGCGGTGACTTCCCACCCCATCCTTCCAGTGATAGGCGGAGACAAAGCATCCGCCGGGCCATCGGAGGATGGGGGTGCCGATCCGCTTCAATGCGGCGAGGACATCGGTCCGAAACCCCTGCCCGTCGGACAGCCTTGATCCCGGATCATAAACCCCGCCATAGATCTGGCGGTGGAAATGCTCGAGAAATTGGCCATAGATCATGTTGTTCCGCCGGCCTGTCACGCGTTTGGGGTGGATGTACGCATCGTGAACCATCGGTCAGGTCCTCCTTTTCTGCGAACCATGGCGAAGCGCGACCTCGCCGGATTTCATCCTGTTCGTTCATGCCCGGCGTTGTGCGGCCTGATGTCCTCCCTGTTCAGACGACGTGACGGAAGTCCGGCACCCGGATCGGCCGTCCATCATCCATGGCCGACATATGCGCGCAGATGCCCGCGCCCGTGATGTTGGCTGACCGGAACTCGTCGAGGAGCGGCTTTCTTCCTTCCGAAAGGCTGCTCAGGAATTCATGGACCAAGTGGGGGTGTGAGCCGCCATGGCCACCCCCTTCCTCGAAGGTCAGCTGGGGATTTGTTTCATCGAAGTACCTTCCCTTTACGGTATAGGGTGCGATCCGAGGCGGAAGCAGCTCCGCCCGGTTCCGGCATCGGATGCGTCTGCTGGACGACGGGAGGCCGCGCTAGAAACCGCCGTTCCCATCCGGAACCGTATTCCCGAGAACAAACAGGACCGGATCCTCCTCTTCGACTTGCTGCCATTCGAAGGCCTGCGATTCCCCATACACGCAGAAGCTCTCCGTATACCCGCGCGCACTGGCAAAGAGCGCGCGCGTCGCCTCTCCGACCGTGCCGTCCGCAAACCGGAACACGGCGCATTCCATGGGATACGGGTTGCCATACGGCTCCACAAGCTCCTGTCTCATCCGGCCGGTGCCGAATCCGTGAACCTGCACGATGGGGGAGTCAAGAACCATCACCATCGGCGCGATGGCATGTGTGGCGTAATGCATGGGCGGAAGGCCCTTCCAGTATTCCGGCCAGTGCTCCATGTCCTGGTAATGGGCGCCGCGCACCATCTGGATGCGCCCGAAGGCGCCTTGCTGGACCATCTCCCGCACCTGCAGGAAATGCGTGGTGTAGACGGAGGTCTCCATCATCATGTATGTCTTCCCGGAGCTTCGCACGGCATCGATGATCCGTTGCAGCCCTTCCAGGATCAACGCCATCGGCACGGTGCATGCGCAGTGCCTGCCGGATTCCAGCACACGGACGGTCTGCTCCTCGTGCAGCGGAATCGGTGTGACCAGGTGCACCGCGTCGATGTCGGGGTCCGCAAGCACTTCGTCAAGCGAGGCGTACACCCGGTCGCAGCGGTACCGGTCCTGGAATCGGCGCGCTTTCTCCCCGTCCGCATCGCACAGCCCCAAAAGGCCCACTTCGGGATGATGACGATAAACCGGGACGAAGGCGCCCCCAAAGCCAAGACCCACCAAGGCGACATTCCATTTGCGTTTCATGCGCATCTCCTTATCGGGATTGTTCCAAGCCTGGTCTTCCAGGATATCTGCCCGGACCGCCATCAGGTGCCGGAACAGCAGCTCGGGATAGACATACGGGAACAGAAACCTGATGGCAGCTTTCAGGAAGCCGATGCCGTCCCGCGTGCCACACTACGTGAAAGCATGCCATTTCAATGGTTTTCATGCTTCTCTCGGGCTTATCGTATAAGGATTGACCGCGATAATGAATGGAAGTTACGGAAGCTAACATGTATAATCGGGAAATACTGTGCACATATGGCACACGGCGCAGCGTGGCGTTCGTGTGACAAGGCGAGACCGGGCGAAGAACCGACAAGCAGGTGAAAAGGGGTTTCATGAACAGACTGGCCATCAACCGGAGGCGGAACGTGACGCTGGCCAACTACAACCGCCATTTCGCCGGAGAAATGCATCCGGACCGCACCATGGCCGAGCATGACCTCGTATTGATCCTGGAAGGAACCTGGACCATCGGCCAGGAAGGCGTCGCATATCCGCTTGGACCCGGGGATGTCATTTTGCTGCATGCCGGGCACGCACATGCCGGGGTGATTCCCTGTCCGACAGAGGTGCGCACGATGTTTGTCCATCTTTCCCGCCTGCCGGAGGATTCCTTCGGAGCGGAATCCCCTGCCTGCGGTCACACAGAACATGGGGTGGATCTTCCCGTCGTCATTCGGCGATGCGATTCGGCCAGCATCTTGTCCCTGTTCGAGGACATCGTGCACACCTTCTGGTCGGACGAACGGATGAAACCGGCCAAGCTGGCCATCCTTGCGGATCTTCTTCTGATCCGCCTCCAGGAGCAGGCGCAGGGCAACCGGGATCGGGACGCACACCTGATGGCGGATGTCCTGCTGCGGATCCGGCGGGAACCGGATCGTTTCCACACGCTCGAGGAGCTGGCGTTAGCGGTTCACCTGTCCACCCGCGCGCTGACGGCCAAATTCCGAAAAGCCACAGGAAACTCCCCGCACCGGTACGAGATGGACCTGAAGCTTGAAATGGCGCGCCGCATGCTGCTCGATCAGCCGGAACGCACCTTGCGGGAAGTGGCCGGCAGCTTCGGCTTCTACGACGAGTTTCATTTCAGCCGTCTGTTCAAGCGCAAGTTTGGCATTCCGCCATCGAAAGCGGTACAGCCTTGAACACAGCGGGCACTCCGATCGGAGCGGGATTCACGCGGCGCACCCGCAGCAGGCCGGTCAAACGCAATCCCAAGTTGAAAAAACATGAAGTGCGTGCAAGAATACAGGTAATGGCCTGTCGGGCCTTCCCCTGGCGCCCCGGCTCCGGGACCACCATCGGCACGCGCAGACAAAGGAGATGTTCCCCATGATCGCATTCATCGCCCAGTTCACTCCGGTCCAACAGGCACTGATGGGAACACTCTTCACCTATGCCGTCACGGCACTGGGCGCTTCGTTGGTATTTTTCTTCA
The DNA here is from genome assembly GCA_023440865.1 of Bacillota bacterium. Lineage (GTDB taxonomy): Bacteria > Bacillota > Clostridia > DSM-8532 > DSM-8532 > JAEWSN01. Next base: position 15,723 of record JAEXRM010000033.1, read on the forward strand.
AAAGCCTGAACAAGACACTTCTCAACGGAATGCTCGGCTTTGCGGCTGGTGTCATGATCGCCGCGAGCTTCTGGTCGCTTCTCGCTCCGGGCATCGCCATGGCCGAGGAGCAGGGACAGGTTGCTTGGCTGACCGCCGCTGCGGGCTTTCTGCTCGGCGGCGGCTTCCTGTATGCGGTCGACAAGCTGCTGCCGCATTTGCACATGGGGTTGCCCAGCGCCCAGGCCGAAGGCCCCAAAACGTCCTGGCAGCGCAGCATCCTGTTGGTCATGGCCATCACGCTGCACAACATACCGGAAGGGTTGGCCGTCGGTGTCGCATTCGGCGCGGCGGCCTCCGGAGACACCGCCGGCGCGAGCGTGGCCGGTGCGATCGCCCTGGCGATCGGCATCGGGCTGCAGAACTTTCCCGAGGGGGCCGCGGTTTCCATCCCCCTGCGCAGGGAGGGCTTCAGCAGAACCAAGGCTTTCCTGTACGGGCAGGCTTCCGGCATTGTCGAGCCCATCGCCGGCGTGATCGGCGCATTCGCCGTCATCGCCATGAAGCCGATCATGCCTTACGCACTGGCGTTTGCGGCAGGGGCGATGATCTACGTCGTCATCGAGGAGCTGATACCGGAAGCGCAGCATGAAGAGGGCGGATCCAAGACAGACATCGCAACCATCGGTGCGATGCTGGGTTTTGCCATCATGATGGTGCTGGACGTCGCACTGGGTTGAACCCCCCCCGGGATTTTGCCGGCGATTGGTGGTATCTATCCAGCAATCACACGCTGGAACACAGGACGGGCAAACGGCATGATGGATTTCGAGCAATACCGGCTGATCGTGGAAAACGCGCCCAACATGCTCTGGCGGGCGGGGCTGGACACGAAATGCGACTACTTCAACGCCACCTGGCTGCATTTCACCGGTCGCTCCATGGAGCAGGAAATCGGCAACGGCTGGACGGAAGGGGTGCATCCCGAAGACCTGGAACGATGCATCGCCATTTATCTGGCATCCTTTTCCGAGCGGAAAGCCTTCGTGATGGAGTATCGACTGCGCCGCGCGGATGGCGAATACCGCTGGATCAACGACCACGGCACGCCCTATTACGATCAAACCGGTGCGTTCGCCGGCTATATCGGCAGCTGCATGGATGTCACGGAGCGGGTCGAAGGCATGAACCTGAAGCGGATGGCCCAGACCGACGAACTGACGGGCCTGTTGAACCGTTCCCGCTTCAAGTGCCTGGCCGAACAGGAAATGGAACGGGCGAAGCGCTATCACACGTCGCTGTGCCTGATCATGGCGGACATCGACCGCTTCAAGCAGGTCAACGACACCTATGGCCATGCGACGGGCGATCAGGTGCTGATCCACTTTGCGAACTTTCTCATATCGCATGTGCGCCACTTTGACCTCATCGGACGCCATGGTGGCGACGAATTCATCCTTTTGATGCCGGAAACCACGGCGGAACAGGCCCATCAAGCCATCGGCCACCTGTTGGCATCCATGCGGCAGGATGCAGTGGCGCTGCGTGAGGGCATCTACCGCATCGCGGCCAGCTTCGGCGTCGCATCGCTGCAGGAAGGGGACACATATGCGCTCCTGCTCGAGCGCGCGGACAAGGAGATGTACCGGGCAAAGCATTCCGCATAGGCTGCGATCGGCCGAAACAGCATCCCCCTTTTCCCACGCAGCGGTTGCTGCACATAACGATATGGTCTTTGCTGTGTATCAAACCCGCATCACACAAGGATTTCATCGGACAAGTCGCTTCATTTATGTTACACTGTATGCATTGTAGCGACGCTTGTCATCCAGATCAATACTACGGACGAGCGACCCGGTCATTTCATGGAGGGGACGATGAAGCACAGCATTCAAAGACGCATTGTTCTGTCTTTCGGCCTGCTGATTCTTGTCATCGGTGTTGCACTCACCGCGATCAACATCGGTCAGGCCGCACGTTCCATGAGCAAGCTGCAGCAGAGCATGCTGGAAGCACAGCTCAAGAGCAACGCTGCTTCAGCCCGCGCGTACCTGAGGGATGCCTATGGCAGCCTGTCCCTGAAGGGCGGCGCGTTTTATGCCCAGAACGGCACACCCATCGAGGGAGATACCGTCCTGGTGGACAAGCTGCAACAGGAGTTGGGCGTGGCAGCCACCTTCTTTGCCGCCGACGGGTCGGATTTCCGCTGCGTCACCACCAACCTCCTCAACGAGGACGGCTCACGGGCCGTTGGCACCATGCTCGGCACCGACAGCGCGGCCTATTACGGTACGGCCACAGGCAAGCGTTTCCTTGGCACAGACATCATCAACGGCGTTTCCTATCTTGCCTCCTATGATCCCATCATCATGGGCGGCCAGGTGCAGGGCATCCTCTTCATCGGCGTGTCTGAAGCCGAGAGTGTGGCGCAGATATGGGAATTCCGGAATCAAATGCTCATGGTTTCCATCGCCATGTCCATCGGCCTGCTGCTGCTGTCCATCGTTATCGCATTCCTGATCGGCCGGAACCTGTCGCGCCCCATCCTCAGGCTGGTCTCCCATTCCTCCGGCATCGCGGCGCTTGACATCCGGCACGGCATCCCGGAGGAACTGGTACGTCGCAAGGATGAAATCGGACAAATGGCGGGCGCATTCGACAGCATCGTGCGCAGCCTGCGCGCGTTCATCTCCACGGTCCAGGACACCTCGGAGCAGGTGACCACCGCATCCGGCCGCCTGTTCGAAACATCGGAGCAGGTCTCCCGTGCGGCGGACGATGTGGCGCACACCGTCACGGAGATCGCGCAGGGCGCCTCCGAGCAGGCCCGGCAAACGGAATCAGGCGTCAACGGCATGGCCATGCTCGGACAACAGCTCGAGCTGAGCGGTCGCATGATGACCCTGCTGCATGGCGCATCCCAGGATGTCATCTCCCTGCAGAACGAGGGAACGCAGATACTCGGCCACCTCGTCTCCGATACCGACAAGAGCCGGACGGCCGTGGACTCGGTTGCCGAAATCGTGCAGGAGACCCGCAACAGCGCAGATCAGATCGCCACGGCCACCGGCATGATCCAACGCCTGGCGGCGCAGACCAACCTGCTTGCGCTCAATGCGGCCATCGAAGCGGCCCGGGCCGGCGAGGCGGGACGCGGATTTGCCGTTGTGGCGGATGAAATCCGCTCGCTGGCCATCTCGTCCAGCGGGTTTGTCAAGGAAATCGAAACCATCATCGGGCAGCTGGAATCCAGGGCGGCACGGGCCGTCACGGACATGCAGTCCGTCAGGGAGCTCATGGTGCGTCAAAGCGAGCGCGTCGGAGATACCTCACGCAAATTCGAAGGCATCTCCGACGCAGTCGGGCAGATGAGGCAGGCCATCGAGTCGCTTGGCTCCGCCACGAAAACCATCGAGGGGCAGAATGATGTGGTGGTGTGCATCCTGCAGGATCTGTCCGCCATATCGGAAGAGAATGCCGCCGGTGCGGAGGAAACGGCCGCATCCGTCGAGGAACAGACCTCCTCGATGGCGGAGCTGGCGCGAGCCTCCTCCGCGCTCAACGACCTGGCGACAGAGCTGCGGACCCATGTGGCCCGGTTCAAATACTGATCCGTCTGCCTGAGGACTGATCCGCCCGCACAGATGACACATTCTTCCTTGAGGGAAGCTTTCCGTGTCATGACGCACCGGTCCGCTCATGCCGCATCCACGAACGCGTGCCGCACCACATGTCGGAAACAAGTCAAGCAAAACGGCTGCCGGACCCCTGATCGTCCGACAGCCGTTTCTTGCGGGCTTCTCCCGCCATGATGATGATGATGCGTATGGCGCTCGTTGCAAATGTTGGGTGCGGGTCAGGCCTTCCCGCCCGTCACCGCTCCCGCCGCATCCCCCTGCTTGCCCTTGAGCCATGCAGGCAGCACCGATACGCCCTGCTTCTCCCGAACCGACAGCACGACGCTCTGCAACAGGATGAAGAAGCACAGCATCAGACCCGTGGTGATGCTCTGCCACCAGGGGTCTCGCAAGCCGGAAGCGCGCACGATGTTGTTGATGGTCATCAGGGACAGCACGCCGAACAACGTGCCGACGACATTGCCGACGCCGCCGGTCAGCAGCGTGCCGCCGATGATGGCCGACGCGATGGCCTGCATCTCCGCCGCGGTGGCGTTGGCCGCGTCGCCCGCCCCGGTGTGCAGCAGGTAGACAAAGCCGCCGATGCCCGCCAGCAATCCACACAGCAGGTACGAGAGGAGTTTCGTGCGTTTGACATTGATGCCGAGCATCAGGGCGCTTTGCTTGTTGCCGCCCACCGCATACAGGTTGCGGCCGAACCGGGTCCATCGCAGCATGGCGAAGATCACAAGCACCACGGCGAGGCCCACGATGACCCCCGGTTCCAGCGTCGCGGGGATGAAGTTGCCATTCTTCGCGTAGTAGCCGATGCCGGGAATCGTGATGCGAAACGCCTTCAGGGCGAGGAAGGATTCCAGCGTCGCGGTCTGCGGATCGTTGCTGATGATGGTGATCATGCCGCGGGCGAAGAACATGCCGGCCAGCGAGACAATGAACGGCTGCACATCCAGATAGGCGACCAGCAGGCCCTGGATCAGGCCGAAAGCGAGACCGATCCCCAGGGCGATGCACAGGGAGCCAAACACGCTGCCGTTGCCGCTGTTGAGGTAGACCACGCTGGCCATGGTGACCAGTGCGGTCACGCCACCCACCGAAATGTCGATGCCGCCGGCGATCATCACGACCGTCATGCCGCAGGCGATCACGATCAGAAACGCATTGTTGTTGAAGATGTCGAGGAACTGCTGGGGATTGCGGAACCCTCCGCCCCATACCAGCATGGCAAGTGCATACATGCCGATGAAGGTGCATATCGTGATGGCCAGAAGCAGGTTCGTATTGGATATGGGTTCCCTGCGCTTCTTGCCGGGTCCTGCTGACAATGACTCATGCTTGCTTGCCATATTGTCTCTCCGTTGCATTCCGTGGATTCTCCGTTGCATTCCGTGGATTCTCCGATACACTTCGTGAATTCCTGTCGCTGTCCGCGAAGATCAACCACACACCCTGGCCCGCCGCATCCTGATGCGCGGCCACATTCGTGACATGCCGCCCCGCCCGTGACGCGCCGCATTCATCGTTGCGGCGTCGCACTCGCCGGTTTGCGTGTCAGCCTGTCGATGAGCGGCTTGAGCTTCCTGTCGCGCAGCTTGCCCAGCCAGGCTTTCAGGGCCGGCGAGCCCAGCACCACGATGAGGATGATCACGACGGCCTTGTACGCCTTGACCTGGGTCGACGGCACCTTGATGGAGTACAGGGTGGTTGTCAGCGCCTGGATGACGTATGCGCCCGTCACGGAACCGATGAGGCTGAACTTGCCGCCCCCCAGCGCATTGCCGCCGATGGCGACCGCCAGGATCGCGTCCATTTCGATATCCAGCAGCAGCTTCTCATGGTTGATCAGACCGATCTTGCAAACGCCGATGGATCCAGCGATGGCCGCGCACACGCCGATGATCATGAAGGTGATCAGCTTGATGCCGACCGCGTTGATGCCATTGAGATGGGCCGATTTCTCATTGATGCCGACCGCCTGTGTGTAGAGGCCCAGGTTGGTGAACCGGAGCACAAGCGAAACCAGCACGCCGAACAGGATCACGATCAGGATGGGAGAAGGGATCGGTATGCCCGGGATCAGCTTTCCCACATAGCTGATCAGCGGACCTTCCACCGTCGGTGTCGCGCCGCCGTTGATCCAGTACGCGATGGAACGGCCCGCCGAGAACAGGATGAGGGTCGCGATCATGGGCTGGATCTTGAACACGGAGACCAGCGTGCCGTTGAACAGGCCGCACAGCATGGCCACGGCACAGGCGGCCACAAAGGCGCCGAGCATGACGGGCAGGGTGATTTCGTTCGCCCGCAGCACGCGGACAAACACGCTGCCCGCGACGGCCGCGACGGCGCCCACACTGATGTCCTGTCCCCGTGAGGATGCCGTGACCAGCGTCATGCCGATCGCCAGGATGGCAAGCTCGGATGCGCCCTCGAGGATGCTGATGAGGTTGCCCTGCAGCACCGCGTTGCCATCGTTGTTGATGGCAAGGTTGATGGAGAAAAAGCTTGGATCCCGGATCAGATTGAAGATCACAAGCAGCAGCAGCGCCGAAAACGGGACAAGCAACTGGGACCTGGAACCCTTCATGAACCACTTAGCCATTTTGGACGGCCTCCCCCGCAATCGTGCGCATGACCTTCGCCTGTGTCATGTCCTCGCCCATCAGTTCGCCCACGATGCGGCGATCGCGCATGACGATGAGCCGCGAACAGGTGCGGAGCATCTCCTCGATCTCCGAGGAGATGAATGTCACGCTGACGCCGTCTTCGGCGAGCTTGAGGACAAGCTTCTGGATTTCGACCTTCGTGCCCACATCAATGCCGCGCGTCGGTTCGTCCAGAATCAGGTACTGGGGATTCGTCAGCAGCCAGCGGGCCAGAATCGCCTTCTGCTGGTTGCCGCCGGACAGCGACTTGATGGGTGTCTCGGAGGAGGCGGTCTTGATGCCGAGCAGTTTGATGTACTGATCCGCGAATGCCTCCGCCTCCGCACGCGAGAAGGGCCGGAAAAAGCCCTTGAGCACCTGCAGCGCCAGGATGATGTTGTCGCGGACGGAAAGGTCCTCCACGATGCCGTCCTGCTTGCGGTCCTCGGGCAGATACCCGATGCCGTGCCGCATGGCATCCCTGGGCTTGCCGATTTTCACGGACTGTCCGTTGACCTTCACCGTGCCGCCCGCAATGCGGTCGGCGCCGAAAATGGCGCGGACGCTCTCGCTTCGGCCCGATCCCAAAAGCCCCGTAAAACCGTTCACTTCTCCCTTGTGGATCTGGAAGTCGAATGCCCGCGTGCCCGCCGTGCTGGACAACCCGGCGGCCTCGAAGACCGGAACGGCATCGGTCCCGGTGGGAAGCACCTTGCGATTCTCCAGCTCGGTGATGTCATCGAGCTCCTTGCCCATCATTTTCGAAATGAGCTGCACACGCGGCAGGTCCTTGATTTCGTATGCCCCGACCAGCTCACCGTTGCGCAGCACCGTGATGCGGTCGCAGATTTCGTACACCTGGTCGAGAAAATGCGTGATGAAGATGATGCCCACACCGCGGGCCTTCAGGTCGCGCATCAGGGAGAACAGCTTCTCCACCTCGTGCTCGTCCAGCGAGGAGGTCGGTTCGTCCAGAATCAGCACCTTGCAGTCCATGTCCACGGCACGCGCGATGGCAACCATCTGCTGCACGGCCAGCGAGCAGGAGGAAAGGGGCTGGGTCGCCCTTGCGGGCACATTCAGCTTTTCAAGGATTTCCGTCGTCTTTCTGTTGATCGCGCGCCAATGGACGAGCTGTCCATTGCCCCGCCCGATGAACATGTTTTCCGCGACAGAAAGGTTCGGGCACAGGGTGATTTCCTGATACACCGTGCTGATGCCCAACTGCTGGGCATCCTGGGGGGACCGCACCTCGATCTCCCGATCCGCCAGGCGGACCTGTCCCTCATCCTTGGGATATACGCCCGTCAGCACCTTGACGAGGGTCGACTTGCCGGCGCCATTCTCTCCCATCAGGGCGTGTATCTCCCCCTTGCACAGCGAGAAATCCACCTGGTGCAGGGCCCGCACGCCGGGGAATGATTTGCAGATGTTCCGCATGGATAAAACAATGTCGTTCTGCACAGGCAACCCATCCTTCATACGTTGAGCGTCTCGTTGTCCACCCGTTACAAGGCTCCTATGATGCGTCCCTCACCCGGCACATGGGTCCGGTGCGCGGTCTGCGCCCCAGGACGACGGTGCGGGCACGCGGACCAACGCCGCATGCCCGCACCGCTTATGCCTGTATGGATGTCGGATCATCGGAATGGTTCATGGAAGGATCATTCACCCAGACCGTAGGTGTCGATGTCGGCCTGTGTGATGGTCTTGGCGTCAAAGCCCTTTTCTTCGGAGATGACCTTCTTGGCGGCAAGCGTCTTGCCGGCTTCCAGATCCTTGATCATGCCTTCGATGACGGCTGCCTGGAAGGGGCTGCACTGGCCGTCGTAGTTCCAGTTGCCCGCAAGCAGCTCGCGAAGCGCCCACTTGTTGCAGTCGAAGCCCATGACGACGACATCCTTGCCCACGCCGTGGGTGATGCCGGCCGCGTCAAGCGCCGCGACGGCGCCCTTGGCCATGCCGTCGTTCTCGGCGTAGATCACGTTGAACTTTTCCTTGGAGTTGATGACCGCTTCGACGATCTTCTTGGCTTCGGCTTCGTCCCATGTGGCCGTCTGCTGGACAACCTTCTTCATGGAGCCGGCGGCGAATTCCTTGTCCAGCGCGGCGGTACGGCCGATCTGGGCGTCAGAGCCCATCGCGCCCTGGATGTGGATGACATTGTACTCGGGAAGCTTCTGCGCCTTGAGCCATTCCACGGCGGTGGTGCCCTGGTTGGCCATGTCGGATACGACAGCGGCTTCGTACAGGCTTTCGTCGGCCTTCATCATGCGGTCGAAGAGGAACACCTTGATGCCGGCTTCCTTCGCCTTCTTCAGGACGGCATCCCAGCCATCGGTGGCGGCGGCGGAGATGAGCAGGTAGTCGACGCCGTCGGTGATGAACTGCGATGCGGAATTGAGCTGTTCATCGTTCTTGAGGCTGTAGAAGGTGGAAACCTTGTAGCCCTTGGCTTCGGTGAACACCTTCTCGAAGTCCGCCACGTTTGCGGCGCGATAGCCGGACTCGGACGGCGGGTTGTTGACGATGCCGATCTTGATGACCTTCGCAGCCGTTTCCGCGGAGGGGGCGGCCTTGGAGGCGGCAGGTGTGGCGGAGGCAGGCGCCGGCGTGGAGGAGCAGGCGACCATGCTCAGAACCAGGAGCAGACTGAGACATACCAGCAGGACCTTTTTCATGTTTGTACTCCTTTCCTCTTGGACAGATCAGGGGTGGGTTCATGTCACGTTTTTTATAACACATGGGCAAATCGGCAACAATCGATTTGGACCGGTTGCATAAGGAATCCAACGTTCCCGGTGAAAAAGCGAACCGCGTGCTTCATGCGCTTCCCATGAGCACGCGGTGCTTCGTAATATTTCAACCGGTTGTCGTAAAATATCGGATTCGGTCCGCGCCTTGCTTGTCAGTAATCCCGCTTCTCGATCATGCCCTTTGTGATGGTGTAGTAGTCAAAGACCGTCTCATCGACATATTGCTTCCGTTCCACGGACTGACCGAGCCACAGCTTCTTGATGACCGTGTCGACATAGGGTCCCTGCAGCGGGTTGCATTCCACATTCAGCGCAATCCTGCCCTCAAAGCAGTATTCGAGCCCCTTCCGGGTTGCATCGAAGGAGATGACGATCACGCCGTCATCCGGATTGCATCTGAGGCCTGCCTCTTCCAGCGCGTCGATCGCACCGAGCGCCTCGCCGTCGTTCTCGCAGTATACGACGTCGATCTCCTTCGTCTGCCTGAGAATGGACCCCATGACCTCGTAGGCCTTGGCTCTTGTGAAATCGCCGCATTCCTGCCCGACAATCCGCCATTTCGGATTCTTCACGATCGCCTGTTCCAGCGCGGCGGTCCGGTTGATTTGAGCCGTGGAGCCGATCGTACCCTGCAGGTGGACGATGCGGATGTCATCCTCCGTCCGCTCCTGCTTCTTCAGCAGCGCTTCCAGCCATGCGACCGCCTTGTCGCCCTCGCTGCGGAAGTCCGAGCCGATATAGGCACGGTACAGGCTCTCATCGGACACCACGATGTCGCGGTCGATCACGATGACCGGAATGCCGGCCTCCTTCGCCTCCTGCAGCACCGAGTCCCAGCCGGTCTCCACACGGGGGGAGAAGACAATGTAATCGACATCCTGCTGGATGAAGTTGCGGATCGCCTTGATCTGGTTCTCCTGCAGGTTGCGCGCGTCATCGAACAGCAGCTCGTAGCCGTTCTCCTCGTTCAGCACCGCCTTCATGCTTTCGGTGTTGGCAACCCGCCATTCCGATTCGGCGCCGACCTGGGAAAAACCGACGACGATCGGTTCCCGGGCGGATGAACCCACCACGGGCGCCGCTCCCTGTCCGCATCCGAAGAGCAGGAACGGAAGGCACAGGATTGTCGCTAGCCGTCTTCTGATCATGTCGCCATCTCCTTGTCGGCCGTTGTCATCGGTATCGTCACGATCACCCGCGTGCCCTGGTCGGGCGCGCTCGTCAGCGTCAATCCGTACGCTTCCCCGAAGAGGATCCGGATCCGCTGGTGAACCGCCCGCAGGCCGAAGCCTTCACCCTTGCCGTCCATCAGCATGTCCCGCATTTCCCCGAGGCGTTCCGCCGACATGCCTGCCCCGTCGTCCGCCACGACCAAAACCAGGTCGTCGCCCTCCGTCGCGCAGGTCACATGGATGGTGCCCTTGCGGCGCCGGTTCTTGATGCCGTGGTACAGCGCGTTCTCCACGAGGGGCTGCAGCGTGAGCTTGGGCAGGATGTAGTCTTCCAGAGCCGCGGGGATGTCGATGTCGTACGACATGAGATCGCGGTACCGCATCTGCTGGATTTCCAGATAGCTGCGGATGTGCTGCGCCTCCTCCGCGAGGGTGATGACGTTCTGTCCGCGGCTGAGGGAGAACCGGAAGAAATTGGACAGGCTGCTCACCATCCGGACCGCCTCGGCGATCTCCCCGGACTCGATGAGCCAGATGATCGTGTCGAGCGTGTTGTAGAGAAAGTGCGGATTGATCTGCGCCTGCAGCAGCGCCAGCTCGGTCCGGCGACGCTGCTTCTCCTGCTCGGCGTTCGTGTCGATCAGCCGTTTCAGATGGCCGACCATGTTCTCGATGCCATCCGAAAGCAGCTGCACCTCCTCCACTTCGGCCCCGACGGGCTCGCAGACGAGCAGGCTTCCCTTGCCGATCGCCTCGAGCCGGTCGCAGATGTGGTCGATCGGATCGACGATGCGGCTGCTGAGCTGCCGCGACTTGGCCAGAAGAAAGTACAACAGTCCCATGGACAGGATGACGATCCCGACGATCAGCATGATCATGTTCGTGACCATGGAGGATTGCAGCGCGTTCAGATGCGCCGCCTCGTAATACAGGTAGGTGTACATGTAGTCCTGGATCAGCCCCGTCATGATGTAGACGTTCTTGCTCAACTGGTCCATGCGCGCGTCATAGTCATCGGTCTGCGCAATTTGCTGCATCTTGTCCTTGAGGTTCTTGCACAGGCTCAGCACGCTGCGGATGGCGCGAAGGCTTTCCTTTTCCGTGGTCGTTTCCAGCAGCCGGCTTGCGATCGCCTCCGCGGATTCCACCTCGTCGATCACGTTGGGCAGCCCCTCGGAATACTGGCTGTCGATGACGAAATGGTACATCTTGTTGTCGACGACGTCCTTGAAGTTCTGGTTGAAATCCGATGCCACCGTGACATTGTTGAGGATGGCGTGGTACTTCAGGGCATAGCTGATGCCGGTGAACGCGATGGCGATGACGGCGATCATCGGCGGCAGGGCGACAAACAGGATCATCCGCCACAGCTTGCTCTGCAGGGTCACCTTCGCCTTGTTCCCGGCAGATGGCGATTTCCCGTCCGGGGACGGTTTCTCCTCAGGGGTCAGCTTCCCCTTCCCGCCCGGAGCGGGTTTCCTTTCCGGCGCTGCCTTGCCGCCCGGCTGCACATGTTCCATCGGTGGACGTTTTCCCATCACGGCCTGTTCCCCCGTCGATACTCGCTCGGCGTGCAGCCGGCCACCTTGCGGAAAACGAAACTGAAGTAGTGCGGATCCTTGTACCCCACCGCAGCCGCGATTTCACTGGAACGCAGATCCGTCTGCCGGAGCAGGCGCCTGGCTTCATCGATGCGTTTTCCCGTCAGGTGCTCGATGAATGTCTGGCCCATCTCCTGGCTGAACATCGCCGAGAAGTAGTTCGGGCTGATGTTCACCTGCCTTGCGACCCGGTCCAGCGAGATCGTCTCCTCCCGGTAATGCGCGTCCATGAACTGGATCGCCTGCTGCAGCAGGTTGCTCTGCCGTTTCCTGTTTTCACCGTCCCGTTTCGCAATTGCCTGGCGGAGGACCCGGTGTGCGGTCTTCCGCGCAGCTTCCGGGCTCGACGTCTCCCGGTCGGCCTGCGGCTTGCCGCCCTCCGCGCCCGTGGCGCCGGATTCCTGCCGGGTTTCGAGTGGCCAGAAATCCTCCCCGCGGCAGCCGATCGAGTACAGATACTCCGCCGCCGCGTAACAGATCGTCATGGCCAGGTACTTGTTGTACAACGGCAGTTCGGCATCCTCGCCCGCGCTGAGCAGCAGCTGGTCGATGAAGCGCTCGATCTCCTGTTCCGTGCCGCCCGTCAGGAACAGATGAATCCGCTCGCGGTCGATCTCCACGTTCCCTGTGCCCGTGCTCGGGCTGTCCCCCTTGCGGAAGCTTCGGATGCTGGCTTCCGTCAGGACATGCTCGTCGGGGCACAGGTAGCGGTAGGACAGCACGCGGTTCGCGTCGGCGAAGCACGCGGGGAGGGAGCCCAGCCGCGCGACCGGCGTGCCGGCCGCGATGTGCCAGCCGACATCCTGTACGGCACCCGTGCAGAGGTCCTGAATGTTTCCGACGCACGCCTGCGTCCGCCGCGTGATGTCATCCGGGCTGCCCTTGACCAAAACCGCGTAGGTTGTGATGTTCCAGCGAAACAGGATGAATTCGGGATGGTTGACGACAAACTGCGTGACCTGGTCCTGCACCTGGGCCAGCACATCGGTGTAGCGTTCCGGCGCGCTGCCGTCGAACGCCTTGCTGCTGAGCGAATAGAGCACGATGTTGTAGCACGGCGCGTTGACGTCGATACCCAGCGAACGGGCGGCTTCGGTGATCTCCGAGACGGTCGGGCCTCCGACAACGAGTTTCTCAAAGAAACGCCTGCGCGAATCGAGCTCGTATTCCCGCGCTTCCTGGGCGAACCGTGCGACATAGGCCTGCTGCTCCAGCTCGGCCTGCATCTTCTGGCGAAGCGCCGTCAGGATCTCCGCCAGCTTGTCCTTGAGGATGGGCTTGAGCAGGTATTGCTCCACGCCCAGCCCGATGGCCTGCTGCGCGTATGAAAAGTCATCATACCCGCTGATGATGACGATCCGGGTCTTGGGAAACTCCCGGCGGACCAGCTCGCTCAGGGCAAGCCCGTCCATGAACGGCATCTTGATGTCGGTGATGAGCAGGTCCGGCTGGATCTGGCGTATCAGCGGCAGTGCGAGCTCGCCGTCCGGGGCGTCGCCGGCGTACTCGAAGCCGTACTGCTCCCAGGGGATGTTCCTGCGGATGCCCTCGCGAACGACCACTTCGTCCTCAACCAGAAAGACCTTGAACATGCCGGCATTCCCTTCTTCTGAAGTATCCGCTTTCCGACCGGATTGGGGAACCCATGGTATGGCGGCATCCCCATCCTGTCATTTATATCATAACCGGCGGGTGGTTTTCTTTCGATTTTGGTGTTGTTTCTATCGGACCCCGAGGCTGCTCCGCAGGAAATCAAACGTCACGTCCGCATGTGCATCCCCCATGCCCCTGATGTCCGGCAGCGGATTCGGCGGCAAGGTACTGCTGGTCGGGGTGACGCACAAGGCGAACACCCTGCTTCACCTGGCCGAATCCATCGCCGGCATGCCGTATGTGCGTCTCCCCTACGACGCCTCCTGGGGGCCCGACGTGCAGGTGGCGCAACGTGACGGCACGGTTGTGCGCTACGCCCAGCGCGAGTTCCCCGGCTGCAGCAGCCGTTTCGGCCTGATAGCGGACTCCTTGCAACAAAACGGGCTGGTACGTCATGGCAAGCTTGGGGGTGCGGACACGCAATTGATGGATGCCGCCGGTCTGGTTGATACGGCCGTCGCGCTGCTTCGCCAGAACAACGGCCTCTTCCTTTGCACGGACGAGTCATGCCCCTGCTGCCCCGCCCGTCGCGCCCTGCTGGCCGAGCTGGGCCGGCCGGGATGACGCGGTGCCGACCTGGATGACGCGGGGCCGGGACGCGCTGACTGTCATGAGTATACCTTCCCGACCTTCATGCCGACTTGAACCGATTCGGCAAAACTGAACCATCGACACTTTTCCGTCCGCCGCGCGGCATCATGCCGGGTGGCAATGACGGTTTCCCGGCATGCGCATTCGCCCGGGGAGCATGCAGCATACCGACAGGAACGAAAAACCCTTTGACATCTCCGGGACATAGGATATATTCTATATAGAGATAATTCGATATGTGGATCATTCCATGTCACACACCGCCTGAGCCGTGATCCGAGGTGAATCATGACGCATATGCCCGACGCCCTGCCCGTCTTCAAGGCCCTGGCTGACGAAACACGCCTGCAGATTGTCGAGATGCTTGCAGAAGGAGAGTTCTGCGCCTGCAAGCTGCTGGAGCATTTCCACTTCACGCAGCCGACCCTTTCCTACCACATGCGGATCCTGACTGGCAGCGGCTTGGTCCGCGCCGTGCGGGACGGCTCCTGGATGCGTTATTCCCTGATTCCGGAGCGGTTTGCCCAGGTGCGCGACTTCTTTTCCGACTTGTCCGGCCGTACCGTGGAGCCGAACCGCCAACCGGATCCCTGCCAGTGTCCGGCCCCGTTGCCCGAGGCCTGTACGGTTCCGGCGTCCCGGGCATCCCGGGCCTCCCGGGCGTCCCGAGCTTCCCGGGCGTCCCAGGCTTCCCAGGCGGCCCAGGCTTCATCGGTAGCCCCGGCATCCTCGACAACGACCAGGTGAAAGGCCTGCTGCGCCTTCATGCGACAGAACAGGAGCGAGACATGATATTTGATGCAATCAAGCTGTTCTTCACCACCCTGAATGACATCCTGCTGAAGATGACCTGGCTGTCGGAGCTGATCCGCCTGCTGGTCGAGCGCGTGTTCGGACTTTCGACCGCCGATCGGTTCGGCGGCAGCCTCCACTTCTTTCTGTATGACGTGGTCAAGATCTTCATCCTGCTGTCGGTGCTGATCTTCACGGTCTCCTATATCCAGAGCTTCTTCCCCCCGGAGCGCACCAGAAGGATCCTGGGCGGCTTCAAGGGCATTCCCGCCAACATCCTGGGTGCACTGCTCGGCACCATCACCCCGTTCTGTTCCTGCTCATCCATCCCCCTGTTCATCGGCTTCACCAACGCCGGCCTGCCACTCGGGGTCACATTCTCGTTTCTGATCTCCTCCCCGCTGGTGGATCTTGCGTCCGTCCTGCTGCTGGCCAGCATCTTCAACTGGCGCATCGCGCTGGCGTACGTGGTGGTGGGACTCGTGCTGGCGGTGGCCGGCGGTACCGCGATCAGCGCGTTGAAGCTGGAAAAGTACGTTGAGCCCTTCGTCTACGGCAGCAAGGCCGTTGCGGCGGAGGAAGCCACCCTGACCTTCGCGGAGCGGGTGCGCTACGCGCGGGAGCAGGTGCTCGAGATCATCCGCAAGGTCTGGCTCTATGTGCTCATCGGCGTCCTGATCGGCGCCGCCATCCACAACTACATCCCCGCCGACATCATCACGGCGGTGCTCGGACAGCAGAACGCCTTTTCCGTGCCCATCGCCACGGCGGTCGGCATCCCCATGTACGCCGACATCTTCGGCACGCTGCCCATCGCCGAGGCGCTGGTCGGCAAGGGCGTCGGACTGGGCACCGTGCTTTCCTTCATGATGGCCGTCACGGCGCTGTCGCTTCCCTCGCTCATCCTGCTGAAGAAGGTCGTGAAGCTGCGGCTGCTGGTGATCTTCACCGGCATCGTCAGCATCGGCATCCTGGTGATCGGTTATGTGTTCAACGCCATCTCGTTCCTGTTCCTGTGACCGGCAAAGTCCTGAACGCCATCCCGCTCCTGTTCCCGTGACCGGCCAAGTCCAGAGCGCCATCCCGTTCCGGTTCCCGTGACCGGCCAAGTCCTGAACGCCATCCCGTTCCGGTTCCCGCTATCGGCCATGCGTGTTGCCTCAAGCATCCGGTGTGGCAGACTTCTCACGATGAAAAGGAGGAAAAAATCATGTCCAAGACCTGGTACCCCGTCATTGATGCCGCCACCTGCACGGAATGCGGCGCCTGCGTGAACAAGTGCACGCACAAGGTCTACAACAGGGCATCCGCCCCGAAGCCCGTCGTTGTCTTCCCGGAAGGCTGCGTGACCGGCTGTCATGGCTGCGCATCCCTCTGCCCCACCGGGTCGATCCGCTATTTCGGTGATACGGAGGCCAGCATGCCGGGAGATGGCTGCCGTGGGTAAGGCCAAGGCCAGGATCGTCATCATCGGCCTGATCCTTGCCGGCATCGCGGCGATCTACCTGGTCAAGCAGGCGGATCGCAACAACGCAGCCGCTTCCCTTTCCGGCGCGCAAGAAACGGGGGCCTCCGGTTCGGTTGATCCGAAATGGCTGACGGAAGCATATGATCTGGATGCCACCACCACATTGGACGTGGAAGCGCTGAAGAAAGACGGCCTGCCGATCATCGTGGATTTCGGCGCGGATTCCTGTGTTCCCTGCAAGGAGATGGCACCGGTTCTGGCTGAGCTGAACCGGACGCTGCGGGGACGCGCCATCGTGAAGTTCGCCGATGTCTGGAAGAACGCCGACATCGTTCAGGGGTATCCGGTCCGAGCCATCCCCACGCAATTCTTCTTCGACGCGGCAGGAAAACCGTATGTTCCGAAGGATGTTCAAACCGCCCAGGAAAACGGATTCCTGCTGTATACCCACAAGGACACCGGCGAGCACCTGCTGACCGCACACGAAGGCGGATTGACCCGGGAGGCGCTCCTGGCGGTACTCGAGGAGATGGAAGCGGATGATTGACGCCTGGCTGGAAGCACTCGGCCGCACACTGGCCACGCAAGCAGGCCTGGCGCCCCTGCTTGCGTTGATGGCCGGCCTGCTGACCGCCTTCACCCCCTGTTCGCTCTCGAGCGTGCCGCTGGTCATCGCCTATGTGGGCGGAACAACCGGCACCTCCGGCAAGCAGGCCTTCCGGTACTCGTTGGCCTTCTGTGCCGGCACCACGGTCACCTTCACCGTGCTCGGCACCTTGGCCGCGCTTCTCGGGAGAATCATGCAGGCCGGCGGTTCCTGGTGGTATGTCGCACTTGGCATCCTGATGACGCTGATGGCGCTGCAAACCTGGGAGATCGTCATGGTGATCCCCCAGAACGGCGCCATCGGAAACAATCCGCGCCGTGGTCTCCTGGGCGCGGCCATCGCCGGTTTGCTTGCCGGCCTGTTCGCCTCTCCGTGCGCCACACCGGTTTTGGTGGTATTGCTCGCGATGGTGGCCAGACAGGGAGAGCTGTTGCAGGGCGTTTTGCTTCTGCTGCTGTATGCGCTCGGTCACAGCCTGTTGTTCATGATCGCGGGCACGTCGGTCGGCTTTGTCCGCAAGGTCATGGAGGCGCCCGCCTTCGGGCGGTACAACGCACTGTTCAAAGGCATTTCCGGCCTCGTCATCCTTTTGTTGGCCGGATACATGTTCTATCTTGGGTTTTAGGCAATGCACGGGGCATTCGGATGGTGCCATGCACCAGGATCCCGTCACCGCCACACGGAGTGCCGCATGACTTGATCTACCGCGGCGCGTGGCATGCATCGTATGACAGGATATGCCGCGACAGACGGCATGCACCGTATGACAGGATATGCCGCGACAAGCGGCATGCACCGTATGACAGGATATGCCGCGACAAGCGGCATGCACGGTTTGAAAGGAGTCACATCATGGAAATCAAGGTTCTGGGTTCCGGCTGCGCCAACTGCAAGAAGCTGCTGGCCCACGCGCAGGAGGCCGTCCGGGAGTCGGGCGCGGCCGCGGAGGTCCTCTACATCAGCGACATGCTCGACATCGTCGCAGCCGGGCTCATGCGGACCCCCGGACTCATCATCAACGGCAAGATCAAGGCCGCGGGCCGCATCCCGTCCGTCAAGGAAATCATGGAGATGATCGCCGCCGAATCCTGAGGCCACCGAACGCAGGAACACATGCAGGAACACACGCAGGAACACGCGCAGGTTGCGGAAACGCTTGCCCAGCGCGTGTTCTTTCATGTCATGGCGCGCCGGGGAGTCGTTCAGGAACCAAGGAAACGCCTTGGCAAGCGCGTAGGAACCGTTCAAGAAACACAAGGATGCCTTGACAATCAGAAGGATGCGCATTACCATATTCGCATATTCGTTATTTCAAATATACAGAGCCGAAAGGGGGGCCTGCCTTACGCATCTGACAGAGATCATGAAGGCCTTGTCCGATGACAGCCGCCTGCGCATCGTCTCGCTGCTGCAGCGCAAATCGTTGTGCGTGTGCGAGCTGGAGGTGCTGCTGTCGATGTCCCAGTCCATGGCGTCCCGGCATCTGCTCAAGCTCAAGCAGGCCGGCATCGTTGCCTCCCGGCGCGATGCGCAATGGATCCATTACCGGCTGCACGAGGCATTTCTGTCCGACAACGGCACATTGGCCGCCTTCCTGGAGAGCAAGGCCGACAGCGAGCCGCAGCTCCTGGCCGACCGGCGGCAGCTGGACGCCTACATCCAAAGCGGCATGAACTGCGAACAGCTGAGCGCAGGTGCACTGGCTTCATCCGAACCACCCCACGCAACGCAATCCCCATATCCACGGAGGTGAATGCATGAACGCGGCAAAAACCAAGAACAGCCTGCAGGGCCTGGGCTTCTTCGAGAAGTATCTCTCCATCTGGGTGGCATTGTGCATCGTGGCCGGTGTCATGATCGGCCAGTGGCTGCCCGTCGTCCCCCGGACGCTGAACCGTTTCGAATACGCCCGGGTGTCCATTCCGGTCGCCATCCTGATCTGGCTGATGATCTACCCGATGATGCTCAAGATCGATTTCAGGAGCATTGTCCGTTCCACCCGGAAACCCAGGGGACTGGTCGTCACCTGTGTGACGAACTGGCTGATCAAGCCGTTCACGATGTACGCCATTGCGGCATTCTTCCTCTTCGTGGTCTTCCGCAGCCTCATTCCGGCCGACCTGGCCAAGGAGTACCTCGCCGGCGCGATCCTGCTCGGCGCGGCACCCTGCACCGCCATGGTCTTCGTCTGGAGCTACCTGACCAAGGGGGATCCGGCCTACACGCTCGTGCAGGTCGCTGTCAACGACCTCATCATCCTGGTGGCCTTCACCCCGATCGTCGCCTTCCTGCTCGGCATCGGCGGCGTCACCATCCCGTGGGACACGCTGCTGCTGTCCGTCCTGCTGTTTGTCGTCATTCCGCTGGGCGCCGGCTTCATCACCCGCAACACCATCGTCCGGCGCAAGGGACTCGACTACTTCAACAACGTGTTCGTCAAGAAATTCGACAACACGACCATCGTCGGCCTGCTGCTGACACTCGTCATCATCTTCTCCTTCCAGGGGGAGACCATCCTGTCCAACCCGCTCCACATCCTGCTGATCGCCGTGCCGCTGACGCTGCAGACCTTCCTGATCTTCTTCATCGCCTACGGCTGGGCGAAGCTCTGGAAGCTGCCCCACAACATCGCGGCCCCCGCCGGCATGATCGGCGCCAGCAACTTCTTCGAGCTGGCGGTGGCGGTGGCCATCTCCCTGTTCGGCCTGAACTCCGGCGCCACGCTGGCGACCGTGGTTGGCGTCCTGACGGAGGTGCCCGTCATGCTGATGCTCGTGAAAATCGCAAACCGCACCACAGGCTGGTTCCCGGCCGAATCGCCGGCAAAGGCGGCCCAGGGCTGAACCGAACAAAGGAGGCATGGCATGAAGCTCGTCATCATCGGCGCGGTTGCCGCAGGCACCTCGGCCGCCGCCAAGGCCCGACGGAATGATGAAACCGCAGAGATCGTGATCTATGAAAAAGACACCGACATCTCCTATTCGGCATGCGGCATGCCCTACTACCTCGCCGGCCTCATCCGGAACCTGGAGGCGCTTTCCCCGCGCAACCCGGCCTATTTCCGCGACAAGTACGACGTAAACATCCGCACCGGACACGAGGTGCTGGAGATCCAGCCCGACCGGAACACGCTGCTGGTCCGGAACCTCGACACGGGCGAGGTGTTCCCGGACACCTACGACACCCTGATCCTCGCAACCGGCGCCCGGGCCGTCCTGCCGCCCCTTCCGGGGTTGTTCCTGCCGCATGTCTTTCCGCTGCGCACCCTGAACGACATGAACCGGATCGACACATTCCTCAAGTCTGCCAGTCCCAAACGGGCCGTCATCCTCGGCACCGGCTTCATCGGGCTGGAGTGCTGCGAAGCGCTTGCCGGTCTGGGCCTGCAGGTGACCCTGGTGGAAAAGCTGCCCCAGGTCACGCCGGGTCTGGATGCGGACATGGCCCGACTGGTGGAGGACCATCTGCGGGAAAAGGGCGTGTCGGTCCATACCGGCAACGGCGTCGCCCAGGTGGAACCGGAACAGGTGGCGCTGACCGACGGAACCGCACTGCCGGCGGACCTGGTCATCGTCGCCACCGGCGTCCGGCCGAACAGGGAGCTCGCCGAGGCCGCCGGCATCCGGCTTGGGCCGACCGGCGCCATCGCGGTGGATGAGCGGATGCAGACGAACCTGCCGCACATTCTGGCCTGCGGCGACTGCATCGAGCAGACCCATCTGGTGACCGGCAAACCCGTATATCGGCCGCTCGGTTCCACGGCGAACAAGACCGGGCGCATCGCGGGCGATGTGGCAACCGGGGGTTCCCTCGCGTTCCGCGGCATCCTGGGCACGGGCATCTTCCGCCTGTTTGACCGGACCGTCGCCCAAACGGGGCTTTCCGAGCGGGAAGCCGTCGCCGCGGGATACGAGGTGGTCGTCAGTCACAACATCAAGCCCGATCGTCCGGAGTATATGGGCGGACGGGAAATGACCATCAAGTCCGTCGCAGACAGGGCGACAGGCCGGCTGCTCGGCGTGCAGATCGTCGGCGAAGCGGGCGTCGACAAGCGCATCGACGTGTTCGCGACCGCCATCAGCTTCGGTGCGCGGGCGGAGGACCTGTTCCACCTCGATCTGGCATACGCCCCGCCGTTCGCCACCACGAAGGATCCGGTCCACTACACCGGCATGATCCTGGAGAATGCGCTGCACCGGAACCGGCCGCTGATGACGCCGGACACGCTCGAGGAACTGATCGGCTCCGGCCGGCCGTACACGCTGATCGACGCCCGGGTGGAAAAGCAGTACGATGCGGGGCATATCCCGACGGCACGGAGCATTCCGCAGGATAAGCTTCGGCAGGCGGCCGGGACACTCGATCCGGATGTGCCCGCCATCACCTACTGCAACAAGGGCGTGACCGGGAACGCCGCACAGAACATCCTGCTGGGGAAGGGCATCCGGACGGTGTACAACCTGTCGGGCGGCTATCGCATGTACAGGGGCGGAAAGCGCCCGCGCCCCAATGCCTGATTTGGTATGCCCGGGCAAGACGAAGCGGAGGGCCTTTCCGGCCCGCGCATCCTTTTCCCGGTTTCATGACGGAACGCCATGCAGAGTTCCACAATTCGCCATCCTTTTGTCACATCCCGGTGATAGGATGCGAATGAATCAAGACATCCTGCACGGAGGGAACGCCATGACAACGACCGCCCGTCCCCGCAAACAACGGAAGGTTTCCAGGAAGCTGCGCGCACGCACCCTCGTCCAGATCCTCTTCCTTGTGCTGGTGGCGGCCATCAGCGCCAATGCGGCGCTGGAGAAGACCGGCCTGTCCATCCCGCTTCTTTCCACCGCCTCCCTGCACGCCATCTGTCCGTTCGGCGGCGTGGTGACAGTCTGGCAGTTCCTCACGACCGGCACGTTCATCCAGAAGATCCACGAATCCTCCCTCATCCTGATGTCGGCCGTCCTGCTCCTTTCCCTGGTGTTCGGGCCGGTCTTCTGCGGATGGGTCTGCCCGCTCGGTTCCATCCAGGAAGCCATCGGGAAGCTGGGGAAGCGCCTGCTGAAAAAGCGCTACAACCATATGCTTCCGGAACGGGTGGACAAGGTGCTCCGGTATGCCCGGTACCTGCTGATGGCGCTGGTCATCGTGAACACCGCGATTTCCGGGAAGCTGATGTTCCAGACCATCGACCCCTATTACGCACTGTTCAACTTCTGGACGAACGAGGTTGCCATCGGCGCCTACATCGTGCTCGGTGCGACCCTGCTCCTGTCGTTGGTGGTGGAGCGGCCCTGGTGCAAGTATGCCTGCCCGTACGGAGCGCTGCTCGGTCTGACGAACCTCATCCGGCTCCTGCCCATCCGTCGGAACCCCACCACCTGCATATCCTGCGGCGCATGCGACAAGGCATGCCCGATGAACATCCGCGTCTCCGCCTCGAAAGCCGTTCGCGACCATCAATGCATCAGCTGCCTCAAATGCACGTCGGAATCGGCATGCCCCATCAAAAACACAGTCGCGGTCACGACGAAGGGAGGATTCGACGCATGAAACTCCGTTTCAGTTCCGGACTCCTCGCCATCGTGATTCCCGCCGTACTGTTCGGCAGCGTCGCTCTCTCCTCCACTCTCGGCCTGTGGCGGACCACCACGGACAAGATTCCCGCCAGGTACGCATCGGGCGCCGAGGCCGGCCAGTACAACCCGATGGATATCCGGGGCTCCTATGATTTCGGCGCCATCAGCGATCTGTTCGGCATCCCGCTGGCGGATCTTGCAACAGCCTTCTCGGTGCCCGAAGGCACGGACGCGGCATCTTTCCAGGTCAAGCTGCTGGAAGAGATGTGGGCTGATGCGGATACGGGCGGACTGGAGGTCGGCACCGATTCCGTCCGCCTGTTCGTCGCCTTCTACAAGGGACTCCCCATCGATATGGCTGATACGACCGGCTTGCCCGGCGCCGCGGCGGATCTCGTGATGGCGGGCGGCACACCGACCGCGGCGCAGCAGGCCTTTCTGGCGGCGCATCGCGTGACGGGAGCGCCAACAGGCCTTGCCGACACGGCATCCGCCGAGGAGACAGCTGCACCGGGGGATGCGTCCGCCGGTTCGGCAACCCCGGATGGGGAAGAGACCGAACGCAAGGTCAAGGGCACCACCACCTGGAAGGAGGTGCTCGACTGGGGCGTGCCGCAGGCAGACCTGGAGGCGGCGTTCGGCGGAGAAATCAAGTCCCTGTCTGTCCTGATCAAGGATGACTGCACCGCCCGCGGGGTGGAATTCTCCCCGGTGAAAAGCCGGTTGCAGGAACTGGTCGACGCGTTGCCCGCCGATTGAGGCCGCAGCGGTTCCCGTATCAAGCCGACGCACAGGCGTCCCCCTGCCCCGCCACAGTTTGGCGAAAGCACGGGGACGCCTGTTTCATGAGGGGTAACGTGGCGCCGCATCTGATACAGGGGAAAACCGGGGCCACATCTGATACAGGGGTAAAGCGGCGGTGCATCTGATACAGGAGAAAAGCGGCGCCGCTTCTGATACAGGGGAAAACCGGCATCGCATCTGATACACTGAACGGGAGCATGAAAAGAACACCGGCAGGAGGCTCCCATGGACGACATCGCCTTGACCGTCACCGCCATGATCGCATACGATGCGGGCGATCTGCGCCGCATCCAGCACTTTCTCAAGGTGCACGGCCTGGCCCGCGTGATCGGCCAGGGCGAGACCCTCGATGCGCAAACCCAGATGGTGCTGGAGCTGGCGGCCGTCACCCACGACATCGGCATCCACAACAGCGAACGGAAATATGGTTCCGCCGCGGGATCCTGGCAGCAGACCGAAGGTCCGCCCGAAGCCGGAGCGCTCCTCTCGCGGCTGGGATTCGACGCAACCGTCATCGAACGCGTTTGCTGGCTCATCGCCCATCACCACACCTACGACAACATGCGGGACATCGACCACCAGATTCTTGTGGAGGCGGACTTCCTGGTCAACCTGCATGAGGACGGCGCCTCCGCGGACGCGATCCGCAGCGTCCGGGAGAAGATCTTCCGGACAAAAACAGGGCTGCGGCTGCTCGATCACATGTTCGCACCCCGCGAGGCGTAGCGGCAAAGGCGGCCACCTGTTCCCGGTTCCGCACGTGGCAGCCCTTTCGAGACGGCCGACCAGGTGTGCGGCAGCGACGCAGCGTTGAACGCGTGCGAGGGCGTGCGGCGCGGCAGCGGTGCCGAGCGGAACGCGTATGCCGGCGTGCGGTACGGCAGCGGTGCCGAACGGAACACCTGTTCAGGCGCGTGTTGCCGCGACCGGACGATGCTTCGGACAAATCATCCGATTCCACGACATGGCCAAGCCCGCCCTGACGCGATATGCTGGTGCCGGATGGATATCCGTGACGGAGGAACCGAGCGTGGACTGGATCCAAAGCCTGTCAAAAGCCATCAGGCATGTGGAGGACAACCTGACGGACGACCTGTCCGTGGACGAGGTGGCGCGCCAGGCGTATGCGTCGGGCGCCCATTTCCAGTTCGTGTTCCACGTCGTGACGGGGATGACCATCGGCGAGTACATCCGGAACCGGCGGCTGAGCCGGGCGGCACAGGATCTGCTACAGGCGGGCGCAAAGGTCGCCGACGTGGCGGCGCGCTACCGGTATGAAACACCGGAAAGCTTCTCCAAGGCATTCACCCGGTTCCACGGCGTATCGCCCTCCCGGCTGCAGCGGGGGCAGGCGCGCCTGTTCCATCCGCTGAAAATCCGCATCGCCATCGAAGGAGGGTTCGACATGTCACAATCGTTTGTGGAGGCATTTCATCTTCTCGATTGGACGGAGATTGACGCGCAACCGGCTTCATCCCCGACCGCAGCCGAGAAATACCACCGCCTCGTCACGTGGGCGGGCGAGGCGAGAGGCCGCAATCCGGAGGTCTTCGACGCATTGACCGACTGGATCCGCGACGACGCCCAATGGCGCGACGACACGCTTGCGGAGAACGGGCAGATTCTGATGCAGGGCGTGCTCGCGCGGTTCCGGGAGCAGAACGCCCGCTTGCGGTCTTACCTGCGGGCGCTCGAGCCGTCCGGCGTTGTCAACCCGGCGGTGTTCGTGGCGTTGGACCGCTTCGACCGGGAACTGTCGGGGCAGGCGCACGAGCCGTCGCTCCGGGAACCCGTCGCCCGCGTCTTCGCCGACTTTTCGGCCATGCGGGAGCGTGGTGTCCGGGAGAAGATCGCCGGCAACCGAACCGGCCCGACCGGCACGAACACGGTGGACCTGTTCGGCTACATCAACTGCCTGAAGGACGACGACGCCCAGGTGCAGTGGGCGCTGTTCATGCCTGACATGGTCAAGGCCCAGCAGCAGGGCTTCCAGGTGGAAAGCTTCCACTACCGGCGCCTGCCCGCCATGCGCTTCATCGGGCGGGAAGGGCCGCAACTCGAAAGCCCGGAAGCGCGCAAGGCGCTGTTCGACACGCTGGATGCCCTGCGCGATGATCAGTCGGACTTCCCCCACGACCTGCTGTTCATGCACCACGACGGCATGGGTGTGGATGTCGGCCCGTGGCATGGGTTGTGGGGCCGGTTCATGAAGGCGGATGCGCCGGTTCCGGAAGGGTTCCTCCACTTCGACTTCGTGACCGAACCCGATGACAAGGCGGGACCGCCCTATGTCTCGCAGTTCGCCTTCGCCACCTTCTCCGGCGACATCGATGCGATGCACCGCCGGGAGGGCTACGACTGCGACGCGATGTACGATGTCACGCGCAACATCCTGCTCGGGCAGGGCATCTGCATCCCCTACCCGGGCAAGTACTGGACGGCGGAGGTCTTCCTTGACGGTTTCGACAAACCGGGCACCGCGTATCTGTTCGGCGTGCTGCTGTAGGGATGCCCAAGTCCGGTGGCAGGCGGCGTCCGCCTGCTATGCCATCCTCATCGGCGTCCGCCGTCGCGGAAACCGGCATCACGCTTCGGACACGGGATGCGCCTGCGGCATACGGAACGGGGTCACGCGCCCGCCCCCCCGAAGAAGCGGCTTTCCAGCATCGCGCACAACGCGTGGTAGACCGGCAGATGGTACTCCTGCACACGATAGGCGTCCGAAGCCGGCACCCGGATGAGCACATCCGCGACCGCCGCCAGCCGTCCGCCGGTCGCGCCGGTCATGCAGAGGGTCGCAAGCCCCATCGACTTGGCGACCTTGACGGCATTCACCACGTTCGCGGCGTCCCCAGACGTGCTGATGCCGACCAGCACATCCCCCTTCCGGCCATACCCGTACACCTGCTGGGCAAAGGTCATGTCACCGGCAACATCATTGGCATAGGCGGTTGCGAGGGCCGTCTGGCTCACCAGGGAGATTGCCGGGATCCCCTGCTGCAGCCGGTCGCCCAGCAGCTCCCCTTCCAGCGGGAACATGCGGACCAGGCGCTCCCTGTCCGCATCGGGGATCCGGCGCTTCAGGAGGAATCCTTTCATCAGCTCGCCGACCATGTGCTCCGCATCCGCTGCACTGCCGCCATTGCCGCAGACCAGCAGCTGGCCGCCGGCCGCATGGCAGGCCTCCATCAGCCCGAACGCGGCCATGATGTCCCGCCTGCATGCCTCCAGGGCCGGGTATCGGACAAGCAGGTGTGAAAGGATCGCCTCCGATCCGCCATGCTTCTCCTTCTCCGCGCCGACAGGGGCCACAGGCACCGGCTTGATGAAAGCCGGCTCCATGGAGGCCGGATTTCCCGCCATTTCGGCGACCGTTGTCGGACACGTCACCGCTGCGTTTTGCGGGGCGGGTGCCCCCCGTCCCGCAACCGGCATGTCGGTGTTCCGTTGCCGCCGCATCCCCTCGAGCCGGTCGGCAAGCTCCGCCGGTGAGGCCGTGCCGGTCGTCGCCAGCTTGCCGATGGTCACCGCCGCCGCGAGATTCCCCAGGAAGGCCGCCTCGCGCATCGCCGCACCTGCCGCCAGGGCACACGCGAATGCCGAAAGGAAGCTGTCCCCCGCACCGCAGATGTCCACCGGCGGTGCAACCGGCGCGGCGGGAACCAGGACACAACTGCCATCCTCCACCACCAGGCTCCCCCGGTCCCCCAGGGTCATGCACACCCGGCTTCCCGTCCTCTCCGCAAGGAGACAGGCGGCCGACTGAAAATCGGAGAGCGTCGCATCGGCATGATAGGCGGCACCCACGGCACGCATCCCCTCCACCTCATTGGGCTTGAGGCAGGCGCCCGCATACTGTTCGATCCGGTGCCGGCTGTCCACGACCACCGGAAGACCCTGTTCCGCATACCGGACCACCCGCGCCCGAACGGCCTCCGTCACGCATCCGAACTGCTGCTGGTCGCATACGCAGAGTACGTCCAGCTGCGCCACCGCGGCGTCGAGGCTTTCCAGCAAGGCCGCTTCCGCCTCCCGCGGCAAGGGGGCGCGGTTGTTGAAGTCGATGCGCGGATCCTCGTAAACGGCCGGGGACAAGCCGTGTCGCATCGGCTTGCAAAAGGTTTCCGTCACGGTGCGGGCGCTCGTGACGAGACCGGACGGATCCACTCCGCTGGCCGTCAGGGCGTCAAGGAGCAGCCCGCGCCGCCAGTCGGAGCCGACGACACCGAACGTGCGCACGCTTCTGGGCCGCAGTGCCGCCAGATTGGCCGCCACATTGCCGCCGCCGCCGGGGGACATGCTCTCCCGGACGACCGGCAGCGTGTAATGGGGCGATTCCCGCGACAGCTCGCTGCGGGTGACGTCGGCATGCCAGTACACGTCGAGGCAGATGTCCCCGACCAGTCCGACGCGCAGGCCGCGAATCCGCCGGAGCAGGTCGTCCAGCCGCTCGCGGCCGAAGCCCGCATCGGTTGCCGGTGCGGGCGCGCCACACCCCCTTCCGGCAACGGCGCCCCGCGAAACGGCCTCCATACGCGATGCCATAGACCGCGCCTTACCTGTCATCCCCGACTCCCTTCTCCACTTCGGGCAGCAGCGCGACCAGCCGCTTGTGCAGATTCGGGACGGTGAGGCGATGGTCGCCGCAGAAATGCCAGCCCGCGCCCCCGAGGCTTGTCGGCCGGTTGAGGATGTTCTTTCTGGGCCGGTAGTAGTACTGGGGATGATCCGGGCCCAGCGGCGCGCGCCAGTCGCCCAGATCGACCAGGTCGAAGTTCGCCGTTGTGATCCGGGCCACGGGATACCCCAGGTTGCGTGCAATCGACAACGCCTTGAGAAACACCTCGGGTCCGATGACGGCCGAGCCGAAATTCATGAAAACCCCGCCATCGAGACGGGAAACCGCATGACACAGCTTCAGGAAGTCGATGCCGCTGGTTGCCCCGATGGCGCCGAAATCCGCACGGGGATGCTGATGGATGATGTCCGTACCGATCGCGATGTGGTACGTCGCCGGCACGCCGTTGCACCAGGCCTGGTGCAGGACGCAGTCCGCCTTGTGTGGAAACCGTTCCCCGTGCCGGTCCATGTAGGCCGCAAGGCTTTCCCCGTACCCGGCTCCCGCGGCGGCGCCCTGCTGCAGCGCCTCGTTCATCCACAGGCCGGTTTCCTCCCACATGCCGAAGGAACCGTCCTCAATGGCCGTCGGCACGTCCTCGGAGGTGCCGCCATGGCAGGCCAGCTCGAAGTCGTGGATGCTGCCGGCCCCGTTGCTGGAAACATGGGTGACAAGACCGCGGCGGATCAGGTCGATGAGGTAGCGGGATAGCCCGCACTTGACCACGTGGGCGCCCATGGACCAGATCACGGGCCTGCCGTTGAGGCGCGCCTGCGCGATGCTTTCAGCCAGCGCATCGAGCGCGTCGCCGCCCCAGTCGGGCACAGGATCCGTTCCCGGCCTGGCAAGCTGTCCGATGGCGACCAGGTTTTTCCTGTCCCTGACGGAAAAGGTCCGCACGTCCTGCAGGTCGATCATCCCGGTCTTCCGCCCCATGCCATCCATGCCCGCTCCTCCCGCTTTACGCCTCGCACAGCCAGGATACAATGCCCGGGGTGTCGCGAAAATCACCGATGATCCAGTCGGCCCCCGCCTTGCGCAGCCGTGCCTCCTTGTGCCGGTTGAACGGCTGCCGTCCGGTTTCGTCGCTCGCGACACCGATTGTCCGCGCGCCCGCCTCCCGGCCCAACGCGATCTCCACGCGGCCGTCCCCGACGACGACCAGCTCGCCGCCGCGAAGGCCCTGCCCTTCCAGCAGTTGACGCAGCACCGTTTCCTTGGAGCAGTCCGTGACACCGGGCGGCGCACCGGCGACCTCGCGGAAAAAGGAGCGCACGCCCAGCAGCACCGACTCCCTTTCGACATCCGCATGATCGGTCCCGCTGGCCAGATACAGCACGACGCCCATGTCCCGGAGCGCCTGCAGCAGCGACAGGCTGCCCGGCACAAGATAGTCCTCCGGCGTGCATGCGCCGGAAGTGATCTGCCGGATCCGTTCCTTCACGGGCAGCATCAGCCTGCGGTTGTACTCCCGCTTGTACTGCCATGGATCCAGGGGCGCTTCCCGCTCCGAAACCCGCGCGGCCAGCCATTCCATCTGCCTGTAGGTCTGGATGCCCGTCGACGCGTCGACGTATTGGTGCACCTGAAGCCGCGCCTGTGCCGCGTCAAGGCCCGCCGCCACCAGCACCTCCACCATGTAGGGCTCCATGACGGCTTCCCATCCCTGGCGGAGGGTCGAAAGGGTTCCATCGAAATCAAACAGTGCCGCTTTCACCGCATGCGGCCCATCCTGCCGCCCAATCCCCGTCATCATGCGTCACCCGCCTTGTCCGGCATGTTTCCGGCTTGCCCGCGTTTGTCAATCGACTTGATTATATGGCTGCGATGCTATATTGTCAATTCACTTGACGATTCAGCGAAAAGGCGGGGGATCTGCTTCCGGATCAGGTGGCGGCGTGGGTGAGCTCGCCTGCGAGGTACTTGTCGATCACGATGGAACCGGCCGCGGCGATTTCCGCATCCTCCGCCGGCTGGGCGCACAGAATCGGCAGCGGGCGAAGGGACCGGGTCAGCCGGCGCGCGTCCACGTCCTGCTGGAGCCGGGCCAGCAGCGCGCCCGGCTTGTAGGTGATGTCGCCCGCCAGGATGACCGCCTCCAGCTCCAGCAGGTTCATCGCATTGACGATCCCCTTCGCGAGATAGAACGCCTCCTCCGCGATGGCCGCGATGCAGGCGGCGTCACCCGCTTCCGCCCCATCGGCGAGCGCCTTCCACGTGGCCCCCGCCATGGCGTTCCGTGCGAGCAGCGCGGGCATCGAGGCGTAGCACTCCAGGCAGCCGGTGTTCCCGCATCCGCACAAGGGACCCTCCCAGTTGATCGACGCATGGCCGATCTCGCTGCCGAATCCGCCTACGCCGCCATAGAGCCTGCCGTTCATGACGAGTCCGGCGCCGACGCCGGTATCGACCACAAGCAGCATGAAGCTGTCGAACGTTCTTCCCCTGCCGTGGTTCTTCTCGGCCAGCGCCAGTGCGGCCGCATTGTTCTCCATGTGCACGGCAAGGGGAAGCCGGCTGCGCAGCCCGTCCGCAAGCCGGACCCCATGCCAGCGCCCGAAGTTTGGCGGGTTGAGCATGACGCCGCCGGCGACATCGACCGGACCCGGCACGCAGACGCCGAGGCCCAGCATGCGCTCCGGCGGAAGACCGGATTCACCGACCAGGCGGGATACCGCCTCCGCCATCCGGTCCACCGCACGGTCCACATCGCCGCGCGTGGGCAGGTCTACCGTGCGCGAGGCCAGGACCTTTCCCTTGAAGTCGAGCAGTCCGACCCGGCAGCCGTCCCGGGTCAGGGAGAGACCCGCCGCATGGCGCCCCGCGGGATTCAAATCGAGCAGCACGGGCTTGCGGCCGTATTCCGACTCGCCCATGCCGGTTTCCTGCAGGATGCCGTCCCGCAGGAGCGCCTCCACCTGCAGCGACACGGCCGCACGCGTCAAGCCTGTCACCCGGGCCAGATCCGCCCGGGAAACCGGGGCCTGTCTCACATGATGCAGCAGCAGCTGCCGGTTGTCCCGCTTCATGTTCGCCGCGTTCATCGCATTCTTCTTCATGGGTGCTTCAGCCCTCCGTCGGCGTCGTGCATGCCGTCCCACCCATCATAACCCGAAAGGCCGCCGCAATCCATGCTTCCCGCGCGAAGCCGCGTTTCGGCACCTTTACGCTGTCATGCGCGCCTCCCGCAGTCCAATCGGTGCAGGCGGACTCACCCTGTCGGCGCATGCGGCGCAGGCGGGCTCCCCCCTGTCGGCCCATGCGGCGCAGGCGGGCTCCCCCCTGTCGGCGAGGGAACCCGCCTGCGTTCCCGGAACGTCACCGCCCCACGTGCAGCGTGCCGATCTCCAGGTCGCGGATCACCTGCCGGTTGTCGATCAGGGCGGCGTTGTCGAACGGACATGGCCCGATGCTGAAGCAGTGGATGCCATGGATGTCCACCCGGTCGCACCGGTCGAGGTACGCCGCATGCGGATGGGCCTCACCGATGGCCTGCACCCGGTACTGGAACAGGTTGGCGATCTCGATGTCGCCGCACTGCTCCATGCGCAGGGAACAGGCTTTTTCGCTGCCCAGGTTCTCCTCGGTCTGCAGCGCGACGATCTTCCAGTTCCGCACGCGTTCCAGCACCACCTCCACGTCCAGGTGGTGTTCCACGGAGATCATCCAGACCTGGCCGGGCGCATCCGTGTCGCTGACACGGAAACCATCGCGCGTCCAGACATCCGGGATCCAGAGGTTCTTGAACTCGCCGGCGCCGCCGTCGCGCACCCAGATCGCGGAATGCCTTCCCTTGCCCTTCTCCGTCGCACCGTGCCCGCCGAAATCGAACAGGCAGTCCTCCATGATCGATGTCGGCTCGCCGAGCCACTCCACCTGGATGACGCCCGGATTCCGCCCTCCGACGAAGCACAGGCCGGACACATGGTTGCGGCCGCCCTTCGGGATGCGGATCATGGCCTGCGGCGCATCCGCATCCGCATAGGCGGACAGCCCGTCGTCGAGCACGATCCGCGTGCGGCTGCAGTGCAGACCGAGCAGCGCGGTGTCGGGCCGGAGCGCCACCCCCCGTGCGATGCGGTAGACGCCTTGCGGCAGGTAAACGGCCGGATGCGCGGCGATCGCCAGTTCGAGCGCCTCCGTGTCGTCGGCGATGCCGTCGCCGACCGCGCCGAAGTCCCGCAGACTCACCCACGAGGCGGGATCCGGAAGCGGAACCGTCTCCGGATCCGGCATTGCGGGCAGCGCCGTCAGCGGCTCGACGGACTGCCGCAGGTCGAACCCGCGGCGGAGCGTCTCGTCGTCCGCGTCAATCCGAAGGCCCATGTCCATGTTCACCCGATAACAGTCGTGCCCCGGCTCGATGTGCGGCACCCCGATGTGCCGGTTGTACTGGTACGCGAACGATTCAAAGAACCGCAGCACGTTCCGGCAGCACGTTTCCCGCACGTGCAGCCAGTTCTGGGGATAACGGACCATGTTCATGCTGATGCCTGCACCCAGGTTCTCCATGCGGCAGTCCTGCAGATACAGGCGCTCGAACTCCTCGACGTAGTGGTTGTCGCGCTCCTTGTTGGGCACGTAGACGCCGTACGGGGCGTCGGCCAGGCGGACACGCCGCATGACCAGGCCGGCCCGGTAGGTGGAGATGCAGGCGCGCGCCTGTCCCGAGAACTCGCAATCCCCCAGGTAGAAGGGCCAGTAGGGAACCGTCTCGCCGGTGAGGATGCCGTACTGGCCGCCAAAAAAGCGGCAGCGCTCGATCTCGTTGCCGACCATCTCCACCGCGGCGCGGTTGTCCTGCAGGTGAAAGTCCGCATCCTCGATCGAACACAGCTGCGCCACACGGAACCGGCAGGCCACCAGGCCCGGATTCCCCTTCCCCAGCCGGAAGTCGATGTTCCGGATGCCGCTGAAGAAGGTTGTGTTCTGGGCGTCGCGCAACTCCGCCCCCGGCTCCGGCCTGTCGACGCGAAAGTGAATGACATATGCCGATTCGGGCCCCGCAAAGCCCGGCGTGTGATCGGACACGACGAAGACCGGACGATGGCTGCCGTATCCGATCAGCCTGATCCCCCTCCACAGGTTCACGGTGCCGGCAAACCGGTACGTGCCTTCCGGAACGAACAGGATGCCCGAGCCCGTCCGCGCCTCGATGTCGTCCACGGCGCGCTGCAGGGCGGCCGTGTTGTCATGCGCGCCTGTCGGATCGGCACCGTGCAGCGCCGGGGAAAACACATGCGCCTGCGGGTCGGATGGCATGGTGATGAAAACGGATTGACCAAAGTTCATGGCACAAACCTTCCTCCGCATCCGGCTGGACGCGGCGCCGCGGCCTTCGGCCCGAAAGGGGCCGAAGGCTCACCCCTGTTAAAAAAGTAACTTGCTTGCGGTACTTGCATATCCGGAAGGAACCTGTCTATAATGATCCCAAGTTGTAATACATCTTACAAATCACACTCGCATCATACCGAACCTGACCGAAAGATGCAACGCAAAATACGGATACCCAGGAGAAACGATGAGCATCAGACCGGTACAGAAACGGAAAGTCGTGGACGAAGTCCTCGAACAGATGAAGGAACAGATCTTCTCCGGCAACTGGGCTCCCGGCGCGAAGATTCCAGGCGAGATGGAACTCACCCGCATCTTCGGCGTGAGCAGGGTTTCCATCCGCGAAGCCATTCACCGGCTCGTTGGCATGGGCATCCTTTCCATCCGGCACGGTGACGGCACCTACATCGCCGAGATTCTGCCGAAGGACTATTTCAACGCCCTGCTGCCGGCGCTGCTGATCGAATCGGTCTCGCTGGACGAGTTGCTGGAGTTCCGGGAAATGCTCGAGGTCGAGAGCGCCCGGCATGCCGCTTCACGCGCCACATCCGAGGATATCGACCGCATGCGCGGCATTCTGACCTCCATGAAAAAGACCGAGGGCGACCATGTCCGCTTTGCGATCGAGGACCTGAACTTCCATACGGCGCTGGCGCTTGCGACACACAACAGCGTCATCGTGAAGGTCAACGCCATCATGCATGACATGCTGAAGAAGGCCATGGAGGAGATTGTCGTCAAAACCGGGTTCGAGGACGGCATGCACTATCACGCATGCATCCTGGACGCGGTGGAGAGAAAGAGCGTCGCGGAAGCCACCAAGCTGATGCGCGAGCATATCCAGCACACCAGGGAACGGGTGAGGGACCACTGATCCGCCGTCCCATGCGGATGGACACGGCAGCGGCATCCTGGCATATCCCGGAAGGAGCATGGCATGGTTCGGATCGTGGAGGAACTGGAACAACAAGCCCGTCTGCTGCGGCTGACGCTGGTCCGTATGGTCGGGCCGGGGAAGCCGGGGCATTTCGGCGGCTCCTGCTCCATCGCGGATGTGGTGGCGGCGCTCTATTTCCACAAGCTGCGGCACCATCCCGAAGATCCGGCCTGGCCGGACAGGGACCGTTTCCTGCTGAGCAAGGGGCATGCGGCGATCGTGCAGTACGCCGCACTCGCGCTCTGCGGTTATTTTCCCCGCGAGGAGCTGCTCAGCTTGAAAAAGCTGGATGCCATGCTGCAGGGACACCCCGACATGCGCAAGACACCCGGCATCGAGGCCAACACCGGCTCGCTTGGCCAGGGCCTCTCCATCGCCTGCGGCATGGCCGCCGGACTCCTGCGCGACGGCAGGGATGCGCGGGTATACTGCGTCATCGGCGACGGCGAACTGGCCGAGGGTCAGATTTGGGAAGCCGCCATGGCCGCATCCGTGTACCATCTGGACAACCTGGTCGGCATACTCGACTGCAACCGCATCCAGGCGACAGGCTTCACGGCCGAGCGGTTTGACACGGGCCTGCTGGCGGAGAAATGGACCGCCTTCGGCTGGAACGTGCTGGACATCGACGGCCATGACATGTCGCAGATCCTCGACGCGCTCGAGCGGGCCGACAAACGGAACGGCCGGCCCACCCTCCTTTTGTGCCGCACAGTCAAGGGAAAGGGCATCCCGTTCGCCGAAAACACCGCCCAGTACCACAACGGCATCATGACGCCGGAGCAATATGAGGTGGCCTGCCAACTGCTGGAAGATCCGATCTGTGTCAGATGACCGACATTCATTCCGAAGCGGCACACGGTTCCCCCGCACGCTGCTTCCAGGTATTCCGCCGGCAACACGCCACACCCGCGCCCCAAGAGCCCGCATCCTCTCACCGCAACCGGCAACACCACTTCATGAGCCCGCATCTTCGCACCGCAGCATGCGTTCACATCATCGCGAACCGGCAATGGCCCGAGGCTGCATCCGTCCATACGGATGAACGGTGATTTTGTGTTGCCATCTTTCATCTCATCATAAGGAGATCATATGCAAAACCAACGACAGGTTTATGGGCAGACCCTGGTGGAGCTGGGGCGGGAGAACGACCGCATCGCCGTGCTGGAGGCCGACCTGGGCAAGTCAACCATGAGTTGCCTGTTCCAGGCGGAATTCCCGGACCGGTATTTCGAAATGGGCATCGCCGAGGCCAACATGGTCTCGTTTGCGGCGGGTCTGTCCCTGACGGACCGCATCGCCTTCGTCAACACGTTCGCTGTCTTCGCGACCGGGCGTCCGTACGACCAGATCCGCCAGGGTGTCTGCATCGGGAACCTCAACGTCAAGATCGTGGGTTCCAGCGCGGGCTTGTCCGATTTCGGCGACGGCGCGACGCACCAGTCCATCGAGGACATCGCCCTGATGCGGGCGATCCCGAACATGACCGTGCTGGTGCCTTGCGACGGCCGGGAAACCGCGCAGGCCGTACGGGCGGCTGCGGCGCATGACGGCCCGGTGTACCTGCGGATCTGCCGCAATGACGTGGAGGACGTGCTGCCCGAGGGCACGCCGTTCGAGATCGGCATGCCCCGCGTGCTGCGGGAGGGTCACGACATCGTGCTGTTCGCGACGGGCATCATGGTCTCCACGGCCCTGAAGGCGGCCCGGTCGCTGGAAGCGGAGGGCATCCACGCACGGGTGGTGAACATCAGCACCATCAAGCCGCTGAACGCGCAGCGCATTGTCGAGTTGGCACAGGACTGCTGCGCGGTGCTGGTCGCGGAGGAACACACGGGCATCGGCGGTCTGACCGCCGCTGTGCTCGACGCGCTGCGCACCACACCCGTTCCGGTGGAGAGCGTCTCGATCGGCGACCGGTTCGGCCAGTCTGCGGAGAGTCACGAGGAGCTGCTGGCACGGTACGGTCTCACGGTCGAGGACATGTGCCGCAAGGCGCGCGCGCTGGTCCACCAGTTCAAGAAGGCCGTGCAGCCCGCCGATTTGTTCGGTTGAAGGAGGAATACCGCTTGGAAACGATGAAGGCAGTCATGAAGTATGACAACCGGGCCGGCGCCACGGAAATCCGTGAAGTGCCCGTCCCGGAGATCGGTCCCACCGATGTGCTGGTGCGTGTCTCCCATATCGGGGTGTGCGGTACGGATCCGCACATGCACCAGAATCTCGTGACGATTCCGATCAACGTTCCCCTGATCTTCGGGCACGAGTTTGCGGGAACCATCGAAAAGGTGGGTAAGGACGTGAAGGGATACGGGATCGGCGACAGGGTCACCGCCGAGACCCACGCCGACTACTGCGGCGAGTGTGTCATGTGCCGCACGAACCGGTACCACCTGTGCCGCGACCGGAAGGGATACGGCTTCAAGGTGCACGGCGCGTTCGCGAAGTACGTGAAGGTGCCCGCGCGCATCCTGCACCGGGTGCCGGAAGGGGTTTCCCTGAGGGAAGCCGCGCTCACGGAGCCGCTGTGCGTCGCCTACAAGTCCATGGTGTCGGGCAGCGCCATCGCGCCGGGTGATACGGTTGTGGTCATCGGTCCGGGCCCCATCGGGCTGCTTTGCATCAAGATGGCGCAGCTGCGGGGTGCGAGCGAGATCATCGCCATCGGAACAGCAGGCGACGAGGCACGGCTCGAGATGGCCCGGTCCTATGGCGCCACGATGACCCTCAACAGCAGCACGGAGGACGTAGCCGCACGGATCCGGTCCATGGGCGACGGGTATGGCGTCGACCTGGTCGCCGACACGGCGGGCGGATCCGCCACCCTGACCCTCTCCATGGAGCTGGTGCGGCCGACAGGCCAGATCGTCAAGATCGGCTGGGGCCCCAAACCGGTCGGCGTCTCTCTCGACCCGTTGATTTCAAAGGCGGCCACGCTGCAGGGGCATTTCAGCCACACCTGGGACGTCTGGGAGAAGTGCCTGGTGCTGCTTGACAAGGGCCAGGTGGACCTCAAGCCGTTGATCACCCACGAGCTGCCCATCGACCAGTGGGCCAGGGCCTTCGATCTCATCGAGAACCGCGAGGCCATGAAAGTGGTGCTGACCCCCATCGACTGACATGGGATCCGGCACCCATGGCGCCTGATCCCTTTGACACCCCGGCGGCACCCCATTCGGGAAGGAGATCCACGTATGACGATCGGATTCATCGGACTTGGCATCATGGGCAAACCCATGGCAAGGAACCTGTTGAAGGCAGGCTACGCGCTGGTGGTGTTCGACATCGCCGCACCTTCGGTCGGGGCGCTTGTCGCGGAAGGCGCGCAGGGCGGGCTTTCCCCGAAGGATGTGGCGGAACGCTGCGACCTGATCATCACCATGCTGCCCAACTCCCCGCAGGTCGAGGAAGTGGTGCTGGGCGCAAACGGCATCCTGGAGGCGGACTGTTCGGGCAAGACGCTCGTGGACATGAGCTCCATCTCCCCGCTGGCCGCCCGGGCGATCGCCGAAAAAGCGGCCCAGGCGGGCCTGTGCATGCTGGACGCCCCGGTATCCGGCGGCGAGCCGAAAGCCGTCAACGGCACGCTGGCCATCATGGTCGGCGGCGACGCCGACGCCTTTGCCCGGGTGCAGCCCATCCTGCTGGCCATGGGATCCTCGGCCGTGCATGTGGGGGAGATCGGCAGCGGCAACGTGACCAAGCTGGCCAACCAGATCATCGTGGCCCTGAACATCGCCGCCATGTCCGAGGCCATGGTCCTGGCCGCGAAGGCGGGCGTCGACCCGGAAAAGGTCTATCAGGCCATCCGCGGCGGCCTGGCCGGCAGCACGGTGCTCGACGCGAAAATGCCGCTGGTGCTCAAGCGGAACTTCAAGCCGGGATTCCGGATCAACCTCCACATCAAGGACCTCACCAACGCCATGGACACCGCGCACGGCACCGGCACCCCGCTCCCCCTCACCGCCCAGGTGCTCGAGATGATGCAGGCGCTGAAGGTCGACGGCCACGCCGATGAGGACCACGGCGCACTGATCCGCTATTTCGAGCGGCTCGCCAGCACCACGGTCGACGGCAGACCTGCGCAGCCGGACACCTGAACCGGCAGATCATGGCGCTCCCGTGCCGCCCCGGGCAAACCCGCGCCGGCGCAGATCCGCGCTTGCCGGCGCAACACCGTCCCGGAAACGGACGACATCCGGTCCGGGCCCCATCCCATCATGGTATCCGCGTGCGGCTGTACCCGTATCACAGAGATGCCGCACGGATATAAGGAGGATTGTCCCATGTATCAAAGAAGGAAGTGGCTGTCCCTCTGTCTGGCCATACTCATCCTGCTGACCGCGGCGGGATGCGGTGGCACCACCCCGGCAGGCGAATCAAGCACGCCGGCCGCATCCTCGGCTTCAACCGCAGCTTCATCCTCGGCCGCGACAGAATCCACTTCGGCAGCCCCTGCAGAATCGCCGTTGCCTGAAACCATCACCATGTTCAACGCAAATCCCCTCACCGCACCGACACCGGCATGGGATACGCCCATCGGCAAGAAGATCCAGGAGCTGACCGGCGTCCGGCTCGAAGTGGAGTATCTGGTCGGCCAGGACATCATGACCAAGGCCAACCTGATGACCGCTGCCGGTGAATATCCCGATCTGGTCGCGTCGGGCGACAACGCGGGCATCTTCATCGCGGCACAGGCCTTCATTCCGCTGGATGACCTCATCGAGAAGCACGGCACCAACATCAAGAAGATCTACCGTCCGAACGAGCTGGCCCTGTCCAAGCTGCAGAACGGGCAAATTTTCACCCTTTCCTCGAACAGGCCTGCGGTCGAGAACCTGTACCCCGCAGCCGGCTACTACATGAACCTTGCGGTGCTCAAGGATGCCGGCTATCCGGTCCCCAAGACCATCAGCGAGTACAGCAAGCTCATCAAGGAATACCTCAAGAAGAACCCCACCTACAACGGCACCGAAAACCTCGGCTTCTCCCTGCCGACCGAAGGCTCGCGCGCATCCGCCCTGCAGTACGGCGGCGCCCGCTTCCTCGGCGGATACCCGAACGACGGCCCGACGTACGTGGACCAGAAGACGCTGGTCGCGAAGCTGAACATGCGGGGCTCCTTCACCAAGGATTACCTGTATTTCATGCATGACCTGTGGAATGACGGCGCCATGGACAAGGAAACCTTCATGCAGAAGGACGACCAGTATCTGGCCAAGATCAGCTCCGGCCGCCTGCTGGGCTTCTACGACCAGCGCTGGGCCATCTCCAACGCGCTTGGCGCGCTCGAGAACACCGGCGACTACGAACGCACCTATGTCGCGTTCCCGATCGTCCTCGACGGCATCGACAAGGAGTACTACCGCGGTTCCTACGCATTCGCCGTGCAGGGTGTGTCCATCAGCTCGAGCTGCAAGGATCCCGAGGGCGTCTTCCGCTTCCTCGACCGCCTCTGCGCCGATGACATCCAGAAGCTGAACTACTGGGGCATCGAAGGCGTCGACTACACCCTCGAGAACGGGAAATTCACACGCACGAACGAGCAGTGGCTCAACTCCTTCAACGTCGAGTACCAGCAGACCTCCGGCATCAGCCAGTTCAACTTCCTGCCGCGCCGCGAAGGCACCAGCGACGAAACCTATGCCAAGTTCGACGACGGCAACTGGGTGAATCCGGCCATGAACCAGGCATACAACGACGTCCGCTACAAGGATTACGAGAAGGACATCCTCAAGGCATACAATGTCAAGACCTTCTGCGACTTCTTTGCACCGGCCTACCCCGCCCGGTACGAGCCCGGCTGGGCGGCCCGCCAGAAGATGCCGCAGGACTCCGAGGAGTTCCTTTCCGTGCAGAAGTGCCTCGACCTCGCCACGGAGTACCATGCCAAGATCATCCAGGCCAAGCGTGACGACTTCGACAAGCTGTGGAACGAGTATCAGGGAAAACTCGACAAGGTTCCCGGTGTGGATGGGTATGAACAAGCTGTGACCAAGATCATCCAGGACGGCGCGAAGTATTACAGCAACTGACCTTTCACCGCATCCTGTCCAGGAAAAGCCACCAACATGGCATCTCCCCGCCGGTCTGCACGGCAGGCCGGCGGGGAGATCAGCCGGAACGGGGAGAGAAGTATGGCCAAAGCCCGGGAGAAGTACCTCCAAAGTCTTTCAGGACCAGTCCCCATCCACCAGAGGAGCTTCATGAGCCGGTTGGTGGAGCAGCGGCAGCTGCTGGTGCTGATCCTGCCCTTCATGGTGTTTGTCCTGGTCTTCAACTACCTGCCCATCTGGGGCTGGCTGATGTCTTTTCAGCAATTTGTTCCGGCCAAGGGCATTTTCGGATCCAAATGGATCGGACTGGCCAATTTCAAGGAGGCCTTCTCCGATCCCTACTTTTATCAGGCATTGCGCAACACGCTGCTGACCAGCGTCCTGAAGATCGCGCTGGGTTTCGTTTCGGCCATCTTTCTCGCCCTGATGCTCAACGAGGTCAGGCGTGTCGCCTTCAAGCGGGCCGTGCAGACGATCTCCTATCTCCCGTATTTCGTATCCTGGGTTGTGGCGGCCAACATCGTCTACATGGCGCTCTCCCCGTCCGACGGCATCATCAACATCGCCCTGGTCAAGCTGGGTCTGGTGCGGGAAGCCGTCCCCTTCATGGGCGATCCGAAGTATTTTTATGGCGTGGTCGCCTTGTCCGGCGTCTGGAAGAATGTCGGATGGAACGCCATCATCTATCTCGCGGCCATGACCGGCATCGATCCGGAGTTGTACGAGGCCGCATCCATCGACGGCGCGGGACGCATCCG
Organism: Bacillota bacterium; assembly: GCA_023440865.1. Classification (GTDB taxonomy): domain Bacteria; phylum Bacillota; class Clostridia; order DSM-8532; family DSM-8532; genus JAEWSN01. The sequence goes on from JAEXRM010000033.1 coordinate 56,699, forward strand.
CCGCATCCTGGCGGTGACGCTGCCCTGCATCATGCCCACGATCAAGATCCTGCTGGTGCTGAATATCGGCAATCTCATGAACGCCGGGTTCGAGCATGTGTATCTGCTGAGCAATCCGTCCAACATCGACGCATCGCGCACGCTGGACGTGTACATCTATACCTTCGCGCTCCGCACGGGCCGCCTGTCCTATGGCACCGCGCTGGGCATGTTCAACTCCACGATTTCGATCACCCTCATCCTCATCAGCAACTGGATCTCCAAAAAAGTGGACGGATATGGCATCTTCTGAGAAGACGAGGTTGCCTCACGACATCGACGCAACAACCCATCCGACAGGAGGATGCATGAGCACGGAAATCCAAAGAAAGGGACTGTCACGGCTGAAGACCTATCGACGCGCCACCATGGAGGATGTGGTGCTGGATCTCTTCATCTACCTGTCCCTGACCTTCCTGTGCGTGTTGACGCTCTACCCCTTTGTCAACACCATCGCCATTTCCCTGAACTACGCGCTTGACACGGTGCGCGGCGGCATCTACCTGTGGCCGCGCCAGTTCACGCTGCGCAACTATGAGAAGATTCTCATCGGCAACCCGGCCATCGCGCAGGCGCTGTTCATCTCCGCCGCCAGAGCGCTGGTGGGTGGTGCGGTCAGCGTCCTGTCCACCTTCTGTGTCGCCTACGTGCTGTCGCGGAAGGACTTCGTCCTGCGCAAGGTGCTGACGCCCTTCCTGGTCTTCACCATGTATTTCTCAGGCGGATTGATCCCTTCGTTCATTCTCGTGCGGAACCTGGGACTGATCAACAACTTCCTGGTCTACATCCTGCCGGGCATCATCGGCGCCTACAATGTCATGGTGATGCGCAGCTTCATGGAGAGCATCCCCGAAAGCCTCATCGAGGCGGCCTTCATCGACGGCGCAACCCACTACCGCATCCTGTTCAGCATCGTGTGGCCCCTGAGCCTGCCGGTCATCGCGACCATCACGCTGTTTGTGGCCGTCGGCCAGTGGAACTCCTGGTTCGACACCATGCTGTATTGCAGCAGCAGCCCGAAGCTGACAACCCTGCAGTATGAGCTGCAGAAGCTGCTGACCTCGGCGTCGAGCTACGCGGCGGGCGATTCGGATGCCGCCATGAACGCGGGCGACGCAGTGAAGTCGGCCGTCACCCCGATGTCCATCCGCGCGGCCATGACGGTCATCGCCGTGACACCCATCCTCTTCACCTATCCCTTCCTGCAGCGCTACTTCGTCAAGGGATTGACGCTGGGCGGGGTGAAAGGGTAAACGGCGTGCACGATCAGGTTGTCCTCCACGATGCGCTCCATCGGTTCGTTCGTGACATCGCGCAGGTTCGTGAAGGAACAGGGAAGCCCCCTGCCCGTCAGGATGTCGGGCTTGTCCATCAACTGGAAATGCAGATGGGGACAGTTGGACAGCCCGGTGTGACCCACCCGGCCGATCACCTGTCCCTGTTTGACCGCGTCGCCTTTCGCGACGGTCAGACTGTCCATGATCATGTGCCCGTAAAATGAGCTTTCCCCGTTGGCGTGTTCGATGATGACGTGATTTCCGAACTGCGCGGCCAGGCCGTACTGCTCGAAGTACGGCTTGCGCTCCTCCCAGACCCAGGAGGTGGTGACGGGGATGGTGCCGAAGCAATCCGCGACCACACCGTCCGCGATCGCCAGGATCTCCCTCCCGTAGATGATGTGGTCCTCCGTGTGCATCGGCTCCTTGAAGAAGAGCTTGTGCGACTCGTTGTACTGCGCCATGTCGATGGCGAACTCCATGGAGTAATGCTGCCGGTGGTCAAGCAGCGCATTGTAGTTGCCGCACGTGGAGTAGCAGCCCTTCAGGGGGAAGATGTAGCTGTTCCTGTTTTCGTATTCCACCAAGGGCAATGACATCTCGGTCCGTTGTTCGATGCCGTTCGACTCATATGTGACCGAAAGGCATATTCGATCGAGCTTTTCCGTATGTACCACGACAAAATACTCGTTGTGCAGGCCGGTTTCCCAACCGGGCGCAAGTTCGACAGAATCGCCGTACCGTGCGGGGTTCCAGAAGCCTTCCCTGCCGAGGTACAACTGTGCCCCAAAGCCCTCCCCCAGCCACGTGCAATCACGGGCAAACCGGGCCACCGCATGCTGCAGTGCCTTGCCGCGATACGTCACCTGCTTGACAAACGCATCGCCTGCATGCATTTCCATGTCGATCTGCGTGAGTGTCATCGGGGCATCGGTGTCATTTCGTATTTTCAACCCATGCAGGAGGAAGTTAGATTCCACCTTTCCGTGCGCTTCATGGGCCATGTTGATGATGTAATCTCCGGGTACGGTACACAGCTGCATGGCAGACTCCATTCTTTTACGATTCGCTCCACGTGAATCTTTCGGGCATTTACCCAAAGCATACCACAAGGGATCCGGCACCGTGAAACCGATTATCGGTAGAATGATTCACGCGCCGCCAACGCGTGTCTGTCTGCTTGCACATGCCGGCCATGTCGGCGATGGATCTTTTCAGCGCAGTCTATTGATTCATCACTTCATTTTCTGTACGATAGTACCTGTGGGACAATAAACACGTGTCCACAACCGTCGGCGATGATCGGTCCCCCATCGAATCAACGAACAGGAGTGAAGTGATTCCATGAAAAACGCAGCAGGCTCCGCAACCTCGCGGGAACACGCATTCATACTGAACAGGGCCACCGGCTACTTCCAGAACCGGGGCGTGGACGTGATGGCCTTTGACGACATCTACCCGGAAGGGCACCAGTCCGGTGTCAGCATCCTCATGCACGGCCACCGCGTCGCCACAAACGGCGACATCCGCTTCGAGCAGACGCCGGGCCAATGGCAGCCCGTGCCAAAGCAGCAGGAACGCACGCTCGACGATGACGCGAACACCATCGCCACCACGCTGTCCTATCCGAACCGGGAACGCCATCTCCGGGGCTTCAACCCCATGATCTATCCGGACTTCGAATTCGGTTACACCGTCACCGTGAAGGGCGAGGGCCCCTCGGTCCGCGTGACGGTGGACCTTGACCGCCCGGTGCCGGAGCGCTTTGCCGGCAAGCTCTGCTTCAACATGGAGCTGTTCCCCGGCGACCTGTTCGGCAAGCCATGGATCATGGACGGCACGCACGGCATCTTCCCGCAGCAGCCGAACGGGCCGGTGAAGCAGCAGGCACCCAACCATACCCATCGGCTCACCGAGTCGCTGCCGGATGCCAAGGCCGATCAGAAGAGCCTTTCCGGTGATTACGACAACACCCGGGCCTACAGCCCCATCGTCGCCGATGACCTCGTCGCCGCGCCGTATGCCGTCGGGAAGCGGTTCACCATCCGCCCCGATGACCCGTACCGTCGCCTGACGATCGAAAGCACCGGGGCCGCCCTGCAGCTGTACGACGGCCGCATGAACCACAACAACGGCTGGTTCGCGGTCAGCAGCGAGGTACCGGCGGGCGCCACACGGAACGCCATCGAGTGGATCATCACGCCCCATGTCGTCGCGGACTGGCTGTATCCACCCGTCGTGCAGACCTCCCAGGTGGGCTATCACCCGAATCAGCCAAAGGCCGCCATCATCGAGCTCGACAGCCGGGATACGAAGCGCGAGACACCTGTTCTCCTGCGCATCACGGAAAACGGCGAGGTTCCGGTTCGCACCGCGGAGGGCCATGCCTGGGGTCGGTTCCTGCGGTATGACTACCTGACCTTCGACTTCTCCGATATCCGGGAAGAGGGGCTCTACCAGGTGCGCTACGGCGCGTCGGCCTCCTCCGTGTTCCGCATCGCGCACGACGTGTACGACCGGGGCGTGTGGCAGCCGGTACTGGAATACTTCCTGCCCGTGCAGATGTGCCACATGCGGGTCAACGAGAAGTACCGCGTCTGGCACGGCCTGTGCCATGACGACGACGCGCGGATGGCCCCGGTGGACTACAACCACTACGACGGCTATGCGCAGGGTCCCTCCACGCTGACGCGGTTCCAGCCCGGCGATGCCGTACCGGGGCTGAATGTCGGCGGCTGGCACGATGCCGGCGATTTCGACCTGCGCGTGGAATCGCAGTCCGGAGAATGCTACGCGCTGACGCTGGCCTACGAGGCCTTCGGTGTCGACTACGATGCCACCGGCATCGACCAGGCGAAAAAGGTCTGCGAAATCCACCAGCCCGACGGGAAAAACGACATCCTGCAGCAGATCGAGCACGGCGTCCTGACCGTCGTGGCCGGCTACCGCGCGCTCGGGAGGCTGTACCGGGGCATCATCTGCAACGACCTGCGGCAGTATGTGCTGCTGGGCGACAGCGCCGCCATGACGGACAACATCAAGGGCAATGCCGACGACCGCTGGGTGTTCACCGAAAACAACCCGCCGCGGGAGCTGTCGACCGCCGCCCACCTGGCCGCCTCCGCCCGCGCGCTGAAAGGCTTCAACGACGAACTGGCTTTCGAGGCGCTGGCTGCTGCACGGGAGCTGTTCCGCGTGACGGACATCACAAGCGGCGGGCATGCCCATCCGCCAATCCCCGGCCTGTCCGTCGGCGATTACGCCCGGATGGCGAAGATCCAGGCTGCCGTCGAGCTGCTGCTCACAACCGGGGAAGCGCAATACCGCGAATTCCTGCTTTCGGAGAACGACTTCATCGTCAAGGGCATCGACAAGGTGGGCTGGTTCGTCAGCCGCGCCGAGGGAGCAATCGGAGACGCCGGTTTCTCCAGGGCAATCCGTGAGGCGATGTCCGCGGTGAAGGCAAATCTGGAAAAGCTGCGCGCCGAAACACCGTACGGCATCCCCTACAAGCCGCACATCTGGGGTGCGGGCTGGGGCATCCAGCGTTTGGGCTTCGAATACTACTTCCTGCATCGGGCCTATCCCGACCTGTTCGACGCGGACATGGTCTTCAACGCGTTGAACTTCGTGCTGGGCTGCCATCCCGGTTCGAACACGAGCTCCTTCGCATCCGGCGTCGGTGCCGTTTCGGCGACGGTGGGCTACGGCCTGAACCGGGCCGACTGGTCGTACATCCCCGGCGGCGTCATATCGGGAACCGCGCTCATCCGGCCGGACTTCCCCGAGCTGCTGGTGTTCCCGTACCTGTGGCAGCAGACCGAGTACGTGCTGGGCGGCGGCTCGTCGCACTACATGTTCCTTGTGCTTGCGGCGCAGCAGCTGGCGGCGCAGGCGGCGGAACACTGAAGCCGGCGGCATGAAAGGGGCATATCCGGCGCAAGGCCCACGACGCCGAATCCTCCCCGCACCGGGCCGGGAACGCGGGGACGGGTGCCGGATGCCGTGCAAGGTTGCAGCCACTCCCGGTCTCCGGTAAACTGATTGCAGGATCACCCGCAGGTCGGCTCCACAACGGGAGCCGGCCTGCGCAGGTTTGAAGCACGCACGACAAAGGAGGCCACCTTGTCCTACGATGTCCTTGTCATCGGTGCCGGCCTCTCCGGCCTGACTGCGGCCAGTCTGCTGGCCAGGCGCAACCTGCGGGTGGCGGTGATCGAGCAGGGCGAACGGCCAGGGGGAGCCTGCGGCGTCTTCAAGCGGCGCCATGTGACGTTCGACCAGGGGTCGGCGATGCTGTACGGCTTCGGCGAGAACGGCTTCAACGCACACCGCTTCGTATTCAACTGCCTCGAGGAGCCGATCGACGTGATCCGTCACGACCTGCTCTACCACGTCGTCTTCAAGGGACGGACCATTCGGTTCTGGGCAGACATCGACCAATTCGTCGAAGAACTGTCGGGCGTGTTCCCGGGTGAAGCGCCAAACATCAAGCGCTTTTACCACGACATGCACCGCATCTATCGGCATGTCATGGTGGATACCCCCAGCTACACCACCGCGGACGAAACGCCGGCAACGAACGCCCTGCACGGCATGCTCAGGCATCCGGTCTCCTACATCCGTTTCCTGAGCTTCCTCAACATGAGTGCCCGGCATCTGCTGCAGCGGTACTTCTCCGATCCGGAGATCTTCCACTTCTTCGACAAGCTCACCTCCACCTATTGCTACGCCACCGTCGCCGAGGCGCCCGCCATCCTGGCCGCAGTCATGTTCGTGGACAACCATGTCGGCGGCAGCTGGTACCCGGCCGGCTCCACCCTGTTCCTGCCGGGCAAGCTGGAGAAGGTCATCGAGGAGAACGGCGGCGACATGCTGTACGGTGCGGAGGCGCGCTCGCTGGTGTTCCGCAGTGGCCAGCCCGTGGGGGTGATGCTTGACGACGGACGCACGCTCGAAGCGCCCCACATCATCTACTCGGGAACCGTCTGGAACCTCTACGGCAAGCTGATCCCCCCGGCCGAAGCGTCGCGTCGCCGCCGCGCATGGGCGAAAAAGCAGCTGCCGACCTATCCCAGCGTCGTGCTGTACGCGACCGTCGCGCGCGACGCCATCCCGGCCGACGCCGCGCCGATCGAGCTGCTGGTGGGCAATCCGGAGCAGCTCGACGAAAGCGAGGTCACCGCCTACATCCTCAGCATCGACGACCGGACGCTGTGCGCGGAGGACGAACACACGGTTGTCGCCATCGGTCCGACATTCGAGCCGTGGCTGGACCTGGACGAGCCCACCTACCGGCAGCGCAGGAACAAGGAGAAGGATCGCCTTATCGCCGTGCTGGACAAGCGTTTCCCCGGTTTCCACCAGAAGCTGCGGCATGCCGAGGTGGCGACCCCGCGTTCCATCGAGCGTTACACCCTCAAGAACGGCGGCGCCGTCGCGGGCCCCAAGCAGATGCTGGGCCAGCACATGTTCCGCCGCCTGCACACGCGCACGGAATGGAAAAACCTGCTGTGCTGCGGCGAGTCGACGGTCATGGGCACCGGCACGCCGACCGTGACCGTCTCCGGCCTGTCCGCGGCCAACCGCCTGCTGCGGCAGCTGGGACGGGAACCGTATGTGTTCCGCAAGGACATGAAGCAGTACGTGCGGACCGTCGAAAAGCCGTTTACGGCAGATCGGCTGTACGATGCCTGCGAAGGGGCGGAGCGGACGATCCGGCTGGCAGCCCTGCGATGCCGGTTTTGCGAGCATCCCGCCTGCACGAAGGGCGCGCCGACCGACATCCCGGGCATCCTGCGGCGGGTCGCCGTCGGCAATGACAAGGGCGCCTGGAAATGCTGGCAGGAAGCGCCGGTCGACGAGGAGACGCTGGCCCGGTTCGAATCCGGCTGCGTCTGTGTCCGCGAGGAAGGCACACCGGTTGCCATCCGCGGTGTGATCCGCTTTGTCGGGGAAAGGAACGGACATGCAGGCACATGACGTCGTGGTCGTCGGCGGCGGATTGGCCGGCCTGACCAGCGCGGCCTACCTGTGCCGGTACGGCTACCGCGTACTGGTATGCGAAAAGCGCGAAAAGACCGGCGGACTGGTGGAAACCTTCCACCATCAGGGCTTCGCGTTTGATGCCGGCATCCGGGCCTTTGAGAATTCCGGCATCCTGTTCCCGATGCTCAAGGACTTGGGCATCGACATGGATTTTGTTCAAAACCCCGTCACCATCAGCATTGCCGGCCACCGCACCGTGCTCGACCGCACCGACGGGCTCGCGCGGTACGCCGCCATGCTGACGGCCCTCTTCCCGGACAATGCCGGGGACATCGTGCGCATCGCCGATGAAATCCGCAAGGTCATGGGGTACATGGATGTGCTCTACGGCATCGACAATCCGCTGTTCCTGCGCGACATGCCGGTGTCGTATCTGCGAAAGACCCTGCTGCCCTGGCTTGCGCGCTACCAGGTGAACATCCGCAAGGCAAGCCGGCTGAACGAGCCGGTCGGCACATACCTGCAGCGCCTGACGCCGAACGGCGCGCTGATCGACATGATCACCCAGCATTTCTTCCGCGACACGCCGACCTTCTTTGCCCTGAGCTACTTCGGGCAGTACCTCGACTACTGCTATCCGCTCGGGGGAACGGGCGAGCTGGCCGTCAGGATGCACCGGCACATCCTGGATGCCGGCGGTGAAATCCGCACCGGAACCGCCGTGCGGCGCGTTGACGCGCGGAAGCGGCAGGTCGTCCTGGCCGACGGGGAAACGATCGGTTATGGCAAGCTGGTGTGGGCGGCGGACCAGAAGGCGCTCTATGCGACGGCCTCGGGTCTGGGCTCCCCCGCGGAGATCCGCCAGCGGAAACGCACCGAGGCGGCCAGGGGCGGCGACTCCATCCTCACGCTCTTCGTCGGCTCGGACCAGCCGCCCGCCGCGTATGCGGACCGTTGCGGCGCCCACGCGTTCCATACGCCGCGGACAAGCGGCCTTTCCTCGCTGCCCGGCTGGGAAGCGGCGGCAGGAAAAGGTCCGGAGGCCCTGCTCGCCTGGGTTGGCATTTACCTGGAACACACGACCTACGAGATCAGCTGTCCCGTGCTGCAGGACCCGTCCCTCGCTCCGGCGGGAAAGACCGGGCTCATCCTGAGCACGCGCATGGACTACCGGCTCGTGCGCCGGCTGGCCGACGCCGGCATGTACGAAGCCTTCAAGGACCTCTGCACGGAGAAGATCGTGGAGATGCTCGGGCATTCGCTGTTTCCCGGTTTCCGGCAGGACATCCTGTTCACGCGGTGCGCCACGCCGCTGACCATCGAACGGGAAACCGGCAACGCCGAAGGCGCGATCACCGGCTGGGCCTTCACCAATGCCGAAATGCCTGCGGAAAACCGGTTCCGGAAGATCCTCCGTTCCTGCCGCACGCCCATTCCCGATGTGCTGCAGTGCGGGCAGTGGTCCTTCAGCCCTTCCGGCCTGCCGGTTTCGATCGTCACGGGCAAGGTGGCGGCGGATGCGGTGCGCAAGACGCTGAGGCCGGGCAGGAAATGAAGCGATCATGCCCATGTTGTGGCAGGCACATCCTGCATCATGACGAAAGGAGTCCCCATGACCGTTCACGAATACGACGCCTTCACCACCATGCCCGGCAGGGGCAATCCCGCCGGCATCGTCCTGGATGCGGCAGGTCTTTCCGATGACACCATGCAGCGCATCGACCGGGAGGTCGCGTTCAACGAAACCGCCTTCATCCTGCCGTCGGCCGTCGCCGATGTGCAAATCCGGTATTTCACGCCGGGCCATGAAACCAATCTCTGCGGCCACGCGACGGTCGGCGCGGTGTATGCGCTGTGGGAACGCGGCATCCAAAAAGGGATCCGGACGATCGAAACCAAGGCGGGTGTCCTTCCGGTCTCGATCCGCCAGGATCCGTCACATGGCACGATGGTGCGCATGCGGCAGGCCGCGCCTTCCTTCATCGATTTTGACGGGGACCGGAACCGGCTGGCGGCTTCCATGGGCATATCTCCGGACGACCTCGATCCGCGGCTGCCCATCCGCTACGGCAGCACGGGCAGCTGGACGCTGCTGGTGCCCATCCGCTCCCTGGAGGCGTTCGCCCGCATGCGGCCCGATGCGTCGCAGTTCCCGGAGATCCTGACATGGAACCCGCGGGCCTCCGTGCACCCGTTTGTGGCGCAGGCCGTCGATCCCTTCTGCCAGGCGCACGCGCGCCACTTCTCCTCCCCGTTCTCGCAGACGAACGAAGACCCGGTGACCGGCACCGCTTCCGGTGTCATGGCGGCCTACTGGCTCGATGTGATGACCCAGGCCGATCACGTGGCGATCGCCATCGAGCAGGGGCTGGAGCTCGGCCGGCCGGGGGTGTGCTTCGCGGAAGCCATGCGGGAAGACGGCGCGACACAGGTGTTCATCGAGGGACAATGCGTGTATGGCGGTGAGCTGACGGTAGCCGGGTGAGCGCGCGTCCACGTTCAGCACGTTTGCGTCCCTGTTCCGACACAGCGGCGCCCGTGTTCCGACACAGCGACGTTCGTGTTACGCTGCTGCAGCATCCGCACGCGGATCAGGCCGGTGGCATGCTTTCGTCCGTCACCCCTGCCGGTTCCTTCGCCGTCCGCATCTCCCAAATCCGCATCGCCAGCATGGACAACGCCGCAATCATGCCGATCGCACCGACAACGAGCCAGGCGCCCTGCAACCGGATCGTCGCGGCGACCCGGCCCATGACCATCGGCCCCAGGGCATAGCCCGCCCCGCCGATGCTGTTTGTGATGGCGGACAGCCGCCCCCGATGGGACGCCGGCGTATGGACGGAGGTGAACGTGCCGGCGTTGAGGGTGCAGAACACCTCGCCCAGCGTGAACAGCCCGATCACCAGCAGAAATGCCGGCTTTCCGGAAACCAGGCTGAGCGTGCCGAGGGAGACGGCGTACAGCAGACCGCCAAAGAACATGCCCCGCAGGTACGGCATGCGGTGCGTCGCCCGCGTGACCAGTGGCGTCAGCACAATCACCAGCAGGCCGTTGACACCGGCGAGCAGGCCGTAGAAGGCGGCGCCCCCCGCGCCGAACGATTGCGCCGTCTGCATGGGCAGCAGGAAGCCCCATTGGCTGTACACGAAGGTGAAGCCGAAGTTCAACAGCGAGAACACCAGCAGGGCCGGACGCGCACGCAGTACCTGCCAGGCGGTACCCGTCACATGGCGCTCGGCTTCGGTGAGTTGGATGTTGGACGTAGCGTGGGCATCGGCTGGTTCCATGACCGGACCGGCGATCGCGGTCCCATCGGCCGGTTCGGGCGACAGCTCCGCCTTGCCGGATCCCGCCGGCAACCGGGGCAGGTGCACAAACCGCAGCACCAGACCCAGACCAAGCAGCGTGGTCAGGGCATCCCCCCAGAACACCCAGGCGAGGTGCTTTTCAAACAGCAAGCCGCCCACAATGGGCCCCACCGCGAACCCGATATTCCAGCCCATGTAGGAGAGGGACATCGCGCTCTTCCGCTGTGCGGCCGTCGTCAGATCCGACAGCATGGCAACCGCGGCCGGATCGACCATGCTCATGAAGAACAGTGCCAGCATCAGTACCGCCACCATGGCACCGCCGGCCGGCAGCAGGCCGCAGACGGCGTACAGGCCGCAAGCAACCAGGCTGAACCACAGGTAGACGGCCTTCCGCCCCCAATGATCCGCCAGCTTGCCTCCAATGAACGATCCCGGCAGATACAGGATGGAACCAAGCGTCAGGATGAGCCCCGCCTTGTCGGGGGAGAGACCGACACGTTCCGTGAGAATCAAGGTCTGCAGCGGCATGACGAAGCAACCCAGCGCGGTCACGATGCGGGCGAAAAAAATGGCGTACAGCGCCCGGGGCAAACCTGCCCAGGGTGCAAGCAGCGAAGCGAGCGGAGATGCGGGTCTGTTCAAGTCGATACCTCCTCGGGACGGGGCCGATGCTCCGGTTATATCAAGGTCGACCCGGAAGATGTCAAGGGAACGTTCCCTTCAAAACGAACTGGTGATTTCCCCGTACATACGCCGGGTAAACCATAGTAAAGGAGGTTTCCGCGTGCACTCGCTTGGTGCGTCGCCCGGAACCCTTTTCCCGGCGACCTTCCAACCCCTGCCGCCGGATTGCGCGATCAGGACGGGAGGTAGAATGGATATGAAAACCGCGACCTCGTTCGATCCGGTGTTACCTTTGTGGAAACGCCGCGTTCGGACGCCATGCCGTCGGAACGGGTTCCGACACGCCCCCTGGGTCCTGTGCCTGGTCTCTGCTGTGTTGCTTTCGTTCGCCGGTTGTTCCGGCAAGGCGCCGATCCGCATCGGTTTCTCGGGATGCCTGACGGGTTTCTCGGCCGGCATCGGTGTCAACGGACGATATGGCGCGGAGCTGGCGGTCGAGGACATCAACGCGGCGGGAGGCATCAACGGTCGGCCACTGGAACTGCTGGTCCGTGACGATCGGAACGATCCCGCGGTCGCCCTGGCCATGGACAAGGAGTTGCACGAAGCCGGTGTGGCGGCGATTGTCGGGCACATGACCAGCGATATGGGCAGCACGACAATCCCATGGATCAATGAGGCGCATGTGCTCATGATGAGCCCCACCATGGCGGATCCGACACTCACCGGTCAGGACGACTGGTTCTTCCGGGTCATCCCGGAGAATGTGGAACAGGCGCGGCGGGTTTCCCAGGGCATGCATGACCTGGGATTGCAACGGGTGGCGGTATTGTATGAAAACAAGAACCTGGCCTATTCGCAGCGGCTGGCGGAAGCCTTCGACGCGGATTTTCGCGCGCGGGGAGGCACCATATCCCTGATGCAGTCTTTCACAGCCGAATCGGCGGGTGATTTTGATCCGCTTCTTGACGCACTGGATGAAACCGCGCCGGATGCGGTCTTTTTCATCGCCTCCTCGGATCGCACCGTGCTGTTCCTGCAGATGCGGGCCAAGCGGTCTGCAACATGCAAGGTCTTCCTGGCCATGTGGTCCTTTTCCGGCGGTTTTCTTTCCCAGGCAGGCTCTACAGCCGAAAGCATCTACCTGATCGATGTCGTGGATCCGCATGCGCAGACCCCCGCCTACCTTGCCTTCGTTGATGCATACCGGCGCAAATATGGCGAAACACCCAACTTCGCGTCCGTATTCGGGTATGAGGCGGTCATGGTGCTGGCCGAAGCCATGCGGTCAGCCAGCGGACGTCCCGATGCCGTCGCCATCCGGAAGGCAATTCTCCAGAAACGTACCTTCCAGGGTCTGCAAGGGGATCTCGTCTTCACCCCTGACGGGGATGTGGATCGCGAAACCTTTTTGTTCATCGTGAAGAATGGCGCCGTGGAAACGGCGTCGCCCTGAACCGGAGGACGCATGAAGGGTCGTAGACACATCACAAGGTGGATTCTCCTCTTGTGCCTGCTGGCCACGCTGGTGCCGTTTCTCGTCAATGGCACCTTTCTCGGTTGGACACTTTTGTCGCGCTCCGAACAGGAAGACCTCCGGGAAAGTCGCACCATCAGCTACATGAACGCCCATATCATCGACGCATTCGTCCAGGAGCCGCTCAAAGCCCTGGAGGTGGCACTGGAGCTGGCGGAAGAGCAACAGCCGGTCGCAGGGGAGGGCACCGCTTCCGTCTTTGACGCACTGCTCGGCCAGTATGAAATCTTCACCGCCATCGAGCTGCTGGATCAAGCCGGAACCGTTCTCGCCTGCTCACCGCATGACGCAGCCCGCATCGGCTTCACGCGCAGCGGCGAGGAATGGTTTCGCACCATGGAATCCGATACATCCGTCCTCTGGACGAAAACCATGCGCACCGACTATTCGCCGATCCCCTCGGTGACGGTGGCTGTCCGCGGACGCAAGCATCTTGCGGTGGCCTACCTCGACCTTGCCGCCCTGACACGGGTCGTGACCAACCTGAACATGTCGATGATCAATGGGATGACTGTTGCCGTAACGGATTCCTATGGCATCTACATCGCGCATCCCGATCTGGAACGCGTGAGACGGGCCGACTTCGATCCTCATTTCGAAACCATCCGCACCCGCCTGGTCCAGTATGGGGCGAAGTCACAGGGCGTCATGCGGTATGACGGCGAATCCTATCTGGTGTCCGCCCACGTCATTCCCGGACCAGGATGGTATGTCATCTCCTATGCGCCGCACCGCCTCACCATCCGCACCGTGTTGACGATGCTGCCGGCTTCCATCGGCATTCTCGTCGCGACCCTGCTCGGCGCGGTGCTCCCCGCGCTGCTGCTGCTCCGCCGTATTCGCGTCTCCTTCGATGGCCTCGAACGACAAACCGCACGCATCGCATCGGGGCATTTCGACCAGCAGGTCGACCCCCATGTCTTCCATGAGTTCAACCGCCTCGCAGACAGCTTCAACACCATGACGGAGGCACTTCGGACCCGGGACCGGCTGCTGACGGACCTTGCCTACTCTGATCCGCTGACCGGACTGCCCAACCGGGCTGCATTGGCCGAACGCCTGCAGGATGAAATCGCATCGGCAAAGCGGGGAGAACGGATCGCCCTGCTTTTCGTCGACATCGACAACTTCAAGTCGGTCAACGACTCGCTCGGGCATGTGACGGGGGATCAGGTCCTGATGGAAGTGGGGCGACGGCTCTCGGACATGTTGCCGGCGGGATGCATGGCTGCCAGGATGGGAGGAGACGAGTTCCTTCTCCTGCTGCCAACAACCGATACGGACGAGGCGATGGGGCAAACCGTCGCATCCATGGTCGATCGACTGGGCGAACCGTATGAAATATCCGGTCATTCGATCTGGCTGGGCGCCAGTATCGGTGTAGCTGTTTACCCCGACGCCGGCGACCGGTTCGAGACCCTCCTCCAGAGTGCCGACACGGCCATGTATCTGGCAAAGGCCGAAGGACGGAAAACATTCCGTTTCTGCACGCCAGGCCTGCTGCAGGCACAGATCGACCGCTTCGACCTTGCGCGGCGCCTGCATGATACGGTGATGCAGAACGGCATGCAGCTCGCCTTTCAGCCGATCATCCACCTGGAGGACGGCTCCCTGAGCGGATTTGAATCACTGCTCCGCTGGAATCCGGACGGTCGCGCGATCGGCCCGGACCAGTTCATCCCGATTGCCGAGGAAACCGGCCTGATCATCCAGCATGGTGAATGGGTGCTGCGGGAATCCTGCCTGGCCCATGCGGCATGGCGCAGGGAGGGTTTCTCCGGCTTCATTTCAGTGAATGTGTCTCCCGTACAGCTTCGGGCCGTTGATTTCGTTGAAATGGTGCAACGGGTCCTGGAACAGACAGGCATGCCCCCGGAAAGCCTGTCGCTCGAAATCACCGAGAGCATGCTCATCGAACATCCGGATGATACGATCCGCCTGCTGCGCCAACTCCACGAGATCGGCCTGCGCCTGTCCCTGGATGATTTCGGCACGGGCTACTCCTCCCTGAACTACCTCGTCCGCCTGCCCCTGGATGTGTTGAAAATCGACCGTACATTCGTCACCCGCAGCATGGAGGATGGTACGGGTTCGATCATGCTGCGCAACATCCTGCACATGGCCCGTGAAATGAACCTGCGAACCGTAGCGGAAGGGGTCGAGACGCAGGAACAGGTGACATACCTGCTGGCGCACAAGTGCGATGAGGCGCAGGGCTGGTTCTATGACCGCGCGCTCGCGCCTGCGGATGCGCTGAGACGGATACAGGCAGACCGGATACAGGCAGACCGGTGACACGGCACGCGGCGATACGGCATGTGATGTCACCGAACGCGTTGATGCGGCCGTTGACGCGGCTTTCGTGTTGCGGTTCGGCCGTCCGTCCGAAGGCGTTGTGCGGCAGGCTCAGCAGGCCACGATCTGCTTGATCATGAACTCCCTGCCCCCGAGCAGTTCCCAGTCCGCCCCGCCGCAGGCGGAGCAGACACGCACGTCCTTCTCCAGATGGAACACCTGCCCGCAGGCCTTGCACCGGGCGTTCGCCGGCAGGATCTCGATTTCGAGCCGCGTGTTCTCCAGGCGCGTGCCGTTGACGGCCGCCGGATAGCACTGCTCGATGAAATACGGCACCACGGAGGCCATCTCGCCGATCTGCAGCACCAGCGACTCCACCTGGGTCAGTCCCTGCCGGTCCATGACGGTCTCCACCCGGTGCACGATCTCCACCAGAATGCCCAGCTCATGCATGGGTGCCGCCCCGCTTGCCGAACGCCTTTTTGATTTCCTTGACCTTGATCTTCACCTTGCGCTTGAGCACATGCGGCACAATGACCTTCTTCATGTCGAACAGCGAGACCCCTTCGCCGTCGTATCGGCGGGTGAGGGTGATCGCACCGAACTTGCACTTGGTCGTGCACTGGCCGCAGCCCACGCACAGGAACTCGTCCACGACCACCGCGCCGCAACCCAGGCAGCGTTCGGTCTCCCGGCGGACCTGTTCCTCGGTGAAGGTGCCGCGCTCGTCCTCGAAGGTGCGCGCATGGCGGGCGGCTGCCTGTGCGACCACTGTCTCCCGGTCGGCAGCCGCATATGTGGCTGCCGCAGCATGCGACTCACCTGCCCCTGTTGCTGTGGCATGCCCGTGCGACGCCTGCTGGCGCGGCGCGCGGTCGTAGCTGTCGAGCTGCAGGGCCGTCTTGTCGAGCGCCTTGTACGCCCGACGGTCGCGTCCGAGCACGAGGCTCTGGCCGGGCTGGACGTACCGGTGGATGGAGATGGCGCCCTGCTTGCCCGCCGCGATGGCGTCGATGGCGAATTTCGGCCCGGTGAGCGCGTCGCCGCCGGCGAAGATGTCGGGCTCCGCGGTCTGGTAGGTGAAGGCGTCCGCCTGGACGGTATTGTTGCGGTTGAGCACCACCCGCGTGCCCGCGAGCAGGTTGCCCCACTCGATCGACTGTCCGATCGATAGCAGCACCCAGTCCGCCTTCACGTCCACGGTGTCGGTGTCGTCATACACCGGCGCGAACCGCTGGTTTTCATCGAACACGCGGGTGCAGCGGCGGAACCGCACGCCGGCCACCTTGCCGTCCTCGATCAATACGCCGGCGGGTCCCCACCCGTTGTGGATGGTGATGCCCTCTTCGGCCGCCTCGGCGACTTCGTCCGGCGAAGCCGGCATCTCCTGCGCGCTTTCGAGGCAGTACATCGCCACGCCGTCCGCATCCACGCGAACCGCGGTGCGCGCCACGTCGACCGCGACATTGCCGCCGCCGATGACCAGCACCTTCCCGGGCAGGCGGATCGCCTCGCCCAGGTTCACGCGGCGTACGAAGTCGATGCCGGACAGCACGCCCTCGGCGTCCTCGCCGTCCACACCGAGCTTGCGCCCGCCCTGCGCGCCGATGCCCAGGTAGAAGGCCTCATACCCCTGCTCGCGCAGCTGCGCGATCGTCACGTCTTTGCCGACTTCGACGCCGGTGCGGAATTCCACGCCCAGCTCACGCAGCACGTCGATTTCCGATTCGACCAGTTCCTTGGCCAGCCGGAACGCGGGAATACCGAAGGTCATCATGCCGCCGGGGCGCTGCTGCTTCTCGAACACCGTCACGCGGTACCCGTCGACAGCCAGGTAGTACGCACAGGATAGACCCGCCGGACCGGCGCCGATCACGGCGATGCGCTTGCCGTAGGCGTGCCGCTTCTTCGGCACGAAACGCCGGTCGCGGTGGAGGTCCTGCTCGGCGATGAAGCGCTTGATGTCGTCGATGGCGATCGGCTCGTCGATGTCGCCACGGGTGCAGGCCGACTCGCAGCGCCGGTTGCAGATGCGCCCGCAGACGGCGGGGAAGGGATTGTCCTTCTTGATGAGCTCCAGCGCGTCGGTGTACTTGCCTTGGGCCGCGAGCTTGATGTAGCCCTGGATGCCGATGTGCGCGGGGCATTCGGTCTTGCAGGGGGACGTGCCCGTTTCGACGACGTTGCGCCGGTTCGTGCGGTAGTCGGGGTTCCAGTTGGCGCTCGTCCATTCGGTGTCGCGCGGGGTGTCCGCGCGGACGATCTTCTCGATGACAGGCTTCGAGGAACAGACCTTCTGCCCCAGCTGCAGGGCGTTCACCGGGCAGTTTTCCACGCACTGGCCGCAGGCGACGCACTTGTCGCGGTCGACCTGGGAAACGTAGTTCGAACGCACCATGTCGACATTGAGGAACATCTCGGCGGTACGCATCGAAAAGCAGCCGCAGCCGCAGCAGTTGCAGATGGCGTGCGTCTTCCCGTCGCCATCGAGGTTCGGGATCTCGTGCATCAGGCCGTTCTCCTCGGCCCGGCGCAGGATGTCGTAGACCTCCTGCTTCTCCGCCTTGCGGCCGCGGCCGGTACGGATGTAGTACTCGGCGGCGTGCCCCATCTGGATGCACATGTCCTCCTTGAGGTGGCCGCAGCCCTCGCCCATGATCTCGCGCGCCGTGCGGCAGGAACAGTTGGACACGGAGAACAGGTCGTGCTCCTCGATGTGCTTGGAGATCTCCTCGTAGGAGACACGCCGGCTCTCGCCGTCGATGGCCTGCTCGATGGGAATGACGCGCATCAGGCCCACGCCCACCGGCGTCATGCCGGCGGTCTTCGCGCCGCGGACGCGGCCGTAGGCCTCGAAAGCCTCGGCGATCTGCGGGTACTTGTGCGGATTGGTGGGATGGTTGGTCATCATCTCCATGATGCCCGGCACCCAGGTGTCGTACCAGAAGGTATCCTGGCCATTGATGGTGTTGACGAAGCAGACACCCGCATCGGCGAGTTCCAGCAGCAACCGGTGGCAATCCGTTACGGAACGGCCGGTGCGCCGGGCCACCGTTTCGGCGGTGACCTTCTCCCGGATGGCGAAGGTCATGCAGACCTCGGCCATGTCGTCGGAAACGACGGGTTCGAGGATGAGATACTCCGGCGCCTCGTAGTCATAGGCATCCTTCGCGCCGGGTTTCTTGCGCCCGATGTGGTTCGCCAGGGCCAGGACCTTCGGATTGCCGGTCCGTTTCGCGGTCTGTGCCTGCATCGTGTCCGTTCCGTCCTGTGCCATGCGCTTCCGTCTCCTTTGCGTGGTGCCGTGGGTTTCGGTGAATGTCCGCAGCGTGATGACGCAGGCATCCCATGCGTTCGTGCGGCGTTTTGATTGCCATCAATCGTTGGGGCGTTTGACGGGGATTCCCGTCTGGCTGTTCGCCGGGATCCCCGTTCAGCCGTTGCGCCAGGCGCGCACCTGCTGCCGCAGCCAGTCGGCCCAGGCGTCGAGTCCTTCGCCGGTGCGGGCGCAGACGGGAATGACCAACGCGTTCGGATTGAGCCGGTGCACGCGTTCACGCACGGCTTCGAGATTGAAATCGAAATAGGGCAGCACGTCGATCTTGTTGACCAGCACGACGTCGCAGATGCTGAACATCAGCGGGTATTTCAGCGGCTTGTCGTCACCCTCGGGTACCGAGAGGATCATGGCGTTCTTCGAGGCGCCGGTGTCGAACTCCGCCGGGCAGACGAGATTGCCCACGTTTTCGAGGATGGCGAGCTCGATCCCGGCGAGGCCCAGGCCCTCGAGGCCCTGGCGCGTCATGCCGGCATCGAGATGGCACATGCCGCCCGTGTGCAGCTGGATGACCGGAACGCCCGTTTCTTCGATGGCACGCGCGTCGACGTCGGAATCGATGTCCGCCTCCATGACGGCGATTGACAGCTCGTCCCTGAGCCGGGCGATCGTGCCGCGCAGCGTGGTCGTCTTGCCGGCGCCCGGCGAGGACATGAGATTGAGCAGGAACACGCCCTTCCCCTTGAGCTCCGCGCGCAGCCGGTCCGCCTCGCGATCATTGTTCTCGTAGACGCTCTGCTTGATTTCGAGGATCTTGAACTCATTCATCGCGGACTCCTTGTCGCCGGCACCGGAATGTCATATGGCAGAGAGGGTGGACATGGCACAGGCTCTGGTCATACCAGAACGGACATGTTTGACAACAACGTAACATTCTTGCTGGCAAAATGTCAATGGTCGCTTGGAAACACATACGAAAAAAGCAGATCCAAGAATCCGCCCTCCGTACTATCGTGATGATGACGCGAATCAAGCGGGAACCACTCTGGTCCTACCAGACGGCGGGCCAACACCGTGATTGGCTGTGTCTGTCTCAGCAGACGCGGTTCTTCCCCTCCCGCTTTGCCTGATACATCCGCTCGTCAGCCCGCTGCACAAGCGCGGCCACACTCTCTCCCCCATGCTGGCACACACCGATGCTGACCGTCACACGGAGGCCGTCCTCCCGGTCATGTGCGGCAACCGCCTGGCGCATGCGCTCCGCCGTGAGATACGCCTTCGCGGCGTCCGTGCCCGGAAAGGCGACCAGGAATTCCTCTCCGCCGTACCGACCGGCCACATCGGTGTCGCGAATGCCGCTGCGGATGATCTCCGCCACTTCCGCCAACACCCGGTCGCCGTACACATGCCCTTTTGTGTCATTGACGCGCTTGAAATCGTCAATGTCGATCATGGCGACCGACAAGGGCTCCTGCATGCCGGTTCCCGCGCGGCACAGCGCATTGAGGCGCTCCATCAGCGTCCGGTGGTTGAGCAGTCCCGTCAGGCCGTCGCGCGCGGAGATTTCCGCCAGCATGCGATTGTCCTTTTCCAGCGTCACCATCCGTTCCTTGGTGTCGGTGATGTCGAAGACGATCCCCGCCAGAAACAGCGGCTTCCCGGCCACGTCACGCAGCGTGATGCGCCCGCGGTCGTAGTACCAGCGCCAGGAGCCATCCCTGGCCCGTATGCGGTATTCCACCTCATAGACATCGCTGCTTCCCTGCAGATGATCGGCCATGGCCTTCATGGCGACCGGCAGGTCCTCCGGGTGGAGCTTGTCGGTGAAGAACTGATACGGCACAGGGGATGGCACTTCGCTCATGTCATAGCCGAGCGTCGTGACCTTCAGCGGATTGAAGGTGACCGCGTTGGTCCGGACATCCCAGTACCAGTGGCCCAGATTGCCGGTCCAGGCAAACTCGAGGCGGGTCTGCTGTTCCTTCTCGCGCAGCAGCTCGCGATTGAGGGCTTCCAGCGCCGCAATCCGCTCAAGCAGTGCTTCCGTGGTCTGCCGTGTCTTCGCCATTTCGCATCCTCCGCAGGGAATCGGACATGATATGACATCTTTACCCGCCCACGCGGCCAATATGCAGGAACGGCCGGTTCAAGCAGATCCTGTCCCCTCATGTCCCCCCCTGCGACAGATCGGGCAGAATCGTCCGCAGCGCCTCGACCAGACCTTCATTCTCCCCGCGCAACCGCACGGCGACGCGGAAGAAGGAGGCATCGAGCCCATGGAAGTTCGATGCGTTGCGCAGGAGGAACCCATGCTCCGCCATCCGGTCGACGAGCGGTGCCGCCGGCACACCGGCGCGACAGAGCAGGAAGTTCGTGTCCGGACGCCATACGGTCAGGATCGCATGCCCCTTTCCCGCTCCATCGTGGCAGGATCCCTCCGGCACGCCGCACAGGGCTCCCGACAGGCCATGCAGCGCCCCATGCAGCCAGTCCGGCTCCGTGTCCAGCCAGTCTCGTGTCTGCGCCAGATACGGTTCCAGTTTCGGCATCACTGCCCCCACCGTCTGTGCCAGCGCATTCACCGACCAGGGAATCTGCCGCGACTTCATGCGGGCGATCCAATCCGGGTGGCCCAGCGCATACCCGAGCCGCAGGCCGGGAATGGCAAGCAGCTTCGTGAGCGCCCGCAGCACGATCAGGTTCGGGTGGCTCGCAAGCAGTGGAACAAAGCTGTTTGCCGCGCCTTCCTTCGTCAGCTCCACAAACGCTTCGTCGACCACGACCCAGTCGCAGGCCGCCAGCCACGCATCCAGACAGGCACGGTCCAGCAGGCGCGACGTCGGATTGTTCGGATGCCCGAGGATGACGCCGGCGTACCGCCGGGTCGGGACGGGAACCGTGAACGCATCCATCGCCACCGGCACCACGACATGACCCTGCTGCGTTGCGGCCATGCGATACTCACCGAAGCAGGGAACCGGAAGCGCCACCTCGCCTCTGGGCAGGACGGACAGCGCCAGATGCAGCGCCTCGCTTGCACCGTTGGCCGGAAGGCACCCGGCCGGCTCCACGCCCGCCCACAGCGCCAGCGCCGCGCGCAACGACACGGAATCGGGATCGGGATATCGGGCCAGCCGCCCACCGGAGATCGCGGCATGCAACGCCTCGGCCAGCACGGCAGGAACGCCCAGCGGATTGATGTTGGCCGAGTAATCGATCCAGTCTTCGCGGGCATACCGCTGCGAGGCCAAGCGCAGGTTGCCGCCGTGATCCGGAACCGTGCCGTCGATCATCAAGCCCATCCTGCCGTCCATTCCGTTGTCCGGCCTGCCGCCCATTCCGCCATCCAACCTGCCGCCCATTCCGCCATCCAACCTGTCGCCCATTCCGCCATCCAACCTGCCGCCCATTCCGC
>JAEXRM010000042.1 GCA_023440865.1 Bacillota bacterium
GGGAAGTCGGGCCCCTTGATGACCTCCATGAGCTCCGTGGTCGTGATCTCGGGATTGTCGATGTAGCGGATGACGCCGTCGATCGTCTCGACAAGGTTGTGGGGCGGGATGTTCGTGGCCATGCCGACGGCGATGCCCATCGACCCGTTCACCAGCAGGTTCGGGAACCGGGAGGGCAGCACGACCGGCTCGATCTCATGCTCGTCGAAGTTGGGCTTGAAGGAGACCGTGTCCCTGCCGATGTCCGCCATCATCTCCGTGGCGATCCGCGACAGGCGCGATTCCGTGTATCGGTAGGCGGCCGGCGGATCACCGTCGACGGAGCCGAAGTTGCCGTGGCCGTCCACCAGCATGTGGCGCATGGAAAAGTCCTGCGCCATGCGGACCAGCGCGTCATAGACGGACTGGTCGCCGTGGGGATGGAAGCGGCCGAGCACGTCGCCGACCGTGGTGGCGCACTTGCGGTACGGCTTCTCGGGCGTGAAGCCCTGGGTGTGCATCGAATACAGGATGCGCCGGTGGACGGGCTTGAGACCGTCGCGGACATCGGGCAGCGCGCGGTCGACGATGACGCTCATCGCGTAATCGATGAACGACTGCTTCATCTCCGCCTCGATGTCGACCGGGATGATGCGCTGGACAATGGGATCCTGGGGAGGGGTTCCGCCTTGTTCCGACATGTGTTTTCTTTTCCTCTCGTTCCGGTGTTCGCCCATCGGCGTCATACCGGCGTCATACCCTGACATTATACCAAAAAAGCGGGCATATGTCATGCCCGCGACGGCTCGGGGACCGCTCCCGGGCGCGCATCGGAGAATGTTTTGCGGGCGGAGGTGCGTGATACGGCGGCCAATGTGGGAATATACCCTCGTGGAGACCCTTGCCGGCCTCCTTCCGCACGTTCCCGGGCAGCCGGCGCCAGCCGGGGGAGACACCATGGAGAAACCGGAACTGCTGATCGTGGATGACGAGGCCATCAACCTGGCCGTGCTCGACAACACGCTTTCGCCCCACTACCGGGTCCGGGCCTGCCGTTCCGGCGAACAGGCCCTGGAAGTCGTGCGCGGCGGCAACCCGCCCGACCTGGTGCTGCTCGACATCCTGATGACAGGCATCGACGGCTTCGAGACCCTCCGCCGCATCCGCGAGGATGAGCGGGGGCGCGAGATCCCGGTCATCTTCATCTCCGCGCTCGGCGGTACCGTGGATGAAGAGCGCGGTTTCCAACTCGGCGCCGTGGACTACATCACCAAGCCGTTCCGGCCGGCACTCGTGCTGGCGCGCGTCCGCGCGCAGCTCGAGCTCAAGCGCGGCCGCGACCTGCTCCGCGACAAGAACGCCTGGCTCGAGGCCGAAGTGGCGCGCCGCATGCGGGAGACGCAGCTCATCCAGGACACCACGCTCGTCGTCGTCACCCAGCTGGCCGAAACCCGCGACAGCGAAACCGCACACCACATCCTGCGCACGCGCGCCTACGTCGAACGGCTCGCCCGCCGCATGCAGACCTTTCCCGCATACGCGAAGGCGCTGGACGAAAGCACCCTGCAGCTCATCGTCAAGGCGGCGCCGCTGCATGACATCGGCAAGATCGGCATCCGCGACGCGATCCTGCTCAAGCCCGGCAAGCTCGACGAGGCGGAGTACGACGTCATGAAATCGCACTGCCGCATCGGCGGCGATGTCATCCGCCGCGCGATGGCGGAGGTGCTGGTGCAGCACGACAACTCGTTCGACGGCAGGCATCCGGTCTCGCTGCGCTTTCTGGAAATGGCTGAAACCATCGCCCTGCACCACCATGAGCGCTGGGACGGAACCGGCTACCCCGCCGGTCTCGCCGGCGAGGCCATTCCGCTGCCCGCCCGCATGATGGCGCTCGCGGACGTGTTCGACGCACTCACCACGCCGCGCGTCTACAAGGCGGAATGGCAGCTCGAGCAGGCCTCCGGGCACATTCTCGACCAGTCCGGCCACCATTTCGATCCCGATGTCGTTGCGGCATACCGCCTCGAGCGGCAGGCCTTCTTCGACATTCACGCCCGGCTGTCGGACGACAACCAGGGGAGGCGCCATGAGTGAACGGAATCCGCCGCTTCATCCGGCCGGGCGGCTCAACGACCTGTTCGACTCCTTCTTCGACCTGATGCCGGACATGTTTTTTCTGCTGGACGAGCAGGGCATCATCCTCGACTACCGCGCACAGCGGACACCGGACCTGTATGTGCCGCCCGAGGCGTTCCTTGGCCGCAGGGTCGGCGAGGTGCTCCCATCCGACATCGAGGAGGCCTTCCTGTCGGCGATCAGGGAGGCGCACGGAACAGACGCCCTTTCCCGATTCGAGTACGAACTCCCTTTTCCGGATGGCACGCGCCATTTCGAATGCCGCATCGGGCATCCGCAACATCAGAACCGCTATATCGCCATCGTCCGCGACCTCACCGAGCAACACCGGAACACCAGCGAACTCAAACGGGAACGGCTGCGCCTGCGCGAGCGCGTCAAGGAGCAGAAATGCCTGTACGAGGTGTTCCACGCCACCGAGAACGCGTCGGTGCCGGCAGCGCAGCTGCTCGCGCGCGCAGTTTCGTTTGTTCCCGACGGATTCCTGCATCCGGAACGCGCAAGGGCATGGATCGAATGGCAGGGAAGAACCTACGGCAGCCTGCCGCCTCCGGATGACGCCCCGTGTCTGGTATCCGAGGCCGTAACAACGGGCGGAGAGGTTATCCGCCTGGCGGTCGCCTACGACGGGCAGATGCCGGCGGAGGACGAGGGACCGTTCCTTGCCGAGGAACGGTCCCTGCTCGACACCCTGGCCCGCCGCATGGCGGAGAAGCTATCCCGGGCGAAGATGGAGCATACGCTCGGGGAGCAGGCGGAGCTGCTGCGTGTCATGTTCGAGCGGCAAAGCGACGCCATCATCCTGTTCGATCCCATCACCACGCGCATCGTCACCTTCAACGACCCGGCGTTCCAGCTGCTGGGCTACACGCGCGAGGAATTCGCGGAGCTGTCCGTCGTGGACATCCAGGATGAGTATGACGACAGCCAGATTCCCGGCGTCATCCAGGCCATTCTCGACGGCCGGCTCACAAGCGCGGACTCCTGGCACCGCAAGCGGGACGGCGGCCGGCTTCCCGTTCACATCACATTCGCCGCGTTTCCCCATGACGGACGCCAGTTTGTGCTGGCCATCTGGCGGGACATCACCGACCAGGTCCATCGCGAACGGCTGCGTCAGGAACAGATTGACCGCGCCGGACTCCACAACCGCATCCTGCAACAGGTGAACCACCTGGACAACCTGCTGCGCGGCGACATACCGGGGCTTGCCCGCGAGCTCACCGAGCTGCTGGGCGGCAGCCTGCCGGTCAGCCAGATCGCCCTCTGGACCTTTGACGCGGATGACACGGAAACCGTGTGCCAGGACCAATACGATGTGCGCGACGGCACCCATGTGTCCGGCATGCGGCGGCCCGCCACCCACAGCGAAGCGGAATTTGCCCATTTGCGCCAGCACCGCTTCATCGACGCTGCGGACGCGCGCACCGATCCGCGGTGCCAAAGGAACGTCGATCCGCACCTGCCGCCGGGCGTTCCGGCCTCGCTGCTGGCGTGCAGCATCCAATCCTCCGGCCGGCAGAGGGGCCTGCTGGCATTCCTGGTCCTGGGGCGCAACCACGAATGGCTGACCGACGAAATCACGTTCGGCTGCCAGCTCGCCGACCAGGTGGGCATGGCATTCCTCAATCACGACCGGCTGGCGCTGCTGCAGTCGCTGCAGGAAAGCGAGACCCTGCTGCGCCGCGCGCAGGAGGTTTCCCACACCGGCCACTGGCACATGAACCTCGAGACGGGGATGATCACCTGGTCGGAAGAGGCCAAGCACATTTTCGGGTTGTCGGCCGACGAGCAGGTCACGCCGGAAACCTTCGAATCGCGCCTGCATCCGGACGATCGGGAACGCGTCGTCGCACTGTGGCAAAGCGCCTCGCTCGGAGAGGAATTCAACACACGGCACCGCATCGTCGTCGAGGGAGAGACCCGCTGGATCGAGGTAAGGGCAGAATTCGAGACCGATCCGCAGGGCAGGCGCGTCAGCGGAACCGGCATCCTGCAGGAGATCACGGAAAAAGTGGCGGCCGAGCGGGAACTGGAAGCATACCGGCTCCATCTGGAGGATCTCATCGCCTCGCGCACCGCCGAGCTGGAAGCCGCGAAGACGGCAGCGGAGGCGGCCAACAGGGCCAAGAGCGCGTTCCTGTCGAACATGAGCCATGAAATCCGCACGCCGATGAACGCCATCCTGGGCTATGCCCATCTGCTGCGCCGCGATCCGCTCACGGAGCGCCAGTCGGAGCAGCTCGACAAGCTCTCCGGCGCGGCACGCCACCTGCTGCAGATCATCAACGACATCCTCGACCTGTCCAAGATCGAGGCGGACAAGCTGCAGCTCGAGGACCACGACTTCGACCTCGCCCGCGTGGTGCGGCACGCCTGCGAGCTGGTGCAGGAAGCCGTGGAAAGCCGTCACCTGCAGCTGCGGGTCGACATGGGGGACACGCCGGTGCTGCTGCGCGGCGACGGCATGCGTCTGAGCCAGATTTTGATCAATCTGATCAACAATGCCGTCAAGTTCACCGAGCGCGGCGGCGTGTCGCTGACGGTCCGGCACAGTCCGCTGGCGCAGGAGCGCATCCGGGTGCGCTTCGAGGTGCGCGACACCGGCATCGGCATGACGACCGACCAGCTGGCGCGCTTGTTCCAGGACTTCGAGCAGGCGGACGACTCCATGACACGCCGTTTCGGCGGAACCGGACTCGGCCTGGCAATCTGCCGGCGCTTGGCACAGCGCATGGGCGGCAGCATCGGTGCCGAAAGCGTCCTGGGCCAGGGCAGCCTGCTCTGGGTGGAGCTGCCGTTCGGACGGAGCCGAAACCTGCCCGAGGGCTTCACGGAGCACGCATCTTTCCAGGGTATCCGGGCGCTGGTGATCGACGATGACGAACAGGCGCGCGTCCTGCTGAGCACCCTGCTGACGGACTTCGGCCTGCGCCCGGAAGCCGCGGCAACCGGCGGAGAGGGTCTTGCGCTGCTCTCGCAGGCGGATGAAACGGCCGATCCCTTCCGGCTGATGCTCCTCGACCTGAAGATGCCCGGC
This sequence comes from Bacillota bacterium, assembly GCA_023440865.1. Taxonomy (GTDB): domain Bacteria; phylum Bacillota; class Clostridia; order DSM-8532; family DSM-8532; genus JAEWSN01. Next base: position 5,159 of record JAEXRM010000042.1, read on the forward strand.
ATGGATGGCATCGACACCGCGCTGCTGCTGCGCACGCTGCCGCTCAAGACCAGTCCAGACCTCATGATGACGACTGCCTATGGCAACCAGATCTCCCGCAGCGAGCTCACACGGGCCGGCATCCGCCGGCTCATCGACAAGCCTGTCACCCATGCCTCGCTGTATGAGGCGCTCATCGCAACGGACTTCACCCTCGCGGGCACGCTGCCGGACGAGAACCCCGAGCAGGCCATCCGGACCCTGCAGCAGGCGCTGGCACCCCATCATGGCGCACGCATCCTGCTGGTCGAGGACAACAGGCTCAACCAGGAGGTCACGCAAAACCTGCTGGAGTCGGCCGGCCTTCACGCCGTGATCGCCGAAAACGGACAAGTCGCAGTCGACATGGTCAAGGCCTCCGCATGGGATCTGGTGCTCATGGATGTGCAGATGCCCGTCATGGATGGATTGGCGGCAACCGGGGCCATTCGGGCCCAACCCGGTTGCGCCTCGCTGCCCATTCTCGCGATGACGGCCAACGCCTTCACCGAGGAACGCGAGCGGTGTCTTCAGGCCGGCATGAACGACCATCTGTCCAAGCCCGTGGAACCGGCGCTGCTGTATCTGGCGTTGCTGCGCTGGCTTCCGGCTCCGGCCGGGGCACCGGTCACGCCCCCGTTCGCCGCATCCGGCCAGACAACCGAGTCGTTGGAGGCCGGACAGCCGGAAGCCGCCATCGCACTCGCGCGGCTGTCCCATCGTGACGGTGTGGATGTCGCCGCCGGCCTGTCCATCCTTCTGGGAAACCGGGAAGCCTACCTGCGGCTGCTGCAGCGCTTCTGCACCGAGCACGGCGGGGATGCGCGGCTCATCGCCACTGCGCTGGCTTCAGGGAACGAAAGGGAAGCGGTCCGGCTTGTGCACGGCCTCCGCGGGGCCGCCGGCAATCTGGGCCTGTACCGCATCCAGTCCCTGTCGAACGAACTCGAGCGGATCTTCACGCGGCGGTCGCCCCCGCCGCAGCGGCACGCCGGCGCGACGCAGGAGGATCACCCCCTGGCACAACGGCATGCGGGCGCGGAACCCGGGGGCAACCCGGCGGAGGATCCAGCACGCTTGACCGAGCGCCGCATCCGTGAACTCGACGAGGCCATCGCCGGCTTCTCCGGCATCCTGCACAAGGCGGTGGGCGAGCGTGTCGACCGTGTGGACAAGGCGGATGACACGAACGGCGCAGGACCGGGGGATCGGCTCCTCGACCGCCTCGACGCGCTGCTTGTCCGCTGCGACACGGCCGCCGGACATCTGTTCTCCCGCAACAGGCAGGCCATGCAGGCTGCTCTGGGCCATGCGGCCGACGACATTGCCCGCTGCCTCGAACTGTACGACTACCCGGCCGCATTGCAGGTGCTTCGAAGTGCGCGCGCATACCGGCCGGCCGATGCGAATGACCGGCACGTCACCGCTCGACCTGCATGCGACGCTTGACCTGCGCGGCACACGATCTGCATGCGACGCTTGACCTGCACGGCACACGACCTGCACGCGGCGCAGGACCCGCGCGGCACACGGATGGACAAAGGAGGTCGGACAACATGATCCTGATGGTCGTGGACGACGATCGGTTGAATCTCAAGGTGGCGGAGGAGCTGCTGCGCAACCTGTACCCCGACAGCCGGGTGCTGCTGTGCCAGAACCCGCTGGAGGTTCCGGCGCTGCTCGAGGCGAACGAAGTGGACATCCTGTTCCTCGACATCGTCATGCCGCAACGAAGCGGTATGGATGTGCTCGATGACATCCGCTCCGATGCCCGGTTCAACGACATGCCCATCATCATGCTCACATCGCTGACCGACATGGAACACTTCAGCGCCTGCTTCGACCGGGGCGCGAACGATTACGTCCTCAAGCCCATCCAGGTTGTCGAGTTTCAGGCACGGCTCAAGGCTGCGGTCCAGACGCGCGGCCACATGAAGCTCATCCGCGAGATGTACCGTCAGGTCAAGATGCAGAATGCGGACCTGCGCAAACTCAACGCGCAGCTCAAGGACGCGCAGTTCCACATGGTGCAGCAGGAGAAGCTGGCCTCCATCGGCGAGCTTGCCGCCGGCATCGCCCACGAGATCAACAACCCCATCGGTTTTGTGTCAAGCAACGTCGATACCCTGCAGGCATTCTTCCACCGGCTTGCGGACGTGCTTGCCTCCCAGCGCGACCTGCTGGACAGGCTGTCCCGGGATCCGGAATTGCCCGAAGGCCCCAGGGGTGAGGTTGCCAGTGTCCAGGCGCGGTCGCGCGAAGCCAAGCTCCCGTTCATCCTCTCGGAGCTCGATCCGATGATTGACGACATGCGGGGGGGCATCCAGCGGGTCACGAAAATCGTGCAGACGCTCCGGAACTTCGCCCGTACCGGTTTGGATGACGAAATGCTGCCCTGCCGGATCGACGATGTGATCGACGAAGCCATCCTCATCGTCCACAACGAATCGGAATTCGTCCTCGACTTCCTGCATGAGCCGGGTGACTGCGGGGACATCATCTGCAACCGCGGGCAGATCGGCCAGGTCTTCCTCAATCTGTTCGTCAACGCCATTCAGGCCATCCGGGCCCAGCAGCGGCAGCAGAAGGGATGCATCCGCGTCCGCTCCCGACCCGTGGACGGTGGTGTCGAGGTGGTCGTGGAGGACGATGGTCCGGGCATTCCCGATGCGACCAAGATGCGCATCTTCGATCCGTTCTTCACGACGAAGGATGTCGGTCAGGGAACCGGACTCGGCCTGAGCATCTCCCACGACATCATCGCCCGCAAGCACGGCGGCGTCATGCGGGTGGAGGACAGTCCCTCCGGCGGTGCGCGGTTTGTGCTGACGCTGCCCTATCGTCCGCCACATCCGGCAACCGGGGAGGAGGGATGAGACATGGACGGAGGCGAGACGCGCCATACCATCCTGTTCGTCGACGACGAGGAGAGCATCCTGGCCGCCCTGCGCCGCGGCCTGTTCGACGAGCCGTATCGGTGCGTGTTCACCACCAGCGGCCAGAAGGCGCTCGAGATCGTGCAGAAGGAAAGCATCGCCGTCATCGTCAGCGACATGCGGATGCCGGGCATGGACGGACTGCAGCTGCTGCGCAAGGTCAAGGAGCTCAGCCCCCGGACGATCCGGATCGTCCTGTCCGGCTATACCCAGCTGCAGCAGATCCTCACCACCATCAACACCGCGGGTGTCTTCAAGTTCATCACCAAACCATGGATGATGGACGAGGAGCTCAAGGTCGTCCTCAGCGACGCGCTCGACCTGTACAGGCTGCAGGAGCGCAAGGATGAGCTCGAACAGGCGTTGAAAAAACAGAATGCCGCGTACCAGAACATCCTCAAGCGGCTTGATGCAAGCGTCGAATCGGCAGCCCGCCAATCCGCCCTGACGGGTGCCGTGGCCGGCAACGCGTTGCGCGCGCTGGCAGAGCGCCTGCCGGCGGTCCCCGTCCGCGCCACCTCGCTGCAGGTGCTCGACGAGCTGCTGGGCCGCATTTCCGCCAACGCCGTCGGGGATATGGTCGAGCGCACGAGCGACGACCTGTTCTCCCTCTTCCGCACCGCCATACTGCATACCGGGGGCATTGTGGGGATCGATCCGGAGCCGTCGGACACCACGGTCATCGTCCGTGCCAACATGGCGCTGGCCGGAACGCTCGCCGAAGTCATCCCTGCCGTCATCGCACGGCACCAGCCGGTTGGACAGGTACATGCCGGCATGCGCGTGGAGGACGCGGCCGCCGGCCGCATGCTCGCACTGTCGCTGCTGTTCCGGCATCCGACGGATGGCATGCCGGCGGCGCCGGCCACGGTGCGGGACATGCCGCCTGAAAATCGCGATGCGGCGCTGGAAATGCTGCACCTGGTGCTCGATCCCACTTTCCGGGCCATGGAAGGGCAGTTCGCCTGCCGGCGCACCGACATGGGCATCCTGTGCCGCATGATGTTTCCCGTCAAGGGATGATGCCTCCGGCCAGGGCCGGGATGTCGCAAACAGGAGAGGTTGTGCCGGCCGGAACATGCCGCGTGTGGGGCGTGAGGCCTCCGGACCGGGGGCATCGGGCGCGCCTGCCGGTCAAAGCGGCGCTTTTGCCGGCTTGCCGCTCTTGCGCGGATATCCCTTGGGCGTGCGGCCTGTCTTTTTCACGAGCACAAGATTGCGCTCCATGTCGGTGTCCGGCAGCAGGAACGATCGAATCTCCACAATGCGCCCACCCAGCACCTGCAACGCGTTTTCCGCCGCATCCGCCTCATCCCGCGCGCCGGGTCCCTTCATCGCGAGGAAGAAACCGCCGGGCTTGACGAAGGGCAGGCAATATTCAAGCAGCACGGGCAGGTAGGCGACCGCCCGGGCCGTCGCCACATCGAATGTGTCACGCCACACCGGATTGATGCCGAAGTCCTCCGCCCGACCATGCTGCGTGCGTATGTTCGGCAACGCCAGCTCGTCTGCGACGGCGGACAGGAAGCGGACCCGCTTGTCGAGCGAGTCGAGCAGCGTCACGGTGACATCGGGCCGGACAATGGCAAAGGGAATGCCGGGAAACCCGGCACCGGTGCCCACATCCACGACAGCGGCGTCCTGCGGCAGCAGCGGCACCGCGGAAATGCTGTCGACAAAATGCTTGACGGCAATGCCCTCCTCGTCGGTGATCGCGGTGAGATTCACCTGCTCATTCCAAGAGACGAGCAAATCGGCATATCGTGAGAACCGGGCGCACATGCGCTCGTCGAGCGTGATGCCGAGCACCGCCGCATCGCGGCGCATCCGGTCGATGCATTGCTGGTTCATGTGTCCTCCTCCCGCTTGACCGGCGGAACGGCGCCTGCAGCAGGCGCGCCGCGCCGCCGGCGGTCCGCCTCGAGCCAGACAAGCAGCACAGCGATGTCGGAAGGGGAGACGCCCGAGATGCGGGACGCCTGACCGACAGACTCGGGCTTGTGCATCCACAATTTTTGTCGCGCCTCGAGGCTCAGCCCGGAGACGGTCCGCCAGTCGACATCCTGTGGCAGCCTGCGGGCTTCGGTGCGGCGGAACTGCTCGATCTGCTGCATCTGCCGCCCCAGATAACCCTCGTACTTGATCGTGATGGAAACCTGCTCCCACACGTCCTTCGGCAGGCTCGGCCGGTCGGGGTCCACCGCCTGCAGCGCGGGATACTCCAGCTCCGGACGCCGCAGCAGTTCGGACAGCCGCACCCCGGTCAGGACGGGGGAGGAGCCGCAGGCCGCAAGAAAGGCGTTCAGCGCGTCCGTCGGCGGCAGCACGAGCGCCCGCACACGGGCCAATTCCGCATCGATGGCTTCCTTCTTGGCAAGAAACCGCGCATGACGCGCTTCCGTCACCAGCCCCGCCTGCCATCCGATCTCGGTCAGGCGCAGGTCGGCATTGTCCTGCCGCAGATGGAGGCGGTACTCGGCGCGGGAGGTCATCATGCGGTATGGTTCCTGTGTCCCCTTGGTGACAAGATCATCAATCAGCACGCCGATGTAGGCCTGCGACCGGTCCAGCACGACCGGCGGCAGACCCTGGTGGCGGCGCGCCGCGTTCATGCCGGCCATGAGGCCCTGCGCGGCCGCTTCCTCGTATCCGGAGCTGCCGTTGCTCTGTCCGGCCGAGTACAGGCCCGGAATCGCGCGGAACTCGAGCGAGGCGAGCAGCTGCAGGGGATCGACGCAGTCGTACTCGATGGCGTAGGCGCTGCGCATGACAGTTGCATGCTCAAGCCCTGGCACAGAGCGGATCATCCGTTCCTGGACGTCCTCGGGCATGCTCGAGCTGAAACCCTGCAGATACATTTCCAGCGTACCACGGCCCATGGGCTCCACAAAAACCTGATGGCTCCCGCGGTCGGCAAACCGCACCACCTTGTCCTCGATCGAGGGGCAGTACCGCGGGCCGACGCCCTCGATCTGCCCGGAATACAGGGGGGACCGGTCCAGGTTGTCGCGGACGACGGCATGCGTCTCCCCGGTGGTGTGCGTCAGCCAGCAGGGTTCCTGCTCGAGCGGAAACGGGTCGTGCAGGAAGGAAAAAGGCACGATCTCCTCATCCCCCGGTTGGATCTCCATCTTCGAGAAATCGATGCTGCGCCGGTTCACCCGGGCGGGTGTTCCGGTCTTGAACCGCATGAGCCGGACTCCCGCCGCCCGCAGGCTGTCCGAGAGGTGATCGGCGGCATGCATGCCATCGGGACCTCCGCTGTGCGACATGTCGCCGATGATGATGCGCCCGCGCAGGTAGGTGCCCGTGGTGAGAATGACGGCCGGCGCCTCGTAGACCGTTCCGGTGCGCACGCGGACACCGCGCAGGCGGTGGGCCGTGCCGGCCGGCGCGTCCAGCGCCGCTGCATCGCCCGCCGTGTCATCGCACAAGAAAAGCAGCGCTGTCACTTCGGCCTGTCGGACATCCAGGTGCGCCTGTTCCTCCAGCACCCGTTTCATGGCAGCCTGGTAGGCGCGCCGGTCGATCTGCGCCCGCTGCGAGTAGACGGCCGGCCCCTTCGCCCGGTTGAGGATGCGCATCTGGATCATCGTCTCATCGGCGGTGATGCCCATCTGCCCGCCAAGGGCATCCACCTCGCGCACAAGCTGACCCTTCGCTGTGCCACCGATGTTGGGATTGCAGGGCATGTTGCCGATGCTGTCAAGGTTCATGCCAAGGGCAAGCGTGCGGCAGCCAAGCCGCGCCGCAGCCAGTGCGGCCTCGCATCCCGCATGGCCGAGGCCGACGACGATCACGTCGTACCGGCCGCCCACATGGTCGAGGCCCGTTTTGTCCATCCTGTCCGAACCCGCACGGTGAGTGGTATGTTCCATCGATTTCCCTTCCCCTGTCGGGACCAACCCGTTTCGCATGTCGTCCCCGATCGCGCGCGTCCTGCCGACTGTGCGCGCCGTGAGGCTTCCGGAAGTCACTTGCCAAGACAGAACCGTGAAAAAATGCTCTCCACCAGCTCGTCGGTCGCCCCCTCGCCCAGCACCGCACCGAGCGAGATCCATGCCTCGCGGGCAAGAAAGGCGATCACGTCATGGGTTGTACCGCCGCGGCAGGCGGCCTCGGCCTCGGAAAGACGCGCCTGCGCCTCCGCCACCAGGTTGCGGTGGCGTTCATTGGTCAGCACCAGCGCCGATTCGGAGGCAAACCGGTTGCCGGTCGCGATGGTGGCGATGCGCTCCGTCAGTGCCTCCACGCCCTCGCCCGTCAGCGCCGATACCGGGAGGAACGGCCCGGGCAGCAGCGCCGCGATCGCCGCCTCCACTTCGGGTCGCGTCACATCGGTCTTGTTGACCACATGGAGCACGGGAACCCGGCTGTCAGCCAGCAGCCCCACCAGCTGCACATCCTCGGCGGACGGCGGGCCGGAACCGTCGAAGACGGCGAGCACCAGCTCCGCCCGGTCGATGGCATCGAGGGTGCGGGTGACACCGATCCGCTCGACCACGTCCGCGGTCTCGCGCAGGCCGGCCGTATCCATCAGGCGCACAGGCAGCCCCCGCAGGCTGACAAGCGTCTCCACCACATCACGCGTGGTGCCGGGCAGTTCCGTGACAATCGACCGGTCATGCCCGGCGAGCCGGTTCATCAACGAGGACTTGCCCGCGTTGGGACGGCCGGCGATGACCAGATTCAGCCCTTCCCTGAGGATGCGTCCCTCCTGGTAGCTGTCCAGGAGCGCGGTGGTCTGTTGCCGCACGCGGGCCAGCAGAACCAGCGCTTCCCCGATCGTGGTTTCCTCGGCATCATGTTCGGGATAGTCCAGATTGACCTCAAGACGGCCGATCAGGTCGAGCAGCTGCTCCCGCATGGCGCGGATGCCATCGGACAGGCGGCCCTCGAGCTGCTCCACGGCCGCGCGCGCTCCCCTGTCCGTTTGTGAGCGGATGAGATCCATGACCGCCTCTGCCTCTGCCAGATCCAGCCGGCCGTTGAGGAATGCCCGCCGGGTGAACTCGCCTGGCTCAGCCGGCCGCACACCCTGTCCGAATACGGCGCGCAGCACGCTCTGGGCCACCACCCGCCCGCCATGGCAATGGATCTCGACAACCGGCTCGCGCGTGTAGGTGCGTGGCGGGACCATCTTCAGCAGCAGCACCTCGTCGAGCACCCTGCCGCCGGGCTCACCGAGCAAGTGCCCGTATGCAACCTGATGGCTGGGCATCGCCGTGACGGAACCGCTCCGCCCGGCCGACGCATCATGGCCCGGCACGAACAGCCTGTCCGCCACGGAAAACGCGTCCGGACCGGACAGGCGGATGATGGCGATGCCCGCGTCCCCGACAGCCGTGGCGATCGCGGCGATGGTATCCTGAGAGGTAGACGTTTCATGTGCTTGCATCGACGCAGGCTCCCATTGGAAAAGAGGGACAACATGCGTTGTCCCTCCGGTTTGATGTCGTGTGCGATGTGGATGGTCCTTGCGCATGCCATGCCACATCCGTACCGATGGCCCCACCGTGCGCCGCATGGTCCGCCCGGTTCGGTTCTCCCTGCCTGGGACCCGGACAGGTGCGCGGCGGTTGCCGCCTCAATCCTGCGAGCCGATGTCGTCCTCGATGTCGTACGGCTTCACGGCAGGCGCGGGGGAAGTCTTGGACATGCCCGAGGCGGTGGGATTGCCCACATAGCCGATGCGTTCCGAGGAACGGTTGCGGTAGCTGTTCGGGTTCTGTGTCGGGCTGGCGGAGCCATAGCCCGGCGTCCGGTTTCCATAGCCGCGGTTCTCGCTGCGGTCGCCGTACGCCCGGTTCCCGTCACGATCTGCCGCGGGACGGCCAGGCCCATCCGCATAGCCGGCACGCGTGCTGCGGACAACCACCTTGCGGTTGGGTTCCTCGCCCACGGATCCGGTCTCGATATCCTTGAAGCCCTGCAGCGCGGAGTGGATGATCCGGCGCTCGTACGGATTCATGGGCTCGAGCGTGACATTGCGGCGCGTCTTCTGCACCTTCTCGGCCACACGGTGCGCCAGGCGGACCAGGGTTTCCTCCCGCTTGAGACGATAGTCCGACACGTCCATGACGACACGTGTATAGGCCTCTGCATCGCGGTTGACGACCAGGCTGGTGAGGTACTGCAGCGCGTCGAGCGTTTCGCCGCGGCGGCCGATGGCGATGCCGCTGTTTTCGCAGTGCATCTTGATATGAATCTGACCTTCGGCCTCGGTGATGTCGATCGTCGGATCGATGCCCATGCGGTCGAGAATGGGCCTGAGGAATGTCAGGATGCGGTCTTGGACCGTCTCCTCGTAGCTGACCTCCACAACGGCATTGCGGGAACCGAATCCGAGTATGCCGGACTTGCCTTCGTCAATGACATCGACCATGGCGCGCTCAGCGGGCACGCCGAGTTCCTCCAGTGCCAGGCGGACTGCCTCGTCAATGGTTTTTGCCTCTTTTTTGACTGTTCTTGTCACGCGCGGTACCCCCCTCTTTGCCCTGGACTGCGACCTGCCTGCCCGGGGCGGCTCCCTCATCCTTCTTGGTATGGGCCGTCAGCAGCTTCTGCTGCGCATAAGAAAGCACGTTGTTGATGGTCCAGTAGAACGCGAGACCGACCGGCGTGGTCAGACCGAACCACAGGGTCATCAGCGGGCTCATGTAGAGCATGGAATTGGTGGCGCATCCCTGCTGCGCATTTTGCTTGGCTTTGGGATCGGGCTTGGGCATCATGAGCTTGGAGCTGACAAAGGTCGTGACGACCGCGATGAGCAGCAGCAACAGCGCGGGGATCTGACGTCCCGGCTCCGTCTTGATGGCGTCCCAGCTGATGGTGGGCACCACACCGAAGTTGAAGAAATTCCACATCTTGATGCTGAAGCCGTCCAGACGCGACGTATTCTTCAAATAGACGTTCTCGAGGTAGTTCTCCCGTTCTTCCTTTTCAAACACGGCAATTGCCGCCGAATCTCCTTCAATCGACTTCCTGGCTGCGGCACGCTTTTCTGGTGCGCTATCGAGAACATACTGCAGTGCTTCCGGATGCGTGTCGACGAATTCGATGATCTTGATTTCGATATATGGATCCGATTGACGGAAATTGTTGTACACGTTGATTTGCTGGTCTTTGATTGTCTCGTAATCTATCTTCTTCGCCTTTTCCAAATTCTCAACGGACTTCAGAAAAGATGGATCCTTCGCTTCAACTGCGTAGATAATCAGGTCACCGGTTGCGAATTTCGGCACGTCGAGCATATAGGTCATCGGCATGCGGATGACGTAGAACAGGGCGAACAGGATGGGCATCTGCACCAGCAGGGGGAAGCAGCCCGACGCCGGGTTGTACTTCTTTTCCTGGTACAGCTTCATGGTTTCTTCGTTGAGCTTTTCCTTGTCGTTCTTGTACCGCTCCTGGATGCGCGCGATCTCCGGCTGGATCTCCTGCATCTTCTGGCTCGAGCGGATCTGCTTGATCGACAGCGGCAGCAGCAGCAGCTTGACGGCGATGGTGAACAACAGCAGCGAAAGCGCATAGCTGTGGAAGCCCACGGTGTTGTAGATGAGGAACAGCAGCTTGCCGAACGGAATGGCGATGTAGCTCAGAACGAAATCCATGGATGGTGTGCTCCTTCCGGAACGCGCGGTGCTTGCCTCTCGGTTCCCGCGCTCCGTGCCTGGTGTCGATGCGGTTCATGCATGGCCGGCGTTCTGCGCGATAACCGCACGATACGGCCTGGGCATCATGGATACGTGGCCGGGGTCATCCGTGTCTTGCGAACGGATCCGCTCGGCACTGTCCGTGTGCGGTCAAGGGACGGGATCATGCCCGCCGGGATGGAACGGGTGGCATTTGACGACGCGCTTCGCGGCAAGCCAGAGTCCCTTCGCCGCGCCGTACTTCGTCACGGCCTCGACCGCGTACTGCGAGCAGGTGGGCCAGAACCGGCACGAGGGTGCGCCCTTGAGCGGCGACAGGTATTTCTGGTAAAGCCTGAGCAGGAACAGGACAAATCGCTTCAATCCTGGCATCCTTCCGGTGTGGTCGGCCGGGTCGGCTCCACTTCGGGCGGCGTCTTCGATCCGATGAGACCCAGCCGCCCGAAAACGGAACGCAGTTCCGTGCCGATGCTGGCACAAGTGGCCGCGTTGTCGGGTTTTCGGGCGACAATGACAATATCCCTGCCTGCCGGCAGGGAGGGGAACAGCGTCCGGAGATTCTCGCGGATCAGGCGACGCATGCGGTTTCTCAC
>JAEXRM010000106.1 GCA_023440865.1 Bacillota bacterium
CCGTCACACCGGTCTATCTGCTGCGCTGCACACCCGATGAGGACGCGGTGGAGGCGCTGGCTGCATGCCTGACATGAACGGTGTCGACCTTCCTGGAAGACGCGCAGGAAGCAGCGAGGGGCCGGCAGGCGCGCAGGGGGCCGGGGGCGTCGCGTCAAGCCGGCTTGAGATGGTTGGACAACTGGCTGCCCTGGATCTTGCGGCAGGACGGCGGATTGTGCTGACTGTGAATGGCAACAGCAATTATCCCTTTTTGCGGCATGGGCGGGACAAGGTCACCATCGCACCGCTCACATCGAGCGAACCGGCTGTCGGTCGTGACAACGGTCATGGCACGGTTCGCGCCTCGGGTCGCGCCACGGGTCGTGCCGTTGTATCTGCCGGCATCCGGGCTGCCGCCGACGAATCAGATACGGGAACCGATCATGGAGTGCGTTTGCCCCGCCGCGACCAACAGGTCATGGCGGCCAACAGGCAGTCTTTGCATCGCGGGGATCTTGTGCTGACGCGAGTCGATGCATCGGAATACCTGATGCACCGCATTGTCCGATGCCGGGATGGCGCCTACTGGATGTGCGGAGACGCAGGAACGCGGCTGGAAGGCCCATTCATGGCGCAACAGGCATTGGGAAGGGTTGTGACGCTTCATCGGCAGCAACGGGATGGCACCCATCTCAAGATCCCGGCAGACAGCCGCCTGTTGCGCATGCTGGTGCGGGTTTGGCTGTTGCTGCGGCTGTTTCGGCCGTTTGCGCTCCAGCTGCTGCGACCCCTGTCGCTGGCGCGCCGTGCGCTTCGGCCAACGCGTTGAGTCAATGAACATGCGTCGAAGCGAATGCGTTGCTGAGAACGCGGTGATGAGCAAATGCGTCGATGAGAATGCGGTGATGAGCGAATGCGTCGATGCGAATGCGTCGTGGAACATGCATTGCTGAGCATGCGCCGTTGAGGCTGAACACAGGGAATAATTCCCTGAATCTTGGATCGGAGGCACACGGTGGATGTCGTGACACACCTGTTCCGAAAGGTGTTCGAGTATGCCGGATGGGTTGGACGGAAGGCGAAACCCTTCCGGTCGCAGATTATTCTGCTGCTGATCTGCCGAAGCGCATCCGGGGTCGCGCTCGTGCTGGTTGCACTGGCGTCCCGAGAGATGGTCGACAGTGGCATTCGTGGGGACATGCGGCGTGCGTTGCAGTATGGCCTGTATTTCGCGGTTCTTGTTGCGATTCACATTCTTCTGGACCTGTATGGCGAGATTGCCTCCGGCAGAACCTCGGAGAAATTCGCACAGACATTGCGCGAGGAGCAGTTCGCGCTGCTGGCGGACGCGCGGTGGCTGGCATCCGCATCCGTACACAGCGGCGACTGGATGACGCGGCTGACGATGAATGTAACCGCCATCTCCTCTTCGGTGGTGCAGGTGCTGCCGGAGGTCGTCGCGCTGGCGGTACAGTTTGTCGCCGCGTTCACAACCTTGCTGGTGCTGGAACCGCGGCTTGCCCTGCTGGCCTTTCTGGTCGGCCCGGTGGCGCTGCTGTTGAGCCGGTGGTGGGGCGTGCGGCTGGGGGAGATACAGGAGAAGTCGCAGGAGTGCGACAGCGCCTGGCGTTCCTATCTGCAGGATGCCATCCGGAACCTCATGGTGCTCAAGGCGTTCACCGCGGTTCCCGGGGCCCGGCGCCGTCTGGCGCAGCTTCACGGGGAAAGGTACGCCTGGATGGTGAAGGAAACCCGCACCATGGCCTGGATGACGGCGGCCATCGGATCGGGATACTGGCTGGGGTATCTGCTGGCGTTCGGATGGGGTGTGGCACGGGTTTCGGCGGGTGCCGCCACCTTCGGCACGCTGACCGCCTTCCTGCAGCTGGTGGAACAGGTGCAGGGGCCATTCGTCGCCCTGTCCGGCATGATTCCGCAGCTGATTTATCTGGGCACCTCGGTCAAACGGCTGCGCGCGATTGAGCGGCTGCCGGCGGAGCAGGGAAGCGCACCGGAAGACGGGCGGGTGGACGCCGGTTCGAAGGATGGGCAGTGGGGCGCCGGCCCGGAGGATGGTCGGGTGGACGCCGGCCCGGAGGACGGGCGGGTGGACGCCGGTTCGGAGGATGGTCAGGTGGACGCCGGCCCGGAGGACGGGCGGGTGGACGCCGGTTCGGTTGCATGGGGCGTGGCATCATCAGGGTCATGCGCCCTGGCGGACAAGCCCGATGGGGCAACGCGGCACGATCCGTCCGCTTTGCACCGCGATTGCGTTTTTCTGATGCGGCACGTGAGTTTCGCCTATGTGCCGGAGCATCCGGTGATTCGACATGTGTCCATGCATCTGCGGACCGGTGAGATTGTGGGGCTCGTCGGACCTTCAGGCGAAGGGAAGACAACCTTGATCCGCCTGATGCTGGCATTGGTGACCCAGGATGCGGGTCAGGTGCTTCTGGGCGAGGGATGCCTGCTTCCCGCCACCGCGAGCACGCGGACGCTTGTCTCCTATGTTCCGCAAGGGCATACGCTCTTCAGTGGAACACTGGCTGAGAACCTGCGCCTGGGGAACAGTGAAGCAACCGAAGGGGAAATGATCGAAGCCCTTCGGGCAGCCGATGCGTGGGAGTTTGTCGGGACACTGGAGCAAGGGCTGGCGACGCGCATTGGAGAAGAAGCGCTTGGACTGTCGGAGGGGCAGGCCCAGCGAATCGGTCTTGCGCGCGCATTTCTGCGCAAGGCGCCGATCCTCGTCCTTGATGAGGCGACCTCCTCGCTCGATCGCAAAACGGAGGCGCGTGTGCTCGAACAGATCCGCGGCATGCACAGGCGACCGGCCTGTCTGGTTGTGACGCACCGTTCTTCCGCCCTGTCGATCTGCGACCGGGTATACCGCCTCGAGAAGGGGATGCTGACCGAAGTGCCGGCATGTGAGGAAGCCTGAGAATATCGCGGACGCGACCGTTACATCCCCACGTTCGCCGACATCTCGATCTTCACCACCGCGCCGTTCCGGAAGTGGAACCGCATGCGGTGCGTGTCATGCGCGCTGCCGCCGTCCGGCTCGTCGGACAGGTAGAGCATGTACTGCCAGACGGCGTCGCCCTCCATGCCGATGTCCGGTACGCCATAGGCATTGAGCACCTCCGCCGTCGTGGCGCCGATGCCGATGCCGGCGGTCGTCTGATGCCGCTCTTTTGAACCTTCATAGGAGAGTCCGCGCAGATACTGGATGTTGCGCGCAACCGTCAGCGTGATGCCGCTGTAGGTCAGGGTGCGCTCCTCGGAGGACGCTTCCGCGCCCAGCAGGCGGGCGACCTGGTTCAGATCCATGCCCAGGCGGAACGGGCCGATGCCGCAGTCCTCGACGCGCATGTAGGTTCGGTTCTTCGCCTGCTGCGCGGTCAGTTTCGACACCACCTTCATGTCCACGGGGTAGCCGTCGCTGCCGTATGTCACGGTCAGGATGCCCGCGTCCGCATAGATGCGCTCGGATACGTTTCCGTAGTCCGCATAATCCCAGCCGAACAGGGCCTTGAGCCGGTAGCTGGCCGTTCCGGCGGTTGCTCCCGGCAGCGGCTCCAGCTTCAACATGGCATCGTTCTCAAAGAAGCGGCCGATCTCCTCGCGGTTCTTTAGCAGCATCGACGGATAGGACATCACCTCGGCGGTCAGGGCGGCAGGCTTGCGTCCCGCGGCCGACCCGGTCGGCGTTTGCTTGGCGGTGATCCTCAGGCCCGAATCGGTCTTCTCGATATCGACCCAATCGGAAAGCAAAGTCGTGACGGCTCCCGTGCCAGAGGACAACAACAGCGTTTCCTTCGGATCCGGATCCTTCAGGTCCGAGACGATGTACCGGTTGTAATCCGGCACGAACATCCAGGAGGTCGATTCCGGCGCGAAGCCCTTGCGGTCCGAAACGACAGGCACATAGGCCGTGATGTAGGTGACGGTGCCGTTCGAGGGGGTCGTCTTCCGGTACAGGATCTCGTAGTATTCCCATGCGTTGCGCATGATGAGGCGGGGCTCCGACAGCGAGACGGGTGCCGCCACCACCGGGTCGTCCAGACAGGAGAGGAAAGTCTGCTCCGCTTCCTGCGGCGTCAGCCGATGCGCCACGGCCAGGCGCGTTGCCGGCTTGTCCTTGGCCGGTGCGTGGACGAACAGGGTTTCGGTGCCCAGATTGATCCGGACGAGCATGCCTGTTCCATTCATGGTTTTGGCCTGTGCCGCACCGAAAATGTACTGCAGCATGGTCTGCGTCTCCACGCCGTCATAGGCGGCCAGATTGAGCAGCACCGCAGCGGTGCCATATGTCGAAAGATAGTCGATGGGCGTGGACTGTGCACCGAGGCCGTCAAAGGAAGGAACGGAGCCCACCGACGCCGATGCGATGCCGTCGAACGCATGATACACCACATTGGCTGACGGATATGCCTTCTGCAGCTTGCGTCCCGCGTCGCGGGAGCCTTCGCGCACCCACTGCACCAGATCGAGCGACTGGATGGCCGCATGGGTGGGAACGGAGGGAACCGTGAGGGTTTGCCCGTCAGGTGTGTCCTTGAGCAGGACGGGTATCGTCGTGACGGATCCGTTGCCGGATGCATGATATGTGTTCTCGTTCTTTCCCGAATGAGGATTGCCGCCCGACGTGGCGGCTTGCGCCCTGCCGGAAGCGTAGCTGTCTTCGTTGACGGCGGACGCGGGGGATGCGCTGGCAAGCTCCGCGGGTCGGGTGTCCGGGCTGCCGTAGGAGGTCATCTCCATGGTGCTGCCGCAAGCCGTGACCAGGAACGGAACCAGCACGAGTGAGGCCAAGCCTGCCCGCAGGGGAAGGCGCATGCCGGCCGGCCGGGTCGATGTGCTGCCGGGACAAGGGGCCTTCCGGACAATGAACCTGCGGGTTTGCCTGTTGTCGTGTTTGTTGCCGGATCCGGCACTGTGCGTTGTTTTCACGTCTCATCTCCCGTATGGTGATTGGCTGCAGCCCGGCTCTTGTGCAGTCATGCCGCCACGATATGGTTGCAATGTATAGAATAGCACACCTTCTGTCCTTTTTGGCATGCCTTGGCAGATTTCGTGCCGACATTCATTGCATGCTTTACAATGGCCATGTACAATGCAAGATATGAAAAGAATCAACGGGAACGGACAGGTGAGACTTGGTCTTGTCATGCTGCTGCTGGCGCTTTTGATCGGATCCATCGCCTTTGCGTGGCAGATGAGCCTGATGAGCGCGATGGACTCCAACTCCATGAGCTACGGATTGGTGGACCTTACCGCGGAGCTGCTCATGGAGCGGGATGCGGACTGGACTGCCGGCTTCTGGCATGACGCCTACAACATGATGCTCCGCAAGCTCGGTCATTTCTGCGAGTACCTGCTCATCGGGGCGATTTCCTCTCTTTTCTTCCTGACCTGGTTTGAACGGATGCTCCAGCGGTGGTGGGGCAGGCATGCCGACAAGGCGATCAGACTGCGCAGATTCGCCACGACGCTGGCGGCGGCATGTGTGGCGTTCATCCTGTCCTTTATGGCCTCCTTTGCAGATGAATTCTACTGGCAGCGCCTGTCGCAGCGGCATCCGCGCTGGTTTGACGTGGGCGTGGACATGGCGGGGGCCATGCTTGGCATCCTGCTGTGTGTGATCGTCTTTTCCCTTGGACGGTGGTCGGCGGGGGAGAAACGTACCGTGCGGGAGATCGCACGGGGCGAGCGCGAATAGCATGCGGCGCGGTGCATGGCGACGGATAGGGCGATGGACAAACGACCTGCAGGAACCACTGGTTGACAGAATCATTCAATTCGACGCGTACCGGAACGCATTGCTCGGGGCCGCCTGGAGCGCGGGCAACACGCCGATCCTTTCCTTCTCATTGCAGGAGAGTCCGTCCGCATCGCTGTACATGCCCACCTTCCCGTTGGCTTGGGTGGATCGGGAGAAGCCGGATGTGATGCTGCGCATCGGGACGCCGCTGGCTACCGTGCAGCTTCCCGGCAATTTCCTGTCCGCCGGTGACGGAGCGCCTGAGAGCTTCATCACATCGCAGGGGGACACCGTATCACTCTCGATATCGCTGCGTACGCCATCGGAGTTGCCGGCGGCAATCACCGCCGTGACAGGCGGGCGCCCGGTGTTGGATTTGAGCCTGTTGCGAAACGGGGCGCCGGTTGACTGGTCGAACCCCGATGCGCCGGTCACCGTCGGCATCCCGTACAGACCCGGCGCCGAAGAGCAGGCACATCCGGAGCGCATCGTCATCTGGTATGTGGACGGATCCGGCAGGGCAACGCTGGTGCCCTCATGCCGGTATGATGCCATCAGCGGTATGGTCAGGTTTCAAACAACGCACTTCAGCACTTACGCGGTTGGATATCAGACAGCTTCTTCGGGGTATGCGGATCTGTCGGCCTCCTGGGCGCGCAGCCAGGTTGAGGGTCTGAAGCTGCGCGGCGGTCTTGGCTGGGTGGAAGGGAACCGGTTCGAACCGAATCGGCATGTGACCCGTGGAGAGTTTGTCAGGCTGCTTCTCACCGCACTTGGGTTGGATGTTCAAGGCAGCGCCGCTTCCACGGACAGCGGCGCCATCACCCGGACAGCCACGGCAGGCGCTGCTGCGGGCGCGAAGCGGCGCTTTGCCGATGTGGCGCCCGCCAGATCCGATGCCGCAGCCATTGAACGGGCTGCCGCGCTCGGCATCGTACTGGGATCCGACGGGAACCGCTTTCATCCCGATACGGCAATCTCCCGCCAGGACATGGCGGTCATCTGCGCCCGTGCGATGCGCTGCACGAGCGCGGTGTTGAAAGCAACGGATGCCAGGACCCTGAATCCGTTTCGCGATCAGGCGCAGATTGGTCCCCATGCGCGTGACGGCCTGGCGTTGCTGGTGGCCAATGGCATACTTGTCGGATCGGAAGGAAACCTGATGCCGAAAAGCAACGTGTCGCGCGCGCAGGCGGCCGTGATCGCCTGGCGGCTGCTGGTCATGCAGTGATGAGGTCCGCGTGAAAGTCGAATTGACGAATCCCGAACCATCGGGGAGAATGGGAGTACCAGCCGCATAGGGATGCCGGACTGGCACAGGGACAGACATACCTGTCTCCAGCGAAAGGATGATTGCATGAATCGCAAGAGCATCAAGCCATTCACACTCGGATTTGTTCTTGCCCTGTTGCTGTCGGTCACGGTCACCGCGTTTGCCGGAACCGGTGTGCAGCGCACCATCACGGCCGCGTTCGGCGGTCTGTCCATCGTCATGGACGGTGTGCGCATGTCACCCAAGGATGTCAACAACAATGAGGTGCAGCCCATTCTTTATGGCGGCACAACCTACGTTCCCATCCGGTTCCTGTCCGAAGCCCTGGGCAAGAAGGTGAACTTTGTCGGTTCCACCTCGAGCATCTTCATCGGCGAGCAGCAGAAGGTGGAGGCCTTTCTTCTCCGCGACATGAAGCCGGTGGAGAAGACGGTCTTCGCGAAGGCGAACTATGGCTCGTACGGGGGGTGGAAAGCCACCGAATACGCCGCGGACAAACGGTTCACCATCATCGACTGGGCCAACACCGGGATCCTGAAGATCCATGACACCGAGTACACCTCCCAGAGCATGATGCTCAGCGACGGCGTCCGCGAGAACAACGCGACCTACAGCCTGAATGGGCGATACAAGCGGCTGCTGGGCAAGTTCGGCATTGATGATCTGAGTACGGACACCATTGGCACGATGGGCTATGTGGAGGTCCTGGGAGACGGCAAGCAGTTGGCGCGCGTCTTCAACAGCAGGGGACATGCGCCCACACCCGTCGAAGTCGATCTGACAGGCGTCAACAGCCTGAAGATCCGTGTGGTCGGATCCGCGACATCGAACCAGGTGGCCGGTGCAACCGTATACAGCGCGCAGGTCGTGTGCGACTTCTTTGACATCCTGATGTATCCGGTCGATCCGGCAAACACGCAGCCGTAGAGAAGCGGCTGCGCGTCACCAGCATGAGACCGGCATCACGCCGGGATCAGTTCATGAGTCAAATCGCCACAGATGCATGCGGTTTTCCTGTATCTCGAGATACGGGAAAACCGCATGTTCATCTGGATGAAAATGAAGCGTGTTCCATTTTCATGCAAGGATTCCTTTCACCCATTCGTGTTCTTGATAAGGCCTGTCGAAGCGCGCCTTGCGCGTGACTTCGCAGGCGCCGCGCGAAAGGGAGGCACCGCATGAACAGGACGCAGGGAAGGATCGCGACAATTCTCAACAATCAGACACAGGGCGAGTTCCACGGCATGGCGTTGCAGGCACGGTTCCCACGAATGCGTACCCGCCGCCATCCGCTGCTGCTTCCCATCCTCATCCTCATGCTGTCCCTGACCTTGGCTGGAACAGCCGATACGGCCGGGCTGGTCCAGGGTGCGGCGGATCTGGAAACGGGAAGCAGCCTCATCCTGCAGGACAGAGCCGGTGTCGACGCGCAGTTCGCGCGCCTGTTCTCCGCACCCAACGAAGGCGCCATCGCGAAGAGCCTCATCCGCCAGGGCCGCATCAAGGCCGACGCCACGCAGGCGGAGGTGGACGCCGCAGTCGCAGACTACATCCGCGCCAAGCTGACGAAGCAGGCCACGCCCGCCCAGCAAAAGCTTGCGGCTGTGCGGGCAGCCCGCAGCCTGACGGACGACGACAAGGCGATCTCCCACATGGTGAACAACCGCAGGAGCCTGGTTCCCGCCACACGGTCGGACAAGGTCACCGGCCAGGCTGCCGGCATGCAGGCCGGTGCCGGCGGCGAGGGCGCCAGCGTGCCCGAGGTGGATGAACAGCCGCCGCAGGCCGCCGCCACCGAAGCGAACCTTCTCGTGCTGCTGGTCGATTTCGGCGGCATCAGGCACAAGAGCGGCCCCTTGTTCAACGAATACCCGGTACCCGAGGCGGGTGACAACTCGACGCTCTATGTGACGGATTACAGCAAGGAATATTACCAGAACATGCTGTTCAGCGATGATGGCTACACGGCGACAACGCAGAACGGCCCGCAAACCTTCCACAGCATGCGCGCATACTACCTGGAACAGTCGCGCGGCCTGTACGGCGTCAATGGCGAGGTGCACGGCTGGTATACGGTCGCCAATCCCGAGTCGTATTATGGCGATGACGGCAGGAACGACGACACCGACAACATGGCGCCGGGCACGCCGAAGGACCTGGTCGTGGAAGCGCTGAAGCTGGCAGCGGCGGACACGGTGAACCCGATCGACTTCACGAGGTTCGACCGGGAAGACCAGAATGATTTCGATGAAGATGGCGATCTGCATGAGCCCGACGGCGTCATCGACCATCTGGTGCTGCTCCATGCCGGCATCGACCAAAGCGCCGGTGGCGGGGCGCAGGGGGACGATGCGATCTGGGCCCACAGCTCCTCGGTGGATCCGGAGATCGCTACTGTCACGGACACGTACGGCAACACCATCCATGCGTCAAACTACATCATCCAGGGCCAGGACAGCGGCATCGGCACCTTCTGCCACGAGTTCGGGCATGACCTGGGGCTGCCGGACGAGTACGACACGACCTACAGCGGCAGCGGCGAGCCGGTCGCCTTCTGGTCGATCATGTCCAGCGGCAGCTGGCTGGGAGACCCGCTCGACACCAAGCCTTCCTCGATCAGCCCGTGGGGCCGCAAGCAGCTTGGGTGGATCGAACCGGAGCAGGTGGCGATCGGGGATGTATCTTCGGCCGGAACCCTTTTCGATCTCGACCAGGCGGTCAGTTACGGCCGGAACGAGGCCGCGGTGGAGGTGCAGCTGGGCACGCGACCGTTCGAGCTGACGACGCGGTATGACGGCAGTCCGATCTGGTACGGCGGCCGCGGCGACCTCATTTCGCATTGGATGCAGATGAATGCGCCTGTTCCGCTGCCGGACACGGCGACCACGATCGCCCTGAACCTGCGGATGAACTACAACATTGAAACCTACTGGGATTACGGCTTCATCCAGGTTTCCGCCGACAATGGGGCCTCCTGGACATCGCTTTCGTCCGCCCGCACCTCATCCCTTTTCCCTGCGGACGGCCTGGCGGACATCAAGGCCCAATTGCCCGGCTATACCGGCAACAGCGGCGGATGGGTGGCGGAGACGGTCGACCTGACGCCCTGGAAGGGCCGGCCGATTCTGCTGCGTTACGGCTACATGACGGACTGGGGAACGACGGAGACCGGTCTGTTCCTCGACAACATCGAGGTGGTGGCGACAACCGTCACCGGTTCCCGCAAGAACAAGGTTGTGACGACGGAGACGCTGTTTGCCGATGCGGCCGCCAACACGACGCTGTATGCGGGAACGGGGGCCAGCGACGCGGACGGATGGACATCGATGGACGGCACCGTGCCGCGCGGATCCTCCTACCTCTTGGAATGGCGCGCCCATGCGGGTTCCGATGCCACACTGGCGCATGCTTACCAGTTTGTCGACTCGAAGGCCGGCACAGTGGACTTCTACCGCTATGAGCCCGGCCTGTTGATCTGGTACAACAACCGCGCCTATGTGGACAATTCCGTCGGCGCGCACATCGGGTACGGGTTCCTGGGTGTCGTGGACGCGCATCCCGAACCGGTGGCCAACGGAAGCTCGTACCTGGGGACGCGCCTGCAGATCCGCGATGCCGCTTTCGGCACGGCGGACATGGCAACCACGGAGAAAACATTCCAACTCGGCAGAAACCTGGTCACACTCCCTGGCTTGCCTGCCGTGACGACCTTTGCGGATGACGGATCAAAGGCGTACTGGTATGCGCAGCAGCCATATGCCGGGTTGAAGCTGCCCGGATCCGGCCTCAAGGTGGATGTGGTCGACAGGTCGCCGACGGGTTCTGTCGGGCGGATCCGGATTGCGAAGTAGGAGGTGGCATGACCGGCGTCACGTTTTTCGTTTCGTGTGTGACATCATGAACAGGTAACCACGCACAGGTTCGAGTGCCAACCTCCCTTGGGCACCCGTCTCAATGGCTCGGGAACGCTTGCACATTGTCCCAGAGAA
Source organism: Bacillota bacterium (assembly GCA_023440865.1). Taxonomy (GTDB): domain Bacteria; phylum Bacillota; class Clostridia; order DSM-8532; family DSM-8532; genus JAEWSN01. The sequence continues at coordinate 11,009 of JAEXRM010000106.1, forward strand.
CGAATGGGATCGCATGCAGCGTGTTCCGGCCAGCCATTGAGGGCGGGTGCCCTCTGTTTGTGTCGACCGTGGAAATTGCCCGAGAGCATGCATCCCGATCGGGGATGACTGGCTGTCGATCAAGCCTCCCATTGCGCAAGACTCCCAAATCCTGTACGATATGTGCAGATATGCCGCAATTGAGGCGAGGACCTGCATGCAGCGTTGCTTTGGATGCTTTGAGGCCCCCATGCCCGCCGTGTCGTCCGCATTGGACGGCACACCCGCCGTTTGTCCGCATTGCGGCTTTTCCCCGTCCACCTATCGCCGTTCCATGATGAGCCTTGAACCGGGAACCGTGCTCTGTTCCCGCTACGAGGTCGGCCGCGTGCTGGGCAGCGGCGGCTTCGGCATCACGTATCTTGCGTTCGACCGGCGCCTGCAGGTGCCCGTCGCCATCAAGGAGTTCCTGCCCCGGGCGCTCGCCGCGCGCCGCGACGGGGACACCGGCATCATCATCCACTCCGAGAGCGCGCTCGAGGAATTCACGCACCACAAGTCCGCATTTCTCGAGGAAGCGCGCACACTGGCCCGCTTCGCACAGGAGCCGGGCATTGTATCGGTTCTCGACCATTTCGAGGAGAATGGCACCGCCTACATCGTCATGATGCACATCGAGGGTGTCACGATCGAGCAATGGCTTGCGCTCAATGGCGGTCGTGTGGCCTTTGCCGAAGCGGTCGCCATTTTGCTTCCGGTCATGGATTCATTGGAGGCGGTGCATGCCGCCGGCATCATCCATCGCGACATCAGCCCCGACAACATCCTGGTCACGAAGGCGAGACAGGTGCACCTGGTGGATTTCGGCGCCGCGCGCAGCTTTTCGGGCGAGTCGGAGGGCACGGTGTCCATCCTGCTCAAGCGCGGATATGCGCCCCCGGAGCAGTATCGCGGCAAACGCCAGGAGCAGGGCCCGTGGACGGACATCTATGCGGTGGCCGCCACCCTGTACCGCATGATCACGGGAGCCATGCCCGAGGATGTGATTGGCCGGATGCAGGGGGAGGCGCTGCAGGCGCCATCTTCCTGCGGCGTCGCGATGCCCGGGGCCGCCGAGTCGGTCCTGATGCGTGCCCTGGCCCTCGATCGCCAGGAACGGCCGCGCAACATGCGGATTTTCAGGAACGGACTGCTGGAGGGGCGGGACGCGATCGCGGGCGTGGTGCTGGCATCCTCGATTCCATCCGATGAAACGGCAGGGGGAAGCATCACGGGTGAAACGGCACCGGTGTCTTCCCATGCGCTTGAGGATGAAGCGCCCTTTGCCCTGCCTGAAGGAAGCGCTGGCCAGCCGCATCGGCATGACCTGCTGCGCGGCATCGCATCCGCTGTGGTTGCCCTCGCGCTGCTATGCGGCATTGGTGTGCTTGCGCAGCGTTTTTTTCCATGGCTTCAGGATACGAAGACGCTGGCACTGACCCAGCTGCCGGATCCAAAGGTGCCTGCAGGAGGCGCAGACATCATGGAGGCCAATGATCTCGCAAATCCAGGCGCGAGCGCCGACTCCATCGAGCCCCCCGACTCCATCGAGGCCGCCGACTCCATCGAGGCCGCCGACTCCAGCGAGACCGCCGATTCCACCGAGGCGGCCGACCCCATCGAGGCCCACGATTCCACCGAGGCCCACGATTCCACCGAGGCGGCCGACCCCATCGAGACCGCCGGCGCCATCACGACCGCCGTCCCCGCCGAACGGGATGCCCCCCTCAACACCGATGAGCCCATCAGTATCGCGGATCCGGCCCTCAAGGAAGCCCTGCTGGCCGTTTTTGGCAGAACCTCCGGTTCCATCACGAGACGGGATGCCCAAAAACTGATCAAGCTCGACCTCACAGGCTGCGGCATCAGGGACATCACACCCTTGCGGCATTTCACGAACCTTGAAACACTGATCCTGCGTGACAACCTCATCGAGGATGTCAGCCCGATGCAGTCGCTGACGAAGCTTCGTGACATTTCGCTCGGCAAGAACCGGCTGCGCGACCTCTCGCCGCTCAAGTCCCTGCATGCGGTGCAGTTCTTTCAAGCACAGGAGAATGAGATCGAGGACATCTCCTTTGTCACGGGCATGCCGGCACTCGGGCAGTTCAGCATGGACGACAACCGCATTGCTGATCTGGAGCCCTTGCGGGGGAACAGCCGCTTGTTTGGGATCATCCTGAACCAGAATGATTGCGCCGACCTCTCGCCTTTGGCAAATCTTCGCCAACTACGCGGCGTCAGCATCAACAGCACGCCTGTCGTCGACTTGTCACCGCTATCCGGTCTCCCATGTCTGGCACTTCTTGATATCAGTGCTACACGCATCTCTGATCTGCGTCCGCTCTCAGGGTTGCGAACGCTGCGAACACTCTATGCCACAGGCATGAATGCCATGACGGACATCGACGCGCTGCTGCCGCTTACGGAACTGGAAATCCTGCATCTGTCAGGCTCCGGCGTGGCCAGACTGCCAGACATGTCCGGCTTTGCACACCTGAAGGAGCTGCTCCTGAGCGACACACCCATCGAGGACTTCACGCCCGCGCTGCCTCTCGTCGACCGGCTGGAACGCTTCGATTTCAGCCTGCATCATGCCAAGTAATCAGTCGCATCTCGGTCGCATGCCGGCGCGCCTTACTTCGCCGGTTCCCGCTCGAAGGTCACGGTCACATAGCTTGGCCGCGAGGTGATCTGCCCGCGCTTCGACAGCACATAGATGCGGTACTGCCCGCCGGCTGCGAACAGCGACCGGTCGAGCGCGAACTGGGTATCCTGCACGGATGTCTGCGTCACCAGCGTGCTCCACGTGGTGACGTCCTTGACCTCGATCGCGTACCCGTCGGCCTCGGGTACCGCATCCCACCGCACCGTGAGGTCGGAAAGCGGCAGCAGGGCGACATCGGTGGGCGCGGAAATGGTGGGCGGCGCCAGGTCCTCGATGCGAATGTCCACATATCCCGGTGCGGTTTCCTCCGAGCCGCGCGCACTAAGCACGAACAGCCGGTACTGGCCGCCGCTGCGGAACAGCGACGCATCCAGTGTCACCGCCGTGTCCCTGATGTCGCGCCGCAGATAGATCTGCTGCCACGAGGCGGTGTCGGTGACGGCGACCGCATACGTTTCCGCCCAGCCGCTGGAGGTCCAGGTCAGTTCGATGCTGCCGGAAGGGCGCAGCGAATCGTGCTTGGGCGTGAGGATCTCCGGCGGAACCGGTCGCTGTGCATCGATGCCGAGCGCGTCGGCCAGCCATGCGGAGAACCGCAACGGATCGGAACGCGTGGCTGAGGCATATGCATTGCGGTTGGCCAGCAGCACCAGAACCAGAAACAGCAGCACGATGCCTGCAGGGACGCCGAATGCCTTCGCGAGCCATGTGCGACGGGTAGAATGAGCAATCTGGGCGAGCTGGGTGGATCGCGTGAGCCGAGAGAACAGAGTGAGGCGCGGGAACCGGCCACTCGTGCGGCTGATGGCTTCAGGGTGGTCCTTTGGCGGAAAGGCCGGCAATGCGGATTCCACAGCGTCAGTCGCTGATGCGGGCAGCTCGGACTCAGATGAGCCGGACTCAGATGAGCCGGACTTGGATGAGCCGGACTTGGATGATGCAGACGCCGGCGATTCGACTTCTGTCTCAGAGCCTGCAAGATCAGCCCATTCCAGCGGATTGTCAAGGGCCGCCTGTTCCGTCGGATTGACAAGGGCCGCCTGTTCCGTCGGATTATCCAAGACCGCCCGTTCAGCATGGGCGAGGGCCGCCTGCTCCGCCAGCACCAGCGCGGTGAACCGCGCCTTGTTCTTGAGCAGATAGAGCACGTCCTTCAAGGCCTTGTACAGGGCGTCGCACTCATCCTGGCCGATGCGGGCGATCCAACCGGCGACGGCGTCGTCGATGAGATGGTCGGCATATCCCAGGAAATCATCGGACCGGAGCACCTGCAGCAGCCCGTATTTGAGCAGCATGCGCCGGTCCTCGTCCGCGCATGCCTCCCGCGTGTACTCCACAATCGCATTGATGATGACCAGATGACGCGGGGAGGAGATGCCGTTGATCCAGTTGATGAAGTTGTTTTCCTTCACGAGGCAGTCGAAACCGGGTTCGTTTGCACCTGGATCGGCCTGCAGGCTGAGTGCGGGCAAGTCCGAATAGGAAAAACCGTGCTTCCCGCGGCGGCGGTTGATGTCGTTGAGACGTTGCGCGTGCTCCGCCTGGCCGATTTTCCGACCCTCCGCGACATACGGCAGCACCTTGCGGAACAGCAGCGTGTAGACCTGGCTTGTGAGTGCCTTGCGTTGCAGCTGGCTCACCTGGCTCATCTGATTCTTCTGGCTCATGCCGCTCACCTGCCCATGCGGATGTCGGTGATCGCGGGCGTGGACTCGCCGGATCCCGCCATCGCGGAGACATAGATGCGATAGGTGCCGCCTGGGGTGAACAACGATGCGTCGAACCGGTAGACGGTATCGGTGACGCCGGCCTGTGTGCTGCGGACTTCCCAGGTCACCGTGTCGGTGAGCGTCACGCGATACTGCTCCGCACCGGGAACCGCGTGCCACGCAACATCCACATCCCCCACGGGCAGCTCCGCCGCGTTCAGCGGCGCGGTCATGCGCGGCTGGGACAGCGGTTCCATCGACACATCGGCCATGCCGGGCGCGGACTCGACAACGCCGCGGACGGCATGCACGTAGATGCGGTACTGCCCGCCGCGGGAGAGGTGCGCCGCTTCCACGAAGCAGGCCGGTTCCGTCAGGTTTTCGATCTGCAGCACGGGCTGCCAGGAGAGGGTGTCTGTCATGACCAGCTTGTAGTGATCGGCGCCGGGAACCGGGTTCCAGGCAATTCCGAACTGTTCGACCGGCAATGTCGCACCGGCGGCCGGTTGAGTCAGAACAGGCGCCTCGAGCGGCTCTACGGTGAAGTCCCCATACACGGGAGCCGACTCGTTCACACCGACGCAGGCGAACACGAAGACGCGGCAGGCGGTGCCGGGTTGCAGCAGTGCGGCATCAAGCGTGAAGGACGATCCTTCGATGCCGCGCTTCTCCAGGACAACCTCGCCTGAATCCGGCCGGGTGAGGGCCACATGGTAGGAAGTCGCCATGAGGACCGGATCCCAGGCCACGGTCACGTCCTCCAGCCCGACAACCGCCCCGGGGGCGGGGGTGATCAGCCGGGGAGAAGACAGCCGCTGCGTGTGGATGTCCACATGGGCGGGCGCGCCATCCTGACCGTCGGCCGTCGGATGGACGTACAGCCGGTATTGCCCGCCGATGGCGAGCCGGGAAGCCTCGAGCAGGCACCGGGTCTCCCTGAGGTGTTTCCGGTCGAGGACCGTCTTCCACGAGACGGTGTCCTTGACCACCACATGATACTGGGAGATGCCGGGAACCGGCTCCCACACGATGGAGACGTCGGCAAGATCCAGCGATGCGCCGTTTTCCGGGGCCGTGATGGCCGGAAGCGGCAGGCCGCGGACCGAGAAATCGACTCGGGACGGCTCGGATGCCCCGGTACCTGAATAAGCCTGCACCGACAGGCTGAAAGCGCCGCCGTGATAGAGGATGCCGGGTGGCAGGGTTATCCGCGCGCGTCGGATGTCAACGCGGTCATAGACGCGTCGCCAGCGGATGGTATCCGTGAGGATGACATGGTACCGGTCCGCGTTCGGGGACGCATCCCAGGAAAAGGTGCGATCGTCGATGTCGATGGTGGTTTCGGGCAGGGGGGAACGGATGGCGGGCGCCGCTGTCATGGGGGGGGCGGAGGGCGTTGC
>JAEXRM010000044.1 GCA_023440865.1 Bacillota bacterium
AGCTACGCCTATCAGGGCTTCGGCCGCCAACTCGGCCTGGATGTGGTGCGTGCCGCGAACGCGCCGGCCATAGCCGGTCTGATGCCTGACCTAACGTTCTTCCTCGACCTGGATGCGGACACCTCGATGGCGCGCCGCAATGCGTCGGGGCTGGAGGCGGACCGGCTCGAGAACGAGTCGATGGCCTTCCACCGGCGCGCACATGAAGGGTATCTCGCCCTGTGCCGCGAAGATCCGGCCCGCATCCGGCTCATTCCCGTCATGGAGGGGAACAGGCAGCGCACGCCGGCGGAGGTCGCCGGCGAGATCCGGCAGGCAGTTGGGAAACTGCTCGCAAACCAGGAAATGGAATGAAGCGCACTGCATGTCGATCGGCCACCGGTTGGCGCAGCGGGAAGGGAGCAAGGCATGGCGATCCGCATCGAGGGCAACAGCAATCGACGGCCTGCGCCGCGAACCGGCGGCGCGGAGGGCGTCACGGGCATCGGACATGTCCGGCAGTCATCGCCTTCCGGGTTCAACACGAGCCTGAGTCATTCCTTCCAGCATGCGCAGGAGGAACGGCTGCAGCAGATGGCGCTGGAAATCGAGGCGCAGGGCAAGAAGCTGTCCGACCGCATCGACGTCGGCGAACTGAAGGCATACAAGCGGCTGGTGGCCGATTTCCTCGAGGAGGCGGTCGCCGGAAGCGGCCGGTTCTCGAAGGAGAGCTTCCTCGACCGGCGCGGGCGCCATCGCGTTTACGCCACGGTGAAGACCATCAATGAAAAGCTCGAGGCCCTCACACAGGAGGTGCTGAAGGCGGAAAAGGACCACCTGGCCATCGCGGGCCGCATTGAGGACATCCGCGGCCTGGTGCTGGATTTGATCCTATGAGCCGTAACGATGAAAATGAACGCGGGCGTGCCGCCAGTCGCGGCACGGACAGCCGGCAGAAGGCCGCGGGTCTGGCAGGCGTCGTGGGCCAGGAACGGTTGATGGCGCGGCTGCGGCAGCTGCTGGCCCAGGGCGTTCCGGGACATGCGTACGCATTCACCGGCGTCGCCGGCATGGGGAAGCGGACCATTACCCATGCGTTCGCGGCGCATTGGCTCTGCCTTGGGCCGGGCGAGGCACCATGCGGTGCCTGTCGGGCCTGCCTGATGTTCGGAGCCGGAACCCATCCCGATGTGTGCGTCATCCGCCCCGAGAACCGCAAGATCCCCATCGAGGCGATCCGCGGCATGCAGGCGGCATTTGCCGAACGCGCCGTATTCGGCCGGCGCCTGTGCATCCTCGAGGAGGCGGAGCTGATGAACGAGGCGGCGCAGAACTGCCTGCTCAAGACGCTCGAAGAACCGCCGCCGCACACGCTCATCCTGTTGACGACCGGCGCGTACGATACGTTGCAGACCACCATCCGTTCTCGTGTCATCCGGCTCCCGCTCGACGGCTACACGCAACAGGAGCTCGATCTCATTCTCGAGCGGCGCGCGGCCGGACGGGCGACTGATTTTCTCGCCGCCTTCAGCCAGGGTGTGCCGGGCCGGGCGATGACGCTGCTCGAGAGCCGCACGCTCGATGCGAACCGGCAGCGCGTGCTGGCCCTGCTGCCGGAAGGGGCGCGCGGCGGATCCGGGCTCGAGGCGCTGTGGCGGCACCTGGGCGAGAACAAGGCGGAGTTCGCGGAGGCGACGGAACTTGTTCAGGGATTGCTGCGCGACCTGCTGGCGGCGCTCGAGGGCGCGGACGGCCGGTTGATTCATACGGACAAAACCGATACAATAAAAAAGGTTGCGCGTTCCAGGACGCGCGAGGAATGGCTGGCGGGCATGGACCGGGTCGAGGCGATCCGGCAGGCCGTGCGCGACAACCTCAACCACCAGCTGGCTGTGGATGCGCTCAATGCGTCGCTGGGCCCCCTGTTCGGCCAGTGAAACCGACTAGACGCCTGGAAAACGGGAGGATGGCATGGCCATTGTGGTGGGGGTCCGTTTCAGGACCGCCGGAAAAATATACGATTTCAGCCCCGAAGGGGAAACCTATGCCAAGGGTGAGCATGTCATCGTGGAAACGGCGCGCGGCGTCGAGTGCGGCGAAGTGCAGAACGGCAACCATGAAGTGCCGGACAACCAGGTGGTGGCACCGCTGAAGGCCGTCCAGCGTCGGGCGACGCCCGAGGATGTCGCGCGGAACGAGGAAAACCGCCGTCGCGAGAAGGAAGCCCGTGACATCTGCCAGGAGCGCATCCGCCGGCACAAGCTCGAGATGAAGCTGATCGATGTGGAATACACCTTCGACAACAGCAAGATCCTGTTCTATTTCACCGCCGATGGCCGGGTCGACTTCCGCGATCTGGTCAAGGACCTCGCCTCCGTGTTCCGGACCCGGATCGAGTTGCGGCAGATCGGGGTGCGTGACGAGGCCAAGATGATGGGCGCCATCGGCACCTGCGGGCGCGAGCTGTGCTGTTCGACCTTCCTGTCCGAGTTTCATCCGGTGTCCATCAAGATGGCGAAGGAACAGTCGCTTTCGCTCAATCCCACCAAGATTTCAGGTACCTGCGGCCGCCTGATGTGCTGTCTCAAGTACGAGAACGAGGCCTATGAGTATCTCCACAAGCGGTGCCCGAAGCCTGACGCGGTCGTGAAGACCCCGCAGGGGCAGGGGACGGTGGTTCATGTGAGCCTGCTGCGTGAAATGGTCAAGGTCCGCCTCGATACGGAGACGGGCAACGACCTCATCGAAGTGAAGGTGGATGATCTGGAGATCATCCGCGACGGTGGCAAGCGCCATTGCGGCGAATGCCCCAAGGGCGGGCCTGCAGGTGCGGCCGCCGAGGGGGGGAGAAAGGAAGCGCCGGGTCGCGCCGCAGGAGAAGGACGCCGCGAGCGTGGCCGGGATGGCGGCGAGGGACGGCGGGACCGTGGCGCCGAGGGCGGCGAGGGGCGGCGGGATCGGAATGCGGAAGGCGGCGAGGGTGCCGAGGCGCGCCGTGATCGCGCTCCCGAGGGCGGTGAGGGCGGCGAATCCGGCGAGGGCCGCCGCAGCCGTGATCGGGGGCGCCGAGACCGCAACCGCAACCGCGAGGACCGCGGCCAGGAAGGTGCCGGCGCCGAGTCGCAGCGTGAGTCGCAGGGCGATGCCGATCGCGGCCAGCAGGCGGAGACGGCGCGCGGCCAGCGGGAGGACCGTCGTGAACGCCGCGACCGCCGTGACCGGGGCATTCGCGACAGCCAGGGCAACCGTGGCGAAGGAGCGGATGCTCGCCCGGACGAACGCTCCCCGCAATCCGCTGCCGGTTCGGCTGGTCGGGCGCATGCGCCCGGTATGCCGACGGAATCGGGAGATGCGTTGCCACCGTCAGAGCCGCCGTCCTATGACAGGGACGCAGCCAGAACGGTCGCCGCGATCGACTGGAACGACGCGGTCATCGAGGAGCCTTTCGATGATACGCCCGCACAGCCCGACCAAGGGCAGGGCGGGCCTCGTGCCGATGCGGCGACGCATGCCGGTGACGCATGATTGCGTCCGGCACCGTCTGCTCCCGTGTATGGCGCGCCTTTGGGTTGACAGCGCGCACGGGAATGGGATACGATTGTCAAGGTGACCAAAGCAATGGACGAGAGGATATCAGGAGGTTTGAACATGGCTTACGCGATTAACGATGATTGCATCAACTGCGGCGCTTGCGAAGCGGAGTGCCCCGTCAGCTGCATTTCTGCCGGCGACACCAAGTACGTCATCGACGAAGGCGCCTGCATCGATTGCGGTTCCTGCGCGAATGTCTGCCCGGTGAACGCGCCCCAGCCGAAGTAAGGCACCGGATTGAGGTTGACTGCCCATTCAGTGGTGGCCTGCACGCGTTCCCCAGAACGCGGATGGCTGTCCTCAGGCATGCCGGGCATGCTGATGGAGGGTGGCGGCATGGGTGCCATTGTGATTGAATCCATCGGGCAGGCTCATGCTTACCGAATCCGAGCGTTTCATCAGAAAATCGAAAGAAACCGCCGCCGGCGGTTTTTTTCATATCCGGCGGGAATGGCGTGGAAGCTTCATGGATATACAATGGACAGATGGCCTTGTTCCAGTCAAGGCCGATGAAACATGCGAGTCCCTGATCCCGGGAGGTGCGGCCATCCTGCAGAAGCGCGACGGCTTCCGCTTCGGAACGGATGCGGTTGCCCTGGCCCGTTTCGCCGTCTCCCACCTGCGGGTCCGGAACGGAAGGCGCCTGACGGAACGTGCCGTCGACCTGGGAACCGGCACCGGCATCATCCCGCTGCTGTTGGCGCTCGACACGGAGATCCCCAGGATCCACGCGGTTGAAATCCAGCCCGACATGGCGGACATGGCGCGGCGCTCCGTCGCAGGCAATCGGCTGGAGGAACGGATCACCGTGCTCGAAGCGGACCTGCGTCAGGCGGATGTGCTCCTCGGGCGAGGCTGTCACGATCTGGTGCTGTGCAATCCGCCGTATCAACCCCTGGGTGCCGCCATTCACAGCGAGGGGAAGGCGGAGCGGGCATCCCGGCACGAGATCCACTGCACGCTTGCAGACGTCGTCCTCCAGGCGGCCCGGCTGCTGCGCAACGACGGCGCCTTCTGCGTGGTGCACCGGCCCGAACGGCTATCGGAGCTGTTTTGCCTGATGTCGGCCGCCGGTATCGAACCCAAGCAGCTGCAGATGCTGCACCGCAGCGCGCATGCACCGCCCTCGCTCGTCTTCGTCCGGGGTGTCCGATGCGGCCGGCGGGGCCTGCAGATCCTGCCGCCGCTCATCGGACCCGGCGGGGGGGCGCCACAGGAGCGGGAGAACCGTCAGGTTGGAGAGGAACAGTCGGAGCGGGAGGGTCACAAGGACTGCATGGCCCTTCCGGGTGAAAGGGCTGACAGGAAAGGAGCCACATGGCAAGACGCATCCACCTGCCGCTCGACGCGGAGACGGCACGAAGCCTGAAGTCCGGAGAGGAGGTGCTCCTCTCGGGCGTCCTGTATACGGGGCGCGATGCGGCCCATAAACGCATGATGCAATGTCTGGACGGGATGACGCCGCTACCTTTCGATCTTGAGGGTCAGGTCATTTATTATGTCGGCCCCTGCCCGGCGCCGCCCGGCAAGGTGATCGGTTCGGCGGGGCCCACCACCAGCGGCCGCATGGACGCCTATGCGCCGCGTCTGCTCGATCTTGGACTCAAGGGCATGATCGGCAAGGGACTGCGCAGTCAGGCCGTCAAGGAGGCCATCGTGCGCAACGGCGCCGTGTACTTCGGTGCGGTCGGCGGCGCTGCGGCACTCATCGCCCGCAGTGTCGTCGAGGAAACGGTCATCGCATTCGAGGACCTGGGTACCGAAGCGGTGCGACGGCTGGTGGTGCGTGATTTTCCCGCGTTTGTGGTCATCGACGCCGAGGGGAACGACCTGTATGAAACCGGCCGCGCGCAGGCCGCGGCGCTGCTTGCGGCGGAAGCCGCCGAAAGGGAGGCACCATGATGTCGTCTGTCTGGAATGCGCTGTTCGGGGGAGCGCGCGTCGTCATCTTCGCCGGACACTATGGCAGCGGCAAATCGGAAATCGCCGTGCAGTATGCCCGCATGCTGGCCGATGCCGGCAAGCGCGTGCTGCTGGCCGACATGGACATCGTCAACCCCTTCTTCCGCAGCCTCGACGCCCGCACGCTGCTGGAATCGGACGGTGTTCGCGTGGCCGCCCCGCTGTTTGCCAACACGAACGTCGATGTGCCGGCGCTGGTGCCGGAGATCACCACCGCGCTGCGCGATCCTGCCACGCATGTGGTGCTCGACGTGGGCGGCGACGGGGATGGCGCGCGTGTGCTGGGACGATACCACCGCGATATCGACAAAGACGCCACCGCGATGGTGTTCGTATTCAACGCGTCGCGGCCCATGACCCGTGACGCCGTTACGGCGGCCGTCCACATGGAGGAGATCGAGTACGCCTCGCGGCAGCGTTTCACGCACATCCTCAACAACACGCACCTGCTGGGGGAGACCACGGCGGCGGGCATCATCGCGGGGGAGAGCGAGGCGGCGCTTCTGGCGGCGGCGAAACGTTGTCCGCTTGCCGCTTCGGTCATAGCGGTGCCTGAAGACGCCGATCAGCCGCCTGCGCATCCCGCCGGCGGCAGCACGCCCTGGGTGCCGTTGCGACGAACCCTCGGGGTGCGGTTCGAATGATGGTCTTTCACTGACGGACATATTTCCCGCCAAGGTTGACAGTCATCCGGATTCGGGGATAAAATCGATGGGACAATGACCGGCGGGCGGCATGTCCGGCAACAGCCCGCCCGCAGCGGATCCTGACAACCACCGCCGAAGCTAAAGGAGCACAAGCATGGCAAAGGTGACCTTTTTCGCCGAGCGCTGCAAGAACTGCGGCCTCTGCATCAGCGTCTGTCCCAAGAAAATCATCCAGGTCGACAAGGATTTCCTCAACGCGAAGGGCTATCATCCGGCCATGGTCGCGGACATGGACAAGTGCATCGGGTGCGCGTTCTGTGCGACGATTTGTCCCGATTGCGTCATCACGGTCGAAAAGTGAAGGAGGATTCCCCATGGGAGAGAAACTGCTGATGAAGGGGAACGAGGTCATCGCGGAAGCCGCCGTGCGTGCGGGTTGCCGTCATTACTTCGGCTATCCGATCACCCCGCAGACCGAAATCGCCCACTACATGGCCAAACGCATGCCCCAGGTCGGCGGCGTGTTCATGCAGGCCGAGAGCGAAGTATCCGCCATCAACATGGTGTATGGCGCCTCCTCCGCAGGCCGTCGCGTGATGACCTCCTCGTCGAGCCCCGGTGTCAGCCTCAAGCAGGAGGGCATCTCCTACATGGCCGGTGCGCGCCTGCCCGCCGTCATCGTGAACATCATGCGCGCCGGGCCCGGTCTTGGCGGCATCCAGCCGGCCCAGGGAGACTATTTCCAGACAGTCAAGGGTGGCGGCCACGGCGACTACCGCCTCATCACGCTGGCGCCCGCCTCGGTGCAGGAGCTCTATGAAATGACCGTGGAGGCGTTCAACCTCGCGGACAAATACCGCAACGTCGTGATGATCCTCGGTGACGGCATGCTCGGTCAGATGATGGAGGTTGTCCGGTTCCGCGAGGAAGAACCTGTCGTCCTGCAGGACAAACCCTGGGCGACCACGGGTACCGGCAATCGGCGCGAGCACAACACAACGACCTCCATCCACCTTGATCCGGCCGTGCTTGAGATGTGGAACGAGGAACGCCAGGCGCAGTATCGCGTCATCGGGGAGATGGAGCAGCGCTGCGAATGCGACAACATCGAAGGCGCCGATCTGGTGCTGGTGGCGTACGGTTCCGTCGCGCGCATCGCCAAAAACGTCATCAAGACGGCCGAGAAGGAAGGCATCAGGCTCGGCCTCATCCGTCCGATCTCACTGTGGCCGTTCCCGACAAAGGCGTTTGAGGAGACGATCCCGTCCGCCAAGGGCTTCCTTGTGCTCGAAATGAGCGCGGGCCAGATGCTCGAGGATGTGAGGCTCACGGTGGAAGGCCGCCGGCCCGTATTCTTCCATGGCCGCATGGGTGGCATGATCCCCACTGTGGCGGACATCCTCGCGGAAGTCCGGCAGATCGTCGGGAAGACCTGATGCCGCGCCCCGACCACAAGTCAGCATGCACCGGCGTCCGGGGTCGGCATCAAACGCTCCGGCATGTCTTCACAGAGGGAGGCTGAATCTCATGGCCATCATCGCGCAACGACCGCACGCCTTGCGGGACATACCGCTCCATTACTGCCCCGGCTGCACGCACGGCATCTCGCACCGACTGGTCGCCGAGGTGCTCGACGAGCTGGACATCGAAGGGGAAACGATCGGCGTGTCGCCGGTCGGCTGTTCCTACAACAATTATGACTACTTCGGCTGCGACATGGTGCAGGCGGCGCACGGACGCGCCCCTGCCGTCGCAACGGGCCTCAAGCGCAGCCTGCCCGACGCGGTGGTTTTCACCTACCAGGGCGACGGCGACCTCGCGGCCATCGGCACGGCGGAGATCGTGCATGCGGCGGCCCGCGGCGAGAACATCACGGTGGTGTTCATCAACAACACCATCTACGGCATGACTTCCGGCCAGATGGCGCCCACGACGCTGCCGGGACAGGTGACGACCACCTCGCCGGCCGGGCGAAACGCCGCCGAGCATGGCAACCCCATCCGCGTGAGCGAGATGCTGGCGACCCTGACAGGTCCGGCTTACATCGAGCGCTGCTCCCTGCATGACATCAGGCACATCCGCCAGGCGAAGGCGGCCCTGAAAAAGGCGTTCCGCCTGCAGCGGGAGAAGCGGGGCTTCACGCTCGTCGAACTGCTGTCAACCTGTCCCACCAACTGGGGGCTCGATCCGATCGAGTCCATGCAGCGCGTGGAGAAGGAACTCATTCCGTATTATCCGCTCGGCGTCTTCGTCGACTGCGAGAAGGAGGGCTAAGCGATGCACCACGAGATCATCATCGCCGGCTTCGGCGGGCAGGGCATTCTTTCGGCCGGACGGCTGTTGGCCCACGCGGGCATGCTCGACGGCCGCGAGGTGTCCTGGCTGCCGTCGTACGGCCCGGAAATGCGGGGCGGCACCGCCAACAGCATGATCGTCATTTCGGAGGATCCGGTCGCGTCGCCGATCTTCCACAGCTGCACCGCACTGGTGGTCATGAACAATCCGTCGATGGCCAAGTTCGAATCGTACGTCGAATCCGGCGGCGTGATCGTGTATGACAGCTCGATCGTCACGCACCCCGTCACCCGCACCGATGTTGCGGCATTCGGCCTTCCCGCCACGATGATGGCATCGGAAATGAACGAGTTGACCTACGCGAACGTGTTCCTGCTGGGCAAGCTGATACGGAAAACCGGCTGCATCAGCGTGGAGAGCTTCGAGAAGGCCCTGTATGGCGTGCTGCCCAAACGCAAGCACGGCATGATCCCCGAGGAGATGCAGGTGCTTCGCCGCGGCATGGAACACCCCGAGCCGTGAATGCCTTTGCGCGCCGCGCAGCCGCATCGTGTGCGCGGCGGCCGGTCCCCGGTTCGGCCGCGGCATGGACGCAGGGACCGCCCCCTTCACAGCCACGCCGCATGAATAACGCCCGCCCCCGGTTTTCTGCCAGGGGGCGGGCGCTTTCCATTCATGTCGTCTCCAGGGTGCATCACGGAGCATGCAGCCGCGATATCCCGGCATGCGACGACCGCGTGGTGCGGTTCATTGCTTCCTGCCGCCGTTCGCCGGTTCGATGCCCAGCACCGTCTGCAGCGGGCGATTGCGGCGGATGAACCAAAGCAGCGGCAATCCCAGCAGGACGCACGCGCCGGCTTCCCCCAACGCAAACCAGGCAAGGGAGACGGGCAGCGGGAAGGTGCGGTCGAACAGCAGCCAGATATAGGTGCCGACGATGGCCGTATTGAACACGACGGGGGGGACCGGCGCGAGCAACGGCCATGCGCGCAGGCGCCAGGTTGCCAGTGCCGCCAGCAATGTGGCCAGACTGCCGAACACGATGTCCACCCAGCCGAAACCGCCCAGGATGTTGGACAGCAGACAGCCGACGAACAGGCCCGGAATGGCCGCCGGCAGGAGGGCCGGCAGGAGGGTGAGCGCTTCGGAGACACGGAACTGGAGCACGCCGAAGGATATGGGCTGGAGCAGCAGCGTGAGTGCCGCATAGATGGCCGCGATGAGGGCGGCCTGGACGAGATGGCGGGTCTTGATTCCCATGATGCCTTTCACGGAGGCACGGACGATCCGAAGGCCAATTCCGTCACAAGACGGTCGCTTCGGCCTCTGTGGCTTGAGCGGGTTCCTGTGCGTCTGCGGTCTTGCTCCATCGCCCGTGCGTCGCGTACCGGTTTTTTCGCCGAGGTGCCGGCACCTCCTGGTTTTGTGTGGCATGCACGCCGGTGGTGGACCGCCGGCCGTCACGCCTGCCAGGATGTTTCGAACTGGCAGCCCCTGCGGTTGCAGAGGGCTCATTCATCATAAGGGACCGTCCCGCATCCTGCAAGTCCTTTTGTTCGTTTGGCGATATTCCCCAAACCGGGGCGCGAACCCTGAGCACTGTGAAGGCGGGCAGGCACGTGGCACCTGTGGGCAGGATCCCTTGGCCCGGTCGGCGGTTCCAACGCCGGGCCGTGTGGTATAATGCAGGTGAATGAGGCTTCCGGGGCGTGTTTCCGCCGCCTGTGGCCGATGAATGGGAGGATTCCCCATGGAACGATCGGTTGCCTGGGAGGAACTGGGATTTCGCCTGACCAATCCGAACATGTTGCGGCACAGTCTGGCGGTGGAAGCCATCATGCGCCGCCTTGCGCTTGAACTCGACCAGGATGAACACCAATGGGGGCTTGCGGGCTTGCTGCACGACATCGCCGTGGAGCGGTCGCAGGATCTGCCCCTGCGGCATGCCGCAATGGGCGCCGAGATCCTGGAGAACCTGGAGGCGGACCCCACGGTGATCCACGCCGTACGGGTGCACCATGACCAGGATCCACTCCTGCGCCGCCGCAGCATCGACAAGGCGCTGTACTGCGCGAATGCGGCTGCAACGCTTGTCGTTTCGGCCGTGCTGGCCCGGGCGGAGAAACGCCTGGACAGCGTGGATGCGGAGCAGCTGACGGCCAGACACGCGGATGCGGTGCGCGCCGCCGGAGAAGCCGGCCTTTCGGCCGATTCCTCATGGCGCCGCCTGGAATCCTGCACCCTGCTGGACATATCCGTCGAACGCATGTATTTGCTCGCACTGGAAGCGATGCGCGGCATCGGGGAGGAGCTCGGACTGTGAGTGAGATGAGGGAGCAGCGAAAGGCACGCATCCTGGCCGCCCTGAATGAACCGGCCTGTCGGCTGATGACCGCCGCCGACCTGGCGGTGTGGCTCGATGTGCCTGCGCTGGAACGGCCTGAGTTTGAAGCGGTGCTTGCGGAGCTGGCCGAAACGGGCGCCGTGGTCGTCAACCGGCGCGGCCGGTACGGCCTGGCGGAGCGGCTGGGCATGAGCCGGGGGCGGTTTTCGGGCAATGCCCGCGGCTTCGGGTTCGTCGCTCTGGAGGAGGGCGGCGGGCCCGACCTGTACATCGCCGCCGAGGACACGCTTGGCGCGATGGACGGCGACACCGTGCTGTGCAAGTCGTCGGGCCTCTCGCTCGACGGCCGCCGGCGCGAGGGCGTCGTCGTGCGCATCGTGGAACGGGCGCATCAGCGCATCGTGGGGCGGTTCACCGAAACGCCTTCAGGTGGGTTCGTCACGCCCGACTCAAAAAAGCTGACGGGCGACGTGCGGGTCGATGCCGCCCATGCCATGAGCGCACGCACAGGCCAGAAAGTGGTCGTGTCCCTGACGAAATGGTCCGACGGGGAGAGCGCGTCGGAGGGGGAGATCATCGTCGTGCTCGGCGCCGAAACCGAACCGGGGGTCGACATCCTGTCCGTGCTCTGGGCCAATGACATTCCGGTCGAGTTTCCCGACGATGTCCTCCAGGAGGCGGAGCGCCTGCCGGAGATGCCGGGAGAGGCCGATTTCGCCGGCCGTCGCGACCTGCGCGCCCTGCCGATGGTCACCATCGACGGGGAGGATGCGCGCGACCTCGATGACGCGGTATCGCTCGAGGAACTGCCGGACGGCCTGATGCGCCTGGGTGTGCACATCGCCGATGTGTCGCACTACGTCCGGGAGGGTTCCGCGCTCGACTGCGAGGCGCTGGCGCGCGGCACCAGCGTCTACCTGCCGGACCGGGTCATCCCCATGTTCCCGGAGGCGCTGTCGAACGGCCTGTGCAGCCTCACCGCGCAGGTGCCGCGCCTTGCCTTCAGCGTCACGATGGATGTGGACGCATCCGGCGAGGTGGTGGCGCACGACATCTTCGAAAGCGTGCTGTTCATCGACGAGCGCATGACCTACACCCATGTGAGGGCGCTGCTCGAGGACGACGTCCCCGAGCTGGCGGCGCGCTACGCGTCGCTGCTGCCGATGTTCCGCCGCATGCGCGAACTGGCCGCGCGTCTGGGAGAACGACGCCGAAGCCGCGGTTCCATCGATTTTTCATTCGACGAGTCGAAGGTGGTGTGCGACGGCGAGGGGCATCCGGTCGAAATCGAGCGCCGCACCCCGAATGTGGCCACCAACCTCATCGAGGAGTTCATGCTCCTGTGCAATGAAACGGTGTGCGAGCATTTCACGCAGCTCAAGGTGCCGTTCGTCTACCGCATCCATGAGGATCCCGATCCCGAGGAGATGATCAACCTGCGCCAGTTCCTCGGCATGTTCGGCTACAGCCTGCCGAATGCGCAATCCGTTCATCCCGCCGACCTGCAGGCCGTCCTGCGGAAAATCAAGGACACACCCGAGGAGAAGGCGATCTCCACGGTCATCCTCCGCTCCCTGCAAAAGGCGCGCTACAGCCATGAGCACATCTGGCACTTCGGCCTTGCGGCGCCGTACTATTCGCATTTCACCTCGCCCATCCGGCGGTATCCCGACCTGCAGATCCACCGCATCATGAAGGAAACCCTCACCGGAAGCATGGACGAGAAGCGCAAGGCGCATTATGCGGGCCTCCTGCCCGAGGCCACGAAGCACATGTCCGAGCGGGAACGCGCGGCGGATGATGCGGAGCGCGAGTGCACCGACATGAAGAAGGCCGAGTACATGCAAAAGCACGTCGGCGAGGTGTTCGACGGCGTCGTGTCCGGCGTCGCTTCCTTCGGCTTCTTTGTCGAGCTGCCGAACACGGTGGAGGGGCTCGTGCGGCTGTCGTCGCTCGAGGACGATTACTACGAGTATGACGAGCGCACCATGACCCTGCACGGCTCCCGTTCGGGCCGGGAAATCCGCATCGGCGATCCGATCCGCGTGCTGGTGGCGAAGGCGTCGCCCGAGATGCGGCAGATCGACTTCGTGCCGGAGGGGGCATCGGAGACATTGATCGAACGGTTTGCGGAAAACGCCGAGTCCGGCAAGACATCCGGATCGTTCCGCCGTATGGATGGACGTTATGCGACGGACGCCGGCGGCCGCCCGGGCGGAAGAACGGGTGGCGGCGACGGTGTGGGCCGTGGAGCGGGAACGCATGGCGGCGGACGGTTTCGGGGAACGGGCGGAGACCGGGGTGCCGGAAGGGATTCCGGTGCCGCAGGGCGCAAAGCGGGCAAGGGATCTGGAAAAGGGCCCGGAAAAGGATCTGGCAAAGGCCCTGGAAAAGGACCCGGCAAAGGCAAGGGCGGCGCCAAGGGCGGCCGCCGTGGAAAGGGGAGAAGCACATGATGGCATGGTGGGCGGCACTGCCGCTGCTCAAGCAGTTCTTTCTCATTGTGGCGATTCCTTCGACTGTCATCCTCGTCATCCAGTCGATCATGACCTTCGCCGGCATGGGGGGAGGCCACGATGCCGATGGCGGCGGTGACGTCGCGGACGGGCACGATGTGGGCCACGACTTCGCGGGTGGCCATGACGGCGGGCACGACTTCGGACATGGCACCGGCCAGGGTGCGGAGGACTTCCAGACAGCCGGCACGCATGCGGGCGATGCAGGGCATGCCGCCCACGGGCTCGACGGGTTCCGGTTCTTCACCATCCGCGGCATTGTGGCGTTT
>JAEXRM010000051.1 GCA_023440865.1 Bacillota bacterium
CGTATACAACGATCCGCGTGAAGCGCTCCGGGCTGAGGCACTCGGCCGGGGCGGCATCGATCTGATCCTTTCGGACTTCCTGATGCCCGGCATGAACGGGGTCGAGTTCCTCAAGAAGGCGCATGAGCTGGCTCCGGATGCTGTCACGGTCATGCTGACCGGATACGCGGACAAGGAGAATGCCATCCGCAGCATCAACGAGGTCGGCCTGTACCACTATGTGGAGAAGCCCTGGGACAACGCCCAGCTGGTGACCGTCCTGCACAACGGTCTTGAGAAGAAGGCGATGGCCGAGCAGCTGGCCCGGCGCATGGCCGAGCTGCAGCAGGCCAACGACGAGCTCGAGCGCTCGCGGCTGGCCATCGAGCGCCTGTACTCGATGGTGCGCGCGGATTACGACACCGAGCTCGAGCAGACCAAGGGCGTGCTGGTCGCACTGGCCAACACGATCGAGGCGAAGGATCCATACACGGACGGGCACACCCGGGGCGTCATGTCCTGGAGCCGTCTGCTCGGCGAACGGCTCGGCCTCGGCAAGGAACGGCTTGACCGCCTGCTGGTGGCCGCCGAGCTGCACGATGTCGGCAAGGTGAGCGTGCCCGAGAGCATCCTCAACAAGCCGGGCCGCCTGACGGACGAGGAATTCGCGGTCATCGCGCGCCACCCGGCCACAGGCGAGGAGATCCTTCGGCCGCTCGGATCGCTGAACGGGTGCCTCGATGCCATCCGCCACCACCACGAGAAGCTCGACGGCAGCGGATATCCCGACCACCTCGCGGGGGAAGCCATCTCGCTGGAAGCGCGGATTCTGTGCGTCGCCGACATCTTTCACGCGCTGCACACCACGCGGCCCTATCACGCGCAGTTCCCCCTTGCGAAGGCACTGTCGATCCTGCGGGAGGAGGCAGATGCCGGCAAGCTTGATGCCGCCGTCGTCGCGGCGCTGCTTGAGGCGGTCGGATCCGATGAGGGGAAGGCGTTGCTGGCGGAGATGAAGTGATCTCCGTTCCGTCATGTGAGGTGGCCGTCCACCGGCAGGCGGACCGTGCACAGCAGTCCCCCCTGTTCACCTCGTTGGGCCCACAGGACGCCGTTGTGGCGTGTCACGATGTCGCGTGCGATCGCGAGCCCCATCCCGCCGGGGATCTGGCCATCGGGATCAAGCTTGTCCCAGGTGGTACCCGGCTCGAACATCCGTTCCAGGCGGTCTTCCGGCACACCCGGGCCGTTGTCCTCCACCTCCAGTACAACCTGTTCACCGTCCGGCTGCGTGCGGATCCACACGTCGCCGCCAGCCGGCATGGCCTCGATGGCGTTGCGGATCAGGTGCATGAACAGCTGGCTGAGCAGGCCGGGCCTGCACTTGACCGGCGGCAGCGCGCCATAGGCGCCATGCATGCGGATGCGGTCGCGCCACAGGTTTGTCGTCAGCGTCACCACGTTGCGGATCAGATCGTTGATGTCGGTTTCCTGGTATTCCGATTGATCCAGGCGCGCGTAGTTTTTCAGACTTTTCACCATGTCGGCCGCCCCCTGGATGTGCCGGGCGTTCTCACGGCTGGTCCGGACCATGTCCGCAAGGAAGGCCGATGTCTGCGGATCCGCCTGTGCCGCGGGATCCGTTGCCAACATTTCCAGCATCATCTCCTGCAGCTGGATGTTGCTCGCCAGCGTGCCCAGCGGCGTATTCATCTCGTGCGAGATGGCGGCAGTCAGCTGGCCGATCGAGGCCATGTTCTGGATCTGCACCAGCCGGGTTTGCGCCTCCTGGATCTGCCGGCGCGATTCCGCGAGCGACCGGTTCTGCTCCTCCAGCCGCTGTCGCTGCGCCTCCAGCGCGACGGCACGGGTGCCCGCATCCGCCTTGTTCTCCCGCATCCTGTCGAGGATGCGGCGCAGTGAATCCGCAATGTGCGCGATTTCGGCGGGGGGGCGCCGGAACGTGAGGGGCATGGCTGCCGCCGTATCCGGCGTTGCGCCTGCCAGCATGTCGAGCCGTTCGACCAGCCGGGACACCGGACGCGAGGTGCGTCGTGCGGCCAGGCCGCCCATGATCCGCGTCAGCAGCATGATCGGGAATGTCATCAACAGGACGGCCGGCAGCAGGAGAAACAGGGAGATGGCGATGAGTCCGGCATCCATCTGCACGGTCACGGTGGCCGCGTGCATGCCGCGCGGCTCGGTGTCAGCCTTGACCGCATCCGCCAGTTTCCCGGAAGAGACCGCCTGTCCGGTGACATGCTCCGTCACCACGCCGTCATGCGACACGGCGATGACGGATTCCACGACAAACAGGTTCTGCAAGGCCGGCAGCCAGGTGTGCAACGCGTCGGGCAGGAATGCCGGCAACAGCATGAACCGGTCCCAGTCGGGGCTTTGGTAGAGGAGCACCCCGTCCCGTTCGACCCGGAATCGGGCGGCATGCCGCTTCCAGTCGATGTCGGAGGTGATGGCGCCGGTACTGGCGCCCGTCGCCATGTCGGGATGGATCGTGATCAGATCGGTGTCGCGCAGGGGGCGCCCGAGAGCGGCGCCGCCCGGCCAGGGGGCGTGAGTCGGGGAGTCGGCGGGATTGCTTCCGCTGGCAGTTGCCGCGTCCGCGTCCGCGGCCGCGGCATCGAGCTCGGCGGCCAGGTCCAGCAGCGTGCTGGTTTCCGCGTTCGCCGCGCTGCGGGCGAGCTGTTCGGCCAGCCGTGCGACCGCCGGCTGCGGATCTGACGTGTTGTCGGCGTCCAGCAGGTTCTCCGCCACCAGGCTGCGCGCCATCAGCACCGCGTGCACGGAGGTGCACAGCGATATGTTCTGTCGGGCCGAGAACAGCGTGACGAGGAAAACACCCGCCAAAAAGACGAACACGACAAGAAACACCGCCAGGGAGATCGTGCGGCGCATTTTCCGGTGCAGGACGGGCGAACGCCGCGCCCTCACGGATCTTCCCGGGCGGGGAGCTTGTGCACCCGGACGCGCGATATCTTCTTGTCGTCCATCGCAACCACGGAGTAGACGGCATTGGCAATTTCGACAGCGGGCTTCTCATCCGGCTCCGGGATGCGTCCCAGCAGGCTGATGACATACCCGGCCAGCGTGTCGTAGTCGTTGACGGGTAGATCGAGCTCCAGCGAATCGGCGACCATGTCGAGCTCCGCGGCGCCGTCGATGAGCCAGGTGCCCTCGCCGGCCGGCTCGATGAACCGTTCCTCCTCGTCGTACTCGTCGAAGATGTTGCCCACGATTTCCTCGATGAGGTCCTCGATGGTGACGATGCCGGCCGTGCCGCCATATTCGTCGATGACCACCGCCATGTGCGCCTTGAGCTTCTTCATGTCGCGGAACAGCTCGTCGACGGGCTTGGATTCGGGCACGAAGTGGGGGCGCCGCATCGCGTCCGTGATATGGAACCGGTCGCGGCAGGCCGCGTCATAACAGGGCAGCAGGTCCTTGATGTGCAGGATGCCCACGATATGGTCGACGCTGTCGCGATACACCGGGAACCGGGTGTACTTTTCCCGGTTCACCAGCTCGGAGATCTCGCCGAATGTGGCGTCGTTGCGGATGCCCACGATTTCGGTGCGGTGTGTCATGACGTCGGCGGCGATTTTGTTGTCGAACTCGAAAATGTTGTTGATCATCTCTTTTTCCGATTCGTCGATGGCGCCCTTCTCCTCTCCGACATCCACCATCATGCGGATCTCCTCCTCGGTGACCTGCTCGTCCTGCGCGTGCGGATCGACGCCGCACAGGCGCACGATGAAGTCGGTCGAGGCCGTCAGCAGGCGGACGAACGGCTTGGCGGTCTTGAGGATGAAGTTCAGCGGACCCGCCGCAAAGAACGCGATGGCTTCCGCCTTCTGCATGGCCAGGCGCTTGGGCACGAGTTCGCCGAGCACCAGGGTGAAATAGGAGAGAATGACTGTGATCAGCAAGACGGTCACGCTTTTGAGTATGCCGGCCGGCACGGGCGTGCCGAGGGAGACCAGCGCCTCAACCAGCGGCCCGGCGAAAGTCTCCGATGCCGAGGCGCTGGCAAGGAAGCCCGCCAGGGTGATGCCGATCTGAATGGTGGCAAGGAAGCGCCCGGGATCCTTGAGCAGGTTCGCGACCTGCAGCGCTTTCTTGTCCCCCTCCTCCGCCATGGCGCGGATCTTGTTGTCGTTGAGGGAGATCAGCGCGATCTCGGATGCGGCGAAGAAGGCGTTGATGAGGACGAGGACGAACAGGAGCAGCAGACTGGTCAACAAGGCGGCATTCCTCCGTCAGGCAACAAAAAAGGGCGCACGAAATCCCCGATGCGGGATGTCATGGCCCATGGACCGGCACGATGGGGACATCGGATGGCAAACGGCGCAAGCGAAGGACGGTCGGGTATTGCCGCCGTCCCCGGTATCGCCGGGGTTGTCATCCATGATGCGTGCCTCCTTTGCCTGTTTCTGAAAACATGGTACAGGACCGGGGGAAGCGATGTCAAGCGTCGGGGGAAAGGCGCCGCCGGATCTCCGTGCCGGAGAAAACGGCACCGATGCCGTTGCTGGAGGCGGCACGGCAAGCAGGCGGCACCGGTTGTCTGATCCGGTACCGCCTGCTTGTCCGCCGGCATGGGTCGGTCAGCCTGACTCCCGGCGGGATGCCCGGCTCATGCCGGTGCGTCAGGGCATCGTGAACTGGATGACATTGCCGTACGTCCTGCCGTCGTCGAAGAGGGCGGTGATGCTGGCATAATAGGACACACCGCTCTTGAACTTTCCGTCGAAGTCATTCTCGCCGTTGTATCCGTCGCCGGCATGCACATACGCGTAGGTGCGATCGGCGTCGGTGATCCACTCGAGATAGCCGTTCTCGCTGTAGCGAGGGGTGCTGTCCGTGTCGGACAGGACGACCTTGTAGCCCTGCAGCCGCTCGTCGGAGATTTTTGTCCAGGACAGCTTCACACCGCCATCGGCCTTCACGTAGGAGATGGTGGCGGTCGGCAGTGCGGATGGCGCGGCCGGTGCGGCCGGCATCGTGATCTGCACCGTGTTGCCGGGGAACTTGCCGTTGCCGGTGACGGCGGTGATGCTCAGGTAGTACCTCGCACCGGCCTGCAGCTTGCCGCCGACGTCGCCGCCGTTGTAGGAAAGGCCGGCATAGATTTCACAGGAGATGGTGTCGCGGTTGGTGATCCATTTGAGGTACCCGTTTTCCGGATACGCAGGCGAGCTGTCTTCGCGGGAGAGCACGACCTTGTAGCCCTGGAAGTCGTCGGCGGTGTTCTTGCTCCAGGACGCGGTGATCTTGTTGCCGTTGACCGAGGTCAGCACGGTGGGGCCCTTGGTGGTTGCGGAGGTTTCTGGCGAGGTGGACGGCGAGGCGACCGGCACGTCGTAGGTCACCTTCGGCAGATCATCATAGGTCACCTTTTCCCCCGCCACGCCGAGGGCGTTGAACACGAGCACCGAGGCGGCCGCACGGGTCAGCGACTCCTGTGCGTCGAAGTATACGCCGCCGTTGCGCGCGACGCCCTTGAGGATGCCGTGCTTGACGGCCAGAGCCGTATAGTTCACCAGGTTGGCGGATATGCCCTTTCCGGCATCGGCCTCCGGATAGTCGGCGAAGGCGTCAAGTACCGTCAGGTCGGGGGTTTCCGCCTGGAACCCGAGCGCCTTGACCAGGGCGACCGCCATGTCCTCGCGAACCGCCGCGTCGTTGGGCCGGAACTGGTCGAGGCTGCTGCCCGGCACGTCGTAGCCGGTCAGATATGGCTTGGCGGCCTCCACGAACTTGAAGGCCCAGGAGGCAGGCGGTACGTCGCTGAACGAGGGCGCATAGCTCTCTCCCACATGCAGCTGCAGGGCGGAGACCATCATGCGGGCGAACTGCTCGCGCGTGACGGTGGCGCCGGGATTGAACTTGCCGTCCCCGACCCCGTTGAGGATGCCGTGCGAAGCCATCCACGTGATGGCCGGATAGGCCCAGTGCGCCGCGGGCACGTCTGAGAAGGTCGCGGGATTGTCGTTGTTGGCGAAGGCGGGAACAGACATGGCAAGAAGCAGAAGCGGAAGGACGAGGAGACGGGCGATGGAACGCATGTGTTTCATGGTCAACACCAAATCCTTTCCTGATCGCTGTGATCGGTGATGCGGCAGGGCAGGGGCCATGCCGCGTTGCGCCGACGGCAGTCCGTGGCACGGGCGCAATGCCGGAGTCGGACACGCCGCATGACCCGGCAGTCTCGCAGGCCTGCCTCCTCCCGGCATGGACATCCGATTCAACCAGATTATACCCGGAACGCCTTCTTCTACCGATACAGGATGATCATAACATGATGTCAATTGCGTTTCATGGGTCCATGGTCCCGTTGCGCAGGGCCCGCGGGCGCAATGACGGCAATGTCGTCGGGATGCGGACGCGGCGCGGGACGGGTAGTCCGTGTTTGTATCTGACAAAAATGTAAGGGATGGGCGCCGGCCGGATGTGATAAAATTGCGGGGAATGAAAAATTCCGTGAACTTTTTGCGCTTCCCGCACGTCTTTTTCCATGAGCAGCCGTATCCTGTGTGTGACGGCTGCCGTGCCCCGGGTACGGGCTGCCGGCGTCATGTCATGCCGCCGGACCCGCGGCGCTGCCTGGGCGGCCGGATGCGCGGCGAACACAGGCAACGCGCGTTAGCCACACCGGGGCCTCGGGGCGCCGGCCACACGGGAACCGCAGTGAACGGGCTCACCATGGACCGGATGAAGGGCGGATGCCCGCGCATCGACACAAAAGAGACGGAACCGGAGGATCACACCCATGCCGACCAGCACGCCGACCATCATGCAGCTCGACAACGTGTACCGCATCTACCGCATGGGACAGGAGACCATCTCGGCGGTCGACGGCGTCAGCCTGTCCGTCGGAGCGGGCGAAATCCTCTGCATGCAGGGGCCGTCCGGATCGGGCAAGTCCACGCTGCTGCACATGATGGCCGGGCTCGACCGGCCCAGCAGGGGCAGCATCATTCTGGGAAAAACCCACATCGAAAAGCTGTCCGAGGACAGCCTTGCCCTGTTTCGACAGCGGCATATCGGCTTTATCTTCCAAAGCTACTACCTCATCCCCACGCTGACTGCCATTGAGAATGTCACGCTTCCGCTGATGTTTGCGGGCGTGGCGCCGGGCAAGCGTTTGAAAATCGCCCGAGAACTGCTGGACGCCGTCGGGCTGAAGGACCGCATGAAGCATCGGCCTTCTCAGATGAGCGGCGGCCAGCAGCAGCGCGTCAGCATCGCCCGCGCGTTCGCGAACAATCCCAAGATCGTCTTTGCGGACGAGCCCACCGGCAACCTTGACACCCACACCACCTATGAAATGATGAACCTCATGACGAAGCTCGCGAAGGAACGCAACCTGACGCTGGTCATCGTCACCCACGACCTGGAGATCTCCGGGTATGCCACGCGCCTGGTGAAAATCAGGGACGGCCGTGTCGAGGGGATCGAGGAGGGGCCCATGCATCACGCGGGGGCGCCGCCCGAGGTCATCCGGCTTGCGGCCGAAGTGGACGGCTCAGGCGGGGAGAACGGTCCCGACGGGGAGAACGGCGATGAAGCCGAGGCCGTGACGGACATCGTGAAGGGTGTCGCCGCGCAGGCAGCGGATACCGTGGGTGTGCGGACAGACGCACACGACGCAACAGGAGATGCGGGGCATGCCGGGGGTCCGGCACCCGCGAAGGCGGAATGGACGATTCCGCCACCCGGTTCAGTCAGCGGAACGCCAAAGAAGGCGGACGTTCCGGGAAAAGCGGACAGGCCTGAAAGAACAGGCAATCCAGAGACCGCGGGCAAGGCGGGAAAACCGTCCAAGGGGACGGGCATCATACGACTCAGCGGAAAGAAGGGGAAGGGCACATGAGAAACGGACAGAAGCACACCAGCAAGAATCGGAGCGGCGCATCGTTGGCCCTCCTCCTCATCATGACCCTGCTCCTCGGATTGACGCCGGTGCGGGCGGGGGCGGCCGTCGTGTCTCCCGACATTGTCGTGACGGTATCTTCACAATCCGTGTCGACGGTCACCCAGGGGACGGAGTTCACATTGAGTCTGACATATGCCAACGTGTCATCCGCCAACATCACGGACCTGCTGGTTGACCTGAGCGATGCGACAAATGTCGCGCTCAAGGACAGCGGCTCGATCTACACCCCTGCGACATCGGAGCGCTCGCTCGTCGCAACGACGGGCACGGGCTCGGT
>JAEXRM010000069.1 GCA_023440865.1 Bacillota bacterium
ACCCAATCCCGATCGTTCCCCTGGCGGGAACGAAAGCCCAACCCCATTCAAGTCCAGGGCCCTGGCAAATCCGACCCGACCTGAACCCAACCCGAACCCGCCCCCTGAATCAACCCTATTCCTGGGATCCGGGATCCTGAGCAAATCTTCATATATGGAGACAGACCCGGCCGGACTCGATGCACGAAAGTCCGGAAGCGCACCGGATGGGCATGCGGAAAGGAAAGGCCAAGGACTCTATCCCTAACCCGAACCGATCCCCTGGTGGGAAAGGATCAACGCCATACCAGCCGGACCGAAACGGAACCTTGCGGAGTCGACCGCGAGCCGTTGTCTGGGGACTCGCAGGAGTCCGGATGGCGGGACAAGTGGAGGAACTCCCCGGATGAATGGCGAAAAACGAGCAAGGGAGATGATTCCACCAACAATGCAGCCAGAACTCGATCGGTTGGAAGCTTCCAACGAAACGTCGCGACAAGGAGCAAAACCGAATAATGCATAATCACTTGAAATCCTGTGCGTGTACTGAAACAAGTCCGACAGGTTAGGCGGTCCGGTCAATCAGTTAGATACCGGCCGCCTATTCATATGCCCGGAAATCGGGAAAACAACAATGCCTCCGCGATTTCCGCCATCATGTCCGGAGACTCTCCATACCCCCGGTCGATCCACAGCTCCAGCTGCGCGCACAGGCTTCCCGAAACGTGGACGGGCAGATAGGCCGCAAGACCGGCCGCACATGCGTGTTCCGGGTCCCATGTGCCATCGCGCGCACGCCCGGCGCTGCCGTCAAGGCGCACCGGCGCATCCGGCGCGGGTGTGGCGCGGGGCGCGCCGCACATCAGGGACACAGTGGCCATGTACGTCTCGATCTGCCTTCGCAGCAGGAACAATACGCCGTCACGCCGCAGCATCCGCATCAATGCGGCATGGGAACGGCAGAAACGGAAAAAGCGGGTCAACGCGTCCCGCGAATCCCCGAAAGACTGTTCCGGCAATGGAAGCGCCTGCCCGAAAAGCGTTTCCAGATGCGCACGCATCACGCTCTCCTTGTCCGGATAGTGCCGGTAGAATGTCTTTCTTGCCAGGTCTGCCTCCTGGCAGATCTGTGTGACTGTCACCTCCTGAAAGGTCCAATGAGACAGCAAATGAAGCAGCGCCTGCACGATCCGGTCGCGGGACGCCCTTGCGTCCGTTCGTTCCATGCGCGCCCGCGCCAGGCCTTCCCGCCTCTGCGGCAGCCGGCTTCCTGCCTGTATCGGCTGCCGAAACGGCACAGTGGCATCCGCCAATGATCGATCCACAGGTTCCATACGCCACAAATCCTCCAATGTGTAGCACTTGCCGGAATCGGGCTTTTCAGCGTGCCGGCCGTCCTGTATCCTATCACATGGGCCCAAATGTCACAACCGTGTCAATTGATCCACGCCACCCGGCTCCCCTGCATGTGCGACCATGCGCGCAGGGTTTGTGACCCATGTGATTGGAGGCATCCCATGATGTTTGTATTTTCCGCCACAGGCAACTCGCTGCATGTTGCCCGTTCCTTGCAAAACACGGATCAGGAGCGGATCGTGAACCTTTCGGACGCATGGAGGCGCAAGGAATTCTCCTACCGCCTCGGCAAGGGGGAGGAGGTCGGTTTCATATTTCCCGTGATCTATTGCGGCATTCCGACCGTTGTCGCGGACTTCCTGCGCCAAATCGCGCTGCAGGCGGAGGATGGCGCGCCCCGGGCATGGCTGCTGGCAACATGCGGTTCCCTGAGCGGGAATGCCAACGAAATGGCGGCCCGCATCCTTTCGGAGCGGCACATTCACGTGCAAAGCCGGCACAGCATCGTCATGCCGGACAACTGCACGCCGCTGTTCAACCTGCCATCGGACGAAAAACGTGAAAGAATGTACAGGCAGGCTTCACAAGCGATTTCCATCGCAAGGCACCGGTTGATGGCGCACATGACCGGTGATTTCGACAGGCGGAAGGGACCGGCCCCAAGGCTCACCACGGCGGTGGTGTATCACAAATACCGTCATGGCGCTCCAACGGACAAGTTTACGGCAGGCACCACATGCAACGGTTGCGGCCAATGCAGCCGCATCTGTCCTGCGGAGGCCATCTCGTGCGGTCAGGGCAAGCCGGTCTGGACCAAGGAAAGGTGCGCCCTCTGCCTGGGCTGTCTGCACCGATGCCCGAAGAACGCAATCCAATACGGCCGTTCCACCGCGCGAAGGGGCCAGTATGTGCATCCCGCGCTGCGACCCGATGACGGACGCATGCCGGCGTCGCATGCATCCGGCACGGCTGCCGGCACGACTAATTGAGCTCATCCAGCGTCTTCTCGAAGCTTTTGGCGAAGTGGGCCAGGAAATACCGGACCTCCGGCATGCGTGCGCCATCCGGCCCGCACATCTCCTGCAGCCTGGCTTCGATGGAAACGCGCGCCTTCTGGAACTCGCGATTGCCGTTTTTCTCCTCCTCCATGCACTTGATCAGTGCGGACAGGCGGTCCGCCGCCTTCAGGACGAGGGCTTCCTCCTCCGGCCCATCCCCGTCGAGAATCGCCCGGTAATCGGCCTGCAGGGCCTCCGGCAGCATGGAGAGAATGCGGTCGCGCGCCACCTGCTCAAGGTCGTGGTAGGCATCGCTGATCTGCGGGCTGAAATACTTGATGGGGGTCGGCAGGTCCCCGGTCAGGGTTTCTGAGGCGTCGTGGTACAGCGCCTGCAGCGCAAGCCGCGCCGGGTCGAGCGTGCCCCCGAAGAAACGGTTCCGGATGACGGCCAGCGCGTGCGCGAGCACGGCCACCTCGTGGCTGTGCTCCTGCACGTTCTCCGGGACGGTGTTGCGCATCAGGCTCCAGCGCGTGATCTGCCGCATCCGCGACAGAAAGGCGAAGAAGCTGTACTGGGTCTCGTCGCCGTTGCGTTGCGGCATGTCGTCCATGGGAACCCATCCTTTCCATTCCCGGTCCGGGAACAGGGGGCGCGTGGCATTGCCTACAGGTCGCCCGACAGCACCAGCGCCCGCTCGATCAGCACAAGCAGCTCACCCATTGTCACATTCCGGTTCGGATACAGCAGGTCCGATCCCCCACCCGTGACAATCCCGTTCTCGACGGCAAAGCGTACAGCCGGCAGATAGGCCGCATCGACACCGGACCAGTCGGTGAAATCGGCCCAGGCTGCCGGATTGGTTGGCACGGGCTTCTCGCCCGTCTTTCGCTGGTACAGCGCCACAACCGCGCGGATCGCCTGCTCGCGCCGCACATTGCCGCCCGGTGCGTCCGCCGGCAGCATCAGGCCGGAACGCACCGCGTTCACCAGGGGAACACCCGCTGCCGTCCAATCATAGGGAACCACATCCAGCAGCAGCTTGGCAAGCCGCTCCTGCGATACGGCGTCGGTGTGCTTCCAGGAAACCCCCGTCAGGGTGCGCAGCGTGTAGACCTTCGTGATGGCATCCAGCGGCTCCCTCACCCAGGCGGGTACGGTGCCGGTGCTGGCCGCCGCGCGCACGGACGCGGCGATCGGGGCGGGATCCGACAGATCCGCCATGAGCCGTCCCGCCGTGTAGTCCAGACGGCTCTCCCGCCGGGTCCAGATGCCGGGGGAAGCCCAGGTCGACACGGCGATCTCGTCCCGACGGAAGGAGGACAGGGACGCGACCGGCAGGGAGGCCTGCAGGGGCTTCACAAAGCCGGACAGCACGTCATACCGGTCTCCCCTGCCGGCGGTGACCTTCAGGTCGGTCACCGGCGTCTTGAGGGTCATGCCGGCGGTCGCCTTGAAGGCGGGCGCGGGCGAGACAACATCCAGGCGCACCGTCATCTCCGGTTCATCCGCCCGTACGCGGAAATACCGGTCCGTCTGCAGCGAACCAGGACGCACGGTCACATCGGCGTTCGGGGTGCGGACCAGCAGCTCCATCTGCAGGGCCGACAGGGTGTCATAGACGGTCGATCCCAGTTCGAGGCGGATGAGCTTCGTTCCGGTGGGCGGTGTGCGCAAGTCGATCTGCACGACCGGCTCGCCCAGGCTGCGGATCGACTCCGCAAGCCGGTGGGCGTTCACACCGACCGACTTCGTCGTCCAGGTGCCGTCGGTGCCGACCGCTCCGTACAGCAGCTCGTCACCCGTCGGCTTGTCGTCGAGGTCATGGCTCGAATCGTAATCGTTGCGGCTTCGGTCGGTCACAACGACCACGGTGGGCGTGGGAGCCGACAGCAGGCCCGATTTGGGGCTCACGGCGAAGAGGCGGGCATAATACCGCCGGTTCGAGATCAACCCGGACATGGTGTGGGTTCCGCCCGTGACGGTGATCTTCTGCGATCCCGCGAACAGGGCGTTGTCCGCGAATTCGAGCCGGTATCCCAGATCGGGCAGGGTCACCCACTCGTAGGTGATCGTCGTGGGCGTGATGCCGTTCTCCCCGTCATTCACGCCGAAACCCGACGGCGTCGCCGGCGGCTGCCAGGGCTCGGTCTTCACCGGATGGGCGCCGCTCCAGCCCGACATCAGCCCGATGGCGGCGCCGGTGGCATTGAGGGGGGTGTTGATGGCGCGGATCCAGAGGTTGTAGCGCGTTTGCGGGGTCAACCCCTCGAGGCGGTAGAATCCGCGGAACGTGTAGTCGGCCTCCTTGACCCGGACGGTACCCTGGGCGTCATCCCGGTTTTCCGTGGGGCCGTACGCGATGTCGTAATCCATGCCCGTGACGGCATCCCAGGTCAGATCCACATACGAGTCGCCTGCCAGCAGCGAGACAAAGGCCGGCACGACCGGAACGGTCACAACCGGCGGTGTGGTGGTCGTGGTGGTGACCACCAGCGGGTCGGACGGATCGGAGGCGTTGCCCTGGGTATTCTCGACCGTCACCCACACAAGATACGCCGTGTTCTCCCTCAAACCGGTCAGGCCGAAGGTGAACCGCTGGTCGTCCTCATCCACGCCGATGTTCGGCACCGCGGCATCCGGCTGGTTCGGATTGGAGGCCTCGAGCTGCCTCATGAAGGGCTGCGACAGGTCGCTGTAGGTGAGGCTCGTCCGGCCATACAAAGCCGTCGCGCGTTTGAGTGCGTCCTCGTACGGCACGGCATGCGGGACGACGACCCAGCCGGCCTCGTAGTTCACGATCTGTGCCGGCTTCGTGGTATTGGCCAGATACTCCGCCTTGCTCACCCGGTTCCAGCGGCCGACGATGCCCAATGCGGCCTCCGTCACCGTAGCGGGGGTATACAGCTGATACCACCTTTTCTCGAGCTG
This sequence comes from Bacillota bacterium, assembly GCA_023440865.1. GTDB lineage: Bacteria > Bacillota > Clostridia > DSM-8532 > DSM-8532 > JAEWSN01. Next base: position 5,265 of record JAEXRM010000069.1, read on the forward strand.
CAGGGTCATCGTTGTGAGTCCGACATCGGGTTGCCCGCCCTCCGTCTTCGCGACGGCAAAGGGCGGCGCGGGTGGCGCGACGGGGCGGTTGAGGCTCGCGTCCGGTTCGGTCACGACCACCTTGGTCGCGGGCTCGGACTGGAAAACGGTCGTCACATAGTTGTTGCTGTCATCCGGCAGCAGATACTGCTTGTTGGCCCTCATCGAGACGTAATAGGTCGCGTTCGGCGTCAGACCCGTCACAATGTACTTGTATCCGATGACCGCACCGGACACCCTGTCCCTGACCTCGTTGGCGGCGGTCATGACCACCCGGGTCGCAATGCGCGTCGATGGCTGCGGGTCAAGGACCTCGTCGACGCGCTGCGTCAGGTAGACATCATAGGTGATGTCGCTGTCGACCTGCCCCTGCCCGTTGGTCGGCACCCGCCACAACAGCGTCGCCTGTGTGGGCTTGACCAGATCATCGAACAGCAGCGGCGGATCGGCCGTGGGGAAATCGCTGAACGAAGGTGCCTCGGGCTTTTCGGGAATCGTCTCGCGCAGCTCGACATAGGCATCCGACAGGAAGAAGGCCTTCACGGCCGGATCCGCCTTCATTGTGGCGGTTGCCTCCACCTTGAAGCTGTACGCCTTCGTGTCGGTTTTCGGAATCGTGATGTAATACGTGTTCGTATTGGGGATCGTGGCGATGTTCGTCTCGGTGGCGATGTCGTTGTCGATCTTGCGGAAGAGGTTGTACTCCACCCGGCTGTACTGGTCGCTCGCGATGGGATCCCAGTAGAATTTCCAGATGGCCGCGTCCCCGGTGTAGCCGACCTTCTGCGCGAACAGCAGGATGCCCGTTCGGATGGGCAGCGAGGCGGGGATCTCGTCCGCCGGCGTGACGCTCACATCCGCGTTCGGCAGCGGCACGACCTTGACGATGTACTCGCGGCCCGGCGACGCGCCCGTCCAGACATATTCGAGCTTTCCGGTGGCGGCATTGGCCGTCACGGGGCTGGCGGCCGTGCCGACATCCTTGCCCTGCACGATCGGAATCTCCGGCGGCTGGGTGAAGCCCTGCGTCTCGGAAACGAGGATGCGGTAGTTGATGCGGCCCGCCGTGTCCCAGACATCATCCCAGACGATGCGGATGTTGTTCGTGCCGGCCACCTTGGACGCATCGACCTTGAGCCCGGTCAGGAACTTGATGGAGGCGGAACGGGACGACGTGGCGGTGTACTGGTTCATGTCGCCGTACTTGTACGCGGCGGTGCCGGACAGCACATAGATCGTGCCGCTCTCGAGGGCCGGGCTGAGGTCGACGGCGCTGTCCATCGTGGTGGCGGTCGACGGAAGATCCACGGTCCGGGCGACGGAGAGGGTCCCCGTCGTCTTGGCAACCTGCTCGAACGTGAACGTCTGCGAGGGGTCGACCGCACCGGCCGGCCATACCGGCAGTGTCCAGGAAAAGGTTGCGAACCAGGCCCTGGTGATCCCCTCGTCCCGGTAGCTGTTGTCCGATACGATCAGGTTGCGTGGCGGGGATGGCGGCGCGGTGGCCGCCTGCGCCGGCAAAATCGGCAAGGCGGTCAGCCAGACCGCCAGCGCCAGCAGCAATGCGGCGGCGCGAGGCGGATGCCTGTGCGAGACCCCGCGTTTGGTCCGTTCCCGTTGATCCCTTGTCCGACGTTGCATGCGCACGATTCCTTTCCCTGTGTCCCTGCCTGTCTGCGTGACGCTGGACCGGCATGCCGTGAGGCTATCGTCCGAGCATCCCGAGCACCTTCGCCGCCATTTCAAGCATCGCCCCCACATTCGAGGTGCCCGTCGCGGCAAAACGGCGGCCGGTGTCCAGCTTCGCAAGGCCCATGTCCAGCCCCGCCACCACAGGCTTCTGCAGCTTTGGCAGCACCTCGCCGAGGTTGACGATGGCCGGGGTGGAGACCGGCCTGAGCGCATCGACCGACCGTCCGGTTCCCTGCGCGTACAGCAGCACGGCCCAGGAAACGGCGCGCTGGTTGTCGACCGGCAGCAGCAGCGTGCGGGACTGGATGACGTCGCCCAGGCCCAGGAGTGCCAGCTTCTGCGCCATGCTCAGACCCTGCGCCTCCTCGGTGCGCTCGGCCAGCAGCTCGAACAGCAGCACCGCCTCCTTGCCCGTGACGGTGTTTGCGGGGTAGACGGCCTTGGTGCCGAAGGCGTGTGTCAGGTCATACCGCCCCGCGATCATCGTCAGGCCGGGCCAGGTGACCGCGGAGGCGCCCTGGACGCCCTTGGCCGACACGATGACGGTCGCGGCGGGCCCCTCGATGCGGAATGCGGCCTGCGAGTCCGTGAAGGCGCGCATACCCGGGGGTTCCTTCCAGGTGGTGGTGCCGGCTGCCAGCATCAGCGGCAGAATGCGGCCATTGTCATAGGCATAGGCATGCCGCACCAGTACGGCGCCGGGGTAGGACGCGACCGCCGCCTTCTGCACCGAGAATGCGGCAAGCCCGCTGCCGCCGTCGAGCAGGTCCTTGAGATACCGGGACATTTCGGCCTCGACCCTGCCGACGATGCCACCCACCGTATCGGCCAGGTCGGTGTGCACCTTGTAGGTGTAGGCCAGCGCGTTCTTGTCAAGCACGGCGCGTTCCCGGTCGAGCAGGCCGTAGCGGAACGGACCGGTTGCCGTCGGATCCTCGAGGACCGCCTTCACCACCGTATCGAGGTAACCCCGGGCATACCGGGACCCGATGGCCTCGGCGGAAAACGCATACACCTTCGACACCTTGCCATACTGGGCGGGCAGGGCCGCGGCGGCCGTATCCGTGCGTGTGATGCGCACCCGGAGCATGGTCTCCCTCACGGCGCTCGATGCGACCTGCGCCTTGAGCGCCGGCAGGGAAAAGCTCGAGCGGGAGATCATGTACTCCGCGCCCGCGACGCGGATGGCCAGCCGGGCATCCGCCGTGCGGATGGTCTCGAGCACCTGTTCCGGTATGGTCACCTCGTACAGTGACGCATTGTCGTTCTCGGCATCGAGTGCGATGACCTGCGTGGCCTCCGGGGCGCTTTGCAGCATCCCCTGCACCCGGTCGCCCTTGAGCAGCACGCGGACGGCGTTGTTCGCACCCTTGTCGACCAGCCAGTACGGCTTCGCGGCCAGCGTGTCCGCCTGCATGTCATACAGGTCGAGGATGTTCTCCTTGTCCTTGGCCAGGTCGTAGTCGGCCTGCGAGAAGTCCGTGCGGGTCGACACCGGCCCGACATGCAGCGAGTCGGCCTTGCCGGCCGTGCCGCCATCGGTTGTCGCCACCGCCGGATTGCGCGCCCACAGCCGTACGGCGTAGGTGGCGTTCGTCTTCAGCGGCAGCGACAGATAGGTGCCGTCCGCCTGCAGTGTCGGCTTGCGCAGGATGCGCGCGTACATCGTATTCTGGACGGATCCGGAAACGACCTGCGCGGCGGTCCGGTCGATGTAGAACATGGAACGGACGCCGGTTCGGGTCTCGTACCCGATGTCCGTCACACCGGAAGCCGCGTAGGCAAGAGCGGCATAGTCCGTCTCGGTTTCGGCGCGCGCCTCGAGGAAGTACTGATAGGGATCGGCCCCGTTCCCCTCTCCGGTCCAGCGCACCTCGATCTCGTGCAGCGCGTCGCGTGTCTTGGCCGTGATGGCCGTTCCGACCGCCGTGTTCCAGGTCCTGGTCGCCGCGTCGTACCAGGTGGCGTCCGGCGGGATGTGGCGCAGCCGGAAGTCGTACCAGGCGTCGGAGGCCAGGCCGCCGACCCGCCAGTAGTAGGTGCTGCCGTCGCGCACGACCGTGTATCGGTCGCGGGACAGCTTGGCGTACGCACTGTCGGGCTCGGCCGATTTCTTCATGTAGATCTCGTAGTTGGCCGGGTCCCCGCGTGTCAGCGTCGATGTGACCGTGAAACCGACCTCGAGGTCGCGGACCGCCTCCAGCCCTTCGGGGGCCTTCACCAGCGGCGTCGTGACCGGTACCGTGATCCAGCGGCTCGGCGGCGGATTCTGCTTGAGGTCGGCGTCCAGGGTTCCCCGGCTGCGCACCGCACGCAGACTGAAATAGTACTGCGTGTTCGGCTCGAGGAAGCCGGAGATCGGGAAGGCGACGGCCAGGGTCGCGGCGTCGAGGGTCAGGCCAAGGCCGGTCTGCATGGCGGTGCGGGCGGCGGCGTCGTTGAGGGGAATCCACAGCACGTTGCCGTCCACCAGGTTCGGTGTGCGGGTGCGGTATTCGGCCAGCAGGTCGATCAGCATCGGATCGTCCGCGTACGCAGCCGGATCCGCGGTCGGATCGGGCACCACGGAGGTGACCATCATCTCGTAGCCCACGTCCGGCTCCCGGTGCATCCATTGCATGACGACGGAGGCATCGGTCAGCAGCGGGTTGCCGTTGGCATCGCTCTTGACCGAGAACTCCGTGGGCGCGCGGGGATTGCGCGTGATGTTGTCCAGGCTCACCAGGTCGAGCTTGGGCGTGGTGATCGTCTTGACCGCCGTGTCCATGGTGTAGCCCAGGCTCGTGACGGTGGCATCGCCGCCGGCCTCCGGCCGTTCGGTGACCAGCAGGTAGGGATGGGCCTTGACGTAGTAGGTTGTGTTCGGCAGGATGAGCTCCGCACCGGGATCAGGCCCATCCGGCACGTTCCCGTCCGGCATGCTGCGGATCGCCCGGATGACAGGCGTCGCCGTGACGGCGGGGTAGGTCGCCGTCGATGATCCGGCGTTGGAAAACACCGCGGTCGGATCCTTCGTGATGAAGTAGCGGTATTCGATGGACAACTCGACGCGGCGCTGCGGCGTGGGTTCCGTCGTCATGGCCTCCGTGTCGTAGAGGTTCCACTGCTCGGTCGAAAGGTACCGCTTCCAGTCGGTTTCCTTGAGGATGTGGTCGTGGGAGACGTCGATGCCTTCGAGCACCATCTTGCCCGTGGCCGGATCGGCCGTCACGGCGGGCGCGACCGACAGGTTCAGGACGGGCAGCGGAACCGGCACCTCCTTGATCGGGTAGGTCGTGAAGCTGTAGATCGGCGAGGAGTAGGAGATGGCCTCCCGGAGCGCGCCGGGCAGGCCGTCGCCGTTGTTGCCGCGGTCGGCCCAGACCGCGGTGTTGATGGCGGCCAGATCCTGGAGCCTGGCGGTGAACGCCTGCAGGTAGTAGGTCATGTTCGGAATGAGGAAGTCGGGGTACGGACCGCGGGTGCCGACCTCGTTGTTCTCCGCCGACAGGTCGAACCCGGTGGCGGGATCGGTCACAAAGTCCCTGAACAGGCGGGTGCCGTCGATCTCGCAGGTCAGCCGGCCCGTGTTGCCGGCGACCTCGGAGAGCTGCTGTTTGCCGATGACAAGGGTGCGCTTCTGCCGGACGGGATTCTGCACCGTGACGGTTTGATTCGCGTCCGACAGCGTGATGAGGTTGTCCGTGATCTGTCCGTCCGGCACATCCGGCAGCAGCGTGGACAGCAGGAGGTTGAAGGTGGGATCCACCGCCACCGCCGGATTGGCGACGGGATCGGTCTGCGCCTGGTAGGCCGTCCAGGCCGCCCCGTTGTAGGCCGACCACACGGAGGGCTTGTCAAAGGTCAGCACGAGCGTGCTGGTCGGTATCTCAACGGGAACCCCGCCCACCGTGACGGTCTTGAGTCCGCCATATTTCGCCTCGACCGTGAGGTTTTGCGGCAGCGCCGGCCGGCCGGTCTGCCCGCCGAGGAGCGTGAGGCTGTTGACCATCGAGGTGTTGCGCGGCAGCGAGGCGCCCTGCTCGGAACAGATGATGCGGATGTAGCGGTCGGGCAGCTGGCCGTTGACGACCGAGAACGGCAGGATGACGCTGCCGTAAAGACTGCCCTCCGCCAGGCTCGAGTCGGGGATGGTCACCCAGTTGCCCCGCACCGCCGGGTCGTTCGGGAAGTTCAGGTCGTTGCCCGAAAGGTCCTGGATCTCATAGAAGAGCTTGGTGTAGACGCCGTTGGTCACGCGCCGGAACCGGACCTCCACCTTGTCCGTGTCGACCTTCGACATCTCGTATTCCATGGGTGTGAAGACGGAGGTCAGGGCGCCGTACTCCTCGAA
>JAEXRM010000095.1 GCA_023440865.1 Bacillota bacterium
GTATGAACCCGCCGAGGCGTTTGACATCGTGCAGAAGGCTGCACACGCCAAGTTCGACGAAACCGTCGAATGTCACATCAAGCTGGGCGTCGACTCCCGCCATGCCGACCAGCAGGTCCGTGGCGCCGTCGTGCTGCCGCACGGCACCGGCAAGACCGTCCGCGTGCTCGTGTTCGCCAAGGGCGAAAAGGCGACCGAGGCCGAACAGAACGGAGCCGACTATGTCGGTGCCGACGATCTGGTCAACAAGATCCAGAAGGAAAACTGGTTCGAGTTCGACGTCGTCGTCGCCACCCCCGACATGATGGGCGTCGTCGGCCGGCTGGGCCGCGTGCTCGGCCCGAAGGGCCTCATGCCGAACCCGAAGGCCGGTACCGTCACCATGGACGTCACCAAGGCCATCGCCGACATCAAGGCCGGTAAGATCGAATACCGCCTCGACAAGACCAACATCATCCACTGCCCCATCGGCAAGGTGTCCTTCGGCACCGAGAAGCTGCGCGACAACTTCCACACGCTGCTCGACGCCGTCGTGAAGGCGAAGCCGTCGGCCGCGAAGGGTCTGTACCTGCGCTCGGTCACCGTCACCTCCACGATGGGCCCCGGCATCAAGATCAACCAGCAGAAGGTTTTGGATTAAGGCGCAGGGAAGAGATGGCTTGCTCTTCCCGAGTCAAGGCGCAGTCGGGAATCAGCCTGCTCTTTTTCGAAATGGAATGGCGAGTCTGGCCATTCCATTTCGAAATCCATAGAGCAGGCAGACTCGTGACAAGCCAAGGCGCAGTCGGGAATCACAAGTTTCTCTTGACTGTTCCGCGATCCGCACTGTATAATACGTCCCGTGACAATTTCATACGAACCCAAGACAGCAGGAGCCTTCGGGCGTAACGTTCATCTTCCTGCCGAGGCAAGGAATCCGGTGTTTCAATCGACACCTTCTCCCTGTTCGCGGCGCGAAAGATGAGAAGGTGTCGATTCTTGTTTGTATGAATGCGTCGGAATGAAGAAAAGGAGGAGGTGTCAGAATGCCCAGTGAAAAGACATTGCTCGCGAAACAGGAGCAGGTCCGCGAACTGGCCGAGAAGCTCAAGTCGGCCAAAGGCGTGGTCCTCGCCGATTACCGCGGACTGACGGTCGAACAGGACACGAAGCTTCGCAAGACGTTGCGTGAAGCCGGTCTCGACTATTCGGTCATCAAGAACACGGCGCTCCATTTCGCTGCGAAGGAAGCAGGCATCGAAGGCCTTGACCGCTATCTCAACGGTCCGACGGCCGTCGCGATCAGCATGGTCGATCCGGTTGCGCCCTCGAAGCTTCTCGCCAAGTTCGACAAGGACCTCGAGAAGTTCGAACTCAAGGCCGGTATCGTTGAAGGCAAGGTGGTGGATGTCAATGGCGTCATCGCCCTGTCGAATCTTCCCTCCAAGGAAGAACTCGTCGCCAAGATGCTCGGCAGCATGAAGAGCCCGCTCACGGGTCTCGTCAACGTGCTCAACGGCAACATCCGCGGCCTGGTCGTTGCTCTCAACGCCATCGTGGAACAGAAGCAGAGCGCGTAACCCGCCAGGGTGCGCGTTGCTCCGGGCAGGCTTGACCGCCTCGCCGCATGACCCGCAACGGTCCGCACGGACCACCCCGTACGACGGCAAATGGCCGCGACGTGAGAATTGGATGGAGGTAATCTACAATGTCTGAGAAGGTTATGAAGCTGATTGAAGACGTGAAGTCCCTGACCGTGCTCGAGCTGGCCGAACTGGTGAAGGCCCTCGAAGAAGAGTTCGGTGTTTCCGCAGCCGCTCCGGTTGCCATGGTGGCCGGCCCCGCCGCTGCTGCCGCTCCGGCCGCCGCTGTCGAGGAGCAGACCGAGTTCAACGTCATCCTCAAGGATGCCGGCGCCGAGAAGATCAAGGTCATCAAGGTTGTGCGCGAAGTCACCAGCCTGGGCCTGAAGGAAGCGAAGGACGTTGTCGAAGGCGTGCCCTCCACCATCAAGGAAGGCATCTCCAAGGACGACGCCAATGCCATCGCCGCGAAGTTCAAGGAAGTCGGCGCTGTCGTCGAAATCAAGTAATCCAGCCGCAAGGCACAAAGAGGCATCCCTTCGGGGATGCCTTTTTTGATTTCCAAGTGTTTCTGCTTGCATCCGCATGCGTAGTATGGCATAATACAACTATATTGTGCGGGAGGAAGCATCATGACGGAGAACACGCATCTTTCGGTGAACGACAGGAACCATCTGGTAATCGGAGGCTGTGACACGACCGAACTGGCGGCGCAATTCGGCACGCCGCTGTATGTCATGGATGAGACCGTCATCCGCGAGAACATGCGGATGTACCGCGACGCCATGCATCGTCATTATGACGGCAAGGGATTGGTGCTGTATGCGAGCAAGGCCTTCAGCACGGCGGCGATCTACCGGATGGCACAGCAGGAGGGCCTCGGTGTCGACGTGGTATCCGGTGGCGAGTTGTATACGGCGCTCAAGGCCGGCTTTCCGATGGACAAGGTGTATTTCCACGGCAACAACAAGACCCCTTCGGAGTTGGTACTGGCACTGGATTCCGGCGTCGGCCGCATCGTCGTCGACAACCTCGAGGAGCTTGCGCTGCTTGACCGTCTCGCCGCGGAGCGGGGAACCCGGGTGCGGATATCCGTCCGGGTCAAGCCGGGCGTGGATGCGCATACGCATGATTTCATACAGACCGGCCAGATCGACTCGAAGTTCGGTGTTGCCCTCGAAAATGGCGAGGCGTTCGCCTTTGCCGCAAAAACGCTGGAGATGCCGCACGTCGAACTTGTGGGCCTGCATTGCCACATTGGTTCCCAGATATTCGATCTGCAGCCCTTCGAGGTGACCGCCGCCATCATGCTCAGCTTTGCGGCGGACCTGCGTGACCGGCTTGGCATCCATATCCGGGAGCTCAATCTCGGCGGCGGATTCGGCATCAAGTATACCGAGCAGGATGATCCCGTCGAATACGACCGCTACATCGAGTCCGTATCCCGCACCGTCAGGCGCATCTGCGAGGAAAAGGGACTGGAACGGCCTTTCATGCTCATGGAGCCCGGCCGCTCGATTGTCGCGCCGGCCGGCATCACCCTGTACCGGGTGGGGAACATCAAGCCCATTGCCGGCGTCCGCACCTATGTCGCCATCGACGGCGGCATGTTCGACAATCCGCGTTATGCCCTGTACGAGTCGAAATACACATTTCTGCTGGCCAACCGCATGGATGCCCCGCGGACCGAATGCGTGACGGTGGCGGGCAAATGCTGCGAATCAGGCGATCTGCTGGGTCGCGATGTCCCCTTGGCCGCCGCGGCACCGGGTGACCTGATGGCGGTGCTCGCAACCGGTGCGTACAATTACTCGATGTCCAGCAACTACAACCGGAATCCCAGACCCGCCGTCGTGCTTGTGCGCGATGGCAGCGCCCGTGTCATTGTTCGGCGGGAAACCTACGAGGATCTGGTCCGATGCGATGCGATGCCGGAGGACCTTGTTCCCTGATATGGCGGGATGGACATGCACAACCAGATGGGCTGCGGGTTTCCGGTCAGGAGAGCCCGCAGCCCTTTTCCGTGCGGGGATGAGCTTTCTTGACACCTTCCCCCGCCACCGATATCATGGTATACAGTCGTGCGGCTTTTTGCCGCCGACATAGCCCGTCATGCGGGCGGACCGCAGGAGGAACCTGTTTTGGCAAAACCCATTGTGGCCGTCGTCGGACGTCCGAACGTCGGGAAATCGACGTTTTTCAATTACCTGGTCGGCAAGCGCGTCGCCATCATCGAGGACACACCCGGTGTCACCCGCGACCGCATCTATGCGGAGGCGGAATGGCGCAGCCGGGCCTTCATGCTCATTGACACCGGTGGCATCGAACCGCATTCGGACGACTACATCAAGCAACAGATGGTACGGCAGGCGCAGATCGCCATCGAGACGGCGGATGTCATCATTTTCATGGTCGACGTCCGAACCGGCCTGACGGCCGCCGATGAGGAAGTGTCCGTGCTGTTGCGCCGTTCGGTCAAGCCAGTCGTGGTCGCCGTGAACAAGTCGGACACCATTGGTGCGATGGCTCCGGAAGCGTATGAGTTCTACAACCTGGGCATGGGGGAGATCTATCCCGTGTCCTCGATCCACGGACTCGGCACGGGCGATCTGCTCGATGCCGTCTATGCGCATTTTCCCAAGGAGGACGACGAACTCGAGGGCGAGGACTGCATCAAGGTGGCCATCATCGGCAAACCGAATGCCGGAAAGTCCTCCCTGACCAACCGCCTGCTCGGCGAGGAGCGCGTGATCGTCAGCGATGTGCCGGGCACCACGCGCGACGCCATCGACACGTTCCTCACGCACAAGGGCAAGTCCTACATGTTCATCGATACGGCCGGCATCCGCCGCAAGAGCAAGATCGAGGAGGGTATCGAGCATTACAGCGCGCTGCGTTCCTGGGCGGCCATCGAGCGGGCGGATGTCTGCATTGTGATGATCGACGCGAAGGACGGCGTCACCGAGCAGGACACGAAGATTGCCGGATACGCGCACGAACAGGGGAAGGCCTCCATCATCGTCGTCAACAAATGGGACGTGATGCACAAGGAGACAGGCACCCTCGAGAAGTATCGCAAGGAAGTGCTGGAGAAGCTCGAGTTCATGAGCTATGCGCCGGTCCTGTTCATCTCGGCGAAGACCGGCCAGCGCATCGAGCGGCTGTACGAGCTCATCGACTATGTCAACGAGCAGGCTTCCTTCCGCGTGCAAACCGGTGTGCTCAACGATGTGCTCAATGAGGCGGTCGCCATGGTGCAGCCGCCTTCGGACAAGGGACGCCGCCTGCGCGTCTACTACATGACCCAGACCGGTGTCCGCCCGCCGAGCTTTGTGCTGTTCGTCAACGACGCGGAGCTGATGCACTACTCATACGAGCGGTACATCAAGAACACGCTGCGGACGAACTTCGGTTTCGAGGGCACACCGATCCGCTTTACCATTCGAGAAAAGGGAGAAAGCTGACATGTCCATCGCATTGCTTCTTCTGGTTGCCGTCATCGGATACCTGCTCGGCAGCGTGAACACCTCCATCATCGTCGGCAAGCTGCTGTATGGCAAGGACGTGCGTGACATGGGCAGCGGCAATGCCGGCGCCACCAACACGCTGCGTTCTCTGGGCAAGAAGGCGGCCGTCCTCGTGTTGGGCGGCGATGCCCTCAAGGGGGTTCTGGCCTGCCTGATCGGCCGTTATGTCGCCGGCCAGACAGCCGAAGGCGTCTGGATGGGCATGTATGTCGCCGGATTCACGGCGGTCATCGGGCACAACTGGCCGGTGTACTTCGGATTTCGCGGCGGCAAGGGCGTGCTGACGAGTGCCGCCGTGCTGCTGACCATCGCTCCGCCGCCCGCCCTGTGCTGTCTGGCCGTATTTGTCATGGTGCTGGCGCTGGGCAGGCGGGTTTCACTGGGATCCATCCTTGCGGCCGCGACCTTTCCTGTGTTTGCCTGGTTTTTGGGCGAACCGGTGGCGCTGGTGGCGGTCGGTGCGCTCATGGCGGTGCTGATCATCGTCCGCCATCACGGGAACATCCGCCGGCTGATCGATGGAACCGAACCCCGGATCGGCGAGCGCAAGGAAAAGACCGACATCGCATAACAGCAAGGAGAACAGCTCATGGCCAACATTGCCATCATCGGTGCAGGCAGCTGGGGCAGCAGCCTGTCCGTTCTATTGTCCGGAAATGGCCACCAGGTGACCGTGTGGTCCTGCTTCCCGGAGGAGGTGCTCATGCTGCGGCAGTATCGCGAGCATCGCGACAAGCTGCCCGGTGTCCGCATTCCCGAGAGGGTCCGCTTGACGGACAGGCTTGAGGAGGCAGTCGAGCAAGCCGACCAGGTGGTGTTTGTCGTGCCCTCGCAGACGATCCGCCAGAACGCGCGCGCCATCGCACCGTTGCTCACGCCCGATGCCATCCTGGTATGCTGCTCGAAGGGGCTTGAGGAATCAACCGGGTTGCGCCTGTCCGAAGTCATTGCCCAGGAGGTGCCGAACCACTGCGTCGTGGGCTTGTACGGGCCCAGTCATGCGGAAGAGGTCGCCATCGGCGTACCGACGACGGTGGTCTCCGCCTGTGTCGATCGCGATGCGGCGGAGGCCGTCCAGGATGCCTTCATGTCGCCTGCCTTCCGTGTGTACACCAGTTCGGACCTCGTCGGGGCCGAGATCGGGTCCGCGCTGAAGAATGTCATCGCACTCTGCGCAGGCATCTGTGATGGTCTGGGCTTTGGCGACAATTCGAAGGCCGCTCTCATGACACGCGGCATCACGGAAATCGCGCGACTGGGAACAGCCATGGGCGCCAATGCGAAGACCTTCTCCGGCCTGACCGGCATCGGCGATCTCATCGTGACATGCACGAGTCATCACAGCCGCAACTGGAATGCGGGATACCTCATCGGCAAGGGGGCTTCCCTCGAGGAGGCGACCGCTCAGGTCAAGATGGTGGTCGAGGGCGTCTCCGCCACCCGAGCCGCCAAGACACTGGCCGCGCGCGTCGGTGTGAACATGCCGATTGCGGAGGAGGCTTACAACATCCTGTTCGAGGGAAAGGACGCCATGACGGCGGTCCGGGATCTCATGACCCGAAGCCGCAAGCACGAAACAGAGGAGCCCGGCTGGTAGGATTGGCAGTCTATTGCAAAGTCGGTCATTTTCACACGAGTTCATGGCAGATGACCCCATGATGGCCCGATGCCGGCACGCGCCTTGTGTGCTCGAAGGAAAAAGCCTGCTCCATGATATCCGAACACAATGGCCAAACTCGCCATTCTTTTCGGAAATGGAGCAGGCTTTTATTCATCCGCCGCGCTACACCGTGACGTTCTTGCCCACGATGAGGGGCCATTCCCTGTCGCCCTGCAGCTGCTTGCCGCTGGTGATCACGACGTTCTTGTCGAGGATGGCGTTTGTCAGGGACACGCCCGCCTCGACAACCGAACCCTGCATGATGATGCTGTCTCGTATGACGGCACCCTTCATGACCTTGACGCCGCGAAAGAGCACGCTGTTCTCGACCGTGCCTTCGATGATGCAGCCGTCGGCCACGATGGCGTTTGAAACGCCGGCCTCCTCATTGTACTTGGCCGGTGTTTCATCCTTGACTTTCGTGAAGATGCGGCGGCGTCCCATCAACAGCTCGGCGCGGACCCGCGGGTCGAGCAGCTCCATGTTGGCACGGTAGAACAGCTGGATGGAGCTCATCGGACGCCAGTATCCGTCAAACCGGAACGCGTGGAAGTGCATGCGCTGCACGTTCTTGATCAGGACGTCATTGACGAATTCGGTATGGCCGTGCGCGGCGCAATCCTGCAACAGCTCGATCAGCAGCTGGCGTCGGATGACGTAGACGCCCATCGAGCACAGGTTGTTCTTGGGATTGAGGGGCTTTTCCTGCAGATCGGTAACGCGACCCGTTTCATCGGTCTCCACCATGCCGAGCATGCGCTGTTCGGCGACGCTGAAGCCGGAGAGGTTGTGGCAGGCGATCGTGATGTCGGCGCCGGAGTCGATGTGCGCATCGATCATGGGTGCATAATCCATGTTGTAGATGGCATGCCCCTGCGTGATGACGACATAGGGCTCGTCGCTGCGCTGCAGGAAGGTGAGGTTGTTGTACATGGCATCCGCCGTGCCCTTGTACCATCCCGTACCGACCTCGGAGAGGTAGGGAGGGAAGATGAACAGGCCTTCATTCTTGCGGTCGAGGTCCCATTCCTTGCCCGAACCGAGGTGATCGACCAGCGAGCGGAAATTGTACTGGGTGAGCACGCCGATGTTCACGATGCCGGAATTGACCAGATTGGACAGGACGAAATCGATGGCGCGGTACTTGCCGCCGAACGGCACGGCCGCGATGGAGCGCTCGAGCGAAAGCTCCTTCAGCCGGCTGTTCTTGCCGCCGGTCAGAATGATGCCCATTGCCTTTTTCATGCGCTTTCGCCCCCCTTCATCACATAGCCGCCGGAAGGAATGTCCCTCGTGTCGAAATCTGCGGGAACCAGGCCGTTGTCGATGACCACGTTCTGGCCCACAGAGGTGCCGTTCGGCACGACTGTGTTCGAGCCGACGACCGTGATGCGTGATTCGTATACCTTGGCATTGTACTGGCTTGGGGCGAACTCGCCGATGCCGATCCGCACCTGGGCGCCGACGATCGAATTTTCACCGATGATGGCGCAGTGAACCTGTGTGCCGTTGCCGATGATGGCGTCGGACATGATGATCGAATCCTCGATGTATGCATCGGCCTCGATGCGGACCCCGGGGAAGATGACCGAGTTGCGGACCGTGCCGTAGATCATGCAGCCTTCGGCGATGATCGATTTTGTGACCTTGCCGGTCGCGCCGATGTAGTGGGCGGGATAGACCGGGTTCGGGGTGTAGATTTTCCAGTTTGGGTCGAACAGGTTGAACTCGGGCACGCGCTCGGTGAGGTTCATGGTGGACTCCCAATAGGCCTGAAGCGTGCCGACATCCTTCCAGTAGCCCTCGAACCGGTAGGCGTACATCCGCTTGCCATCACCGAGCATGTTCGGAAGGATGTTCTTGCCGAAATCGTGCTCCGTGTTCACCGCCGTATGGTCGGCCACGAGGTACTCGCGCAGGACCGGCCAGCTGAAGATGTAGATGCCCATGGACGCGAGCGTGCTTTTGGGCTGACTGGGTTTTTCGTCAAACTCGACGATGCGGTCCTCTCCATCGCAGTTGAGGATGCCGTACCGGCTTGCCTCCTCGAGGGTGACATTGATGACGGAAATGGTGACATCGGCCCGCCGCGCCTTGTGCTCGGCCAGCATCTGCGCGTAGTCCATCTTGTATATGTGGTCGCCGGACAGGATGATCACATAGTCCGGATCCATGCCATCGACATAATGGATGTTCTGGAAGACCGCATCGGCCGTGCCTGTGTACCACTCGCCCGAATTGCCGCGCGTATAGGGGGCGAGGATGCTGATGCCGCCGTTCATGCGGTCGAGGTCCCAGGGCTTGCCGATGCCGATGTGGGCATTGAGCTTGAGCGGCTGGTACTGGGTGAGGACACCGACCGTGTCGATGCCGGAATTGATGCAGTTGCTCAGCGTGAAGTCGATGATGCGGTACTTGCCGCCATACAGGACGGCGGGCTTCGCGATGTTTTGGGTGAGGACGCCAAGACGGCTTCCCTGCCCTCCCGCCAGAAGCATGGCGATCATTTCCTTGCGTGGCATGGTGCATTCCTCCATCAATCCCGCCGCTGCAGGGCAGGGGCGGGAGAATCAAGATGTATCCGGTCCGGTAAGGCGGAATCGTGCGTAACGGGGATGGCATGTGGTCTTTGGGTACTTACCCTTCCCATCATCGCCCAATCAGCACCAAATGTAAAGTACGCCCGTGCCACGGCCGACCGCTTCGGTGCATCGGACCCGGAGACGGTGCGATCAGCCGGCCTGTCCGGTGGTATCTATATTTGACACGGCATGCGGGAAAACATGTATAATGGGATTCGCCGGAGCGCCCGCGGAACGTGTTTGCGGCATGCCGCCCTTCAGGTGCGGCGTGGCAGCCGCGAAGCAGGCGCCGGCGTGCGGCGGCGTGTCCCCCTGCGGCGGCGCGGTGCCGACGACGGGCGCATCACATGGACCGGGTGAAGCAAGGCATCCCGGCGCGTACCGGTCCCAACCGGGCGGAGGTAACGATGGACATCGAGAAACTCAGGCAGGAAGCGATTCTGGCCAAGCAGCGCGCCTATGCGCCCTATTCGGGGTTCCGCGTCGGGGCGGCGGTGCTGGGCGATGACGGTCGCATCCATGTGGGCGCCAACGTGGAATGCGCCTCCTACGGCGGTACCATCTGCGCCGAACGGGCCGCGGTCGCTGCGGCGGTTTCGTCGGGTGCACGCCGCATCCTGGCCGTCGCCGTCTCCGGTGACACGCCG
Organism: Bacillota bacterium; assembly: GCA_023440865.1. Taxonomy (GTDB): domain Bacteria; phylum Bacillota; class Clostridia; order DSM-8532; family DSM-8532; genus JAEWSN01. The sequence continues at coordinate 9,979 of JAEXRM010000095.1, forward strand.
CAGTCACTGACTCCGTGCGGCATCTGCCGTCAGGTGCTTGCCGAGTTCGCGGAGCCCGAGACACCGGTCTGGTGCGGCGACGGGATGGACCGGTTCGTCCGGCTCACGCTCGAAGCCCTGCTGCCCTACGCCTTCACGCCACGCGTGCTGACCGAAACGACACCGGATGCGGCCGACGGAGACACGCGTCTATGAAATACCGCAACCATGTCCCGGCGCATGCCGGGAGAGCCGGCGGCGCTGAAGCCGCCGGAGGGGAGAAGACCATGCATGCCACGGATACACCGCACACAGATGGCGGAACGGACGCACAGACCGCATCCCACCAACTGACCGCATCCCACCAATCCGGTCCCGTCGGGGACAAGGCGGGGAGGCACGCCTTCCGGGCAGGCTTCGTCACCATCGTCGGCCGGCCGAACACGGGCAAGTCCACGCTGCTCAACCTGCTGACGGGCGAGAAGATCGCCATCATGTCGGACAAGCCGCAGACGACCCGCCACGCCATCCGCACCATCGTCGGCACGGAACGCTACCAGGCGGTGTTCATCGACACCCCCGGCATGCACAAGCCGCGCAACAAGCTGGGCGAGTACATGATGGGCGCCGTGCAGGCCGCGCTCAAGGACGTGGACGCCGTCATCTGGATGGCGGAGGCCACCGACCGCGAGCCCGGCCCCGGCGACCGGCACATCCTCGAGATCCTGCAGAAATCCGGCCGTCCGGTCATCCTCGTGCTCAACAAGATCGACCGCGTGCCGCGCGAGGCGCTGTTGCCGGCGATCGCCGCCTGGAGCGCTTTGCATCCGTTCGCGGCCATCATTCCCGCAAGCGCGCTCCAGCCGGAAACCCGCAGCCTGGTCATGGCCGAGGTCGAGAAGCTGCTGCCCGAGGGCGAACCCTATTTCCCCGAAGACACGCTCACCGACCAGCCTGAAAAGGTGCTGGTGCAGGAGCTCATCCGCGAGAAGATCCTGCGTTTGCTATCCGACGAAGTGCCGCATGGCACGGGTGTCGAGGTCGTGCGGTACAAGACCAATCCCCAGACGCAAGTGCTGGAAATCGATGCGAACATCTATTGCGAGCGCGAGTCCCACAAGGGCATCCTCATCGGCAAGGGCGGCGCGATGCTCAAGCGCATCGGCACGCTGGCCCGTGAGGATGTGGAGCGGCTCACGGAGAAGAAGACCTTCCTGCGCCTCTGGGTCAAGGTGCGGACGGACTGGCGCGACAACGACCTGACACTGAACGAGCTCGGGTACCGGTAAATGGTGGTCAAGACGAAGGCGCTCGTCCTGCGGGGCATGCATGTGGGAGACCAGGACCGGCTGCTGACGATGCTGTCGGCCGACCTGGGCGTCATCACCGTGTCCGCGCGCGGCGTGGCCAAGGCCGGAAGCCGGCTGGCCGCCGTGGCGCAACCGCTGATGTACGGCGAGTACATGCTGTTTCGCGGCACGACGCGCTACAGTCTCAATCAGGGAGAGGTGCTGGCCTCCTTTTTCGATCTGGCGACCGAACCGGAGCGGTATGAGCTGGCGGTGCGCCTGCTGGCGCTGGCCGAGGAGGCGGGCACGGATCCGGAATCGGCCGCGGAGGTGCTGGAGTTGTCGCTGCACGCCCTGCGCAGGCTGTTGCCCGGCACGCGGACGCACATGGATCCGGCGCTGGTGGCGGCCGCCTTCGAGCTCAAGCTCGCACAGATCTCCGGTCTTGCACCGCATCTGACCGGATGCGTCCGGTGCGGCACGACGGCGATCGACCGCATCCGGTTCAGCCACAATGCGGGTGGCTTCCTGTGCGAGGCCTGCGATCCGGCTGACGTGTCGGCCGTGCCGGTGGAACCGGGCGTGGCGAAGGCCATGCTGTACACCCTGTGCGCCCCGGTGGCCACACTGTTCCGCTTCGATCTCGAGCCGGCGCTTACCGGAGCCTTTGCGACACTTGTGGACCGCTATGTGCGTGAGAAATGGGAGCTGCGCGAGCCCGGCCGGATGCGGAGCGTATCCCTGTATGCGGGGGACGGGGAGCGGAACCGCCGACCGGGGTCGGACGATGGACCCGGACAAGAGGGAAGGGCGATGCAGAGCGAAGGGGGGAAATCATGACACACCTGTTCAGTTCCGGGGAAATCCTCAATCATCAGAACGAGAAAAGCCTGCCGGAGGGACACTTTGCCGGCGATACGCTGGAGTACGACGTGCCGGCGCCGGATACGCTATATGCGTGCCACGGTGTGATCGACGGGCGCGAGGTCACCATCCGGTTCCGTCTCGATGAGGCAAGCAGCCAGCACGTCCTGTTCCGGAAAATGCTCGGCATCCTGATGCAGAGCGACGTGTTCGAGGGAGTCTGGACGGAATACGAGATCGTGCCGCGTTGATCGGTGGATGCCGGACCCGGGTCCGGGCGCGGTGAGGCTGGTGCGGGGCGGCAGCCGGCGGTCCGTTGCCGTGGTCGCATGACCGATGGAGAAGCGAAGGTGGACGAACAGAAACTGCGGCAGCTGCTGGCGATGGAGGAGGGACCGAAGCTCGACTTCAAGGCCGAGCTCCATCTGTCGACGGAAAGCGAGAAAAAGGAACTGGTCAAGGATGTCATCGCGATCGCGAACACGAGAGGCGGCCGCGGTTACATCCTGTTCGGCGTCGAGGACAAGACGCGGCGCCTGCTCGGGTTCGACGGGGCGGGGTTCCACGAGGAGCAGATCCAGCAGATCATCTACAACCGCAGCGATCCGCCCGTTCCGGTGCAGGTCGAGTTCCAGAAGCTGGACGGCATGCCGTTGATGGTGCTGACGATATTCCGCAGCCAGCACCGGCCGCACCAGATGCTGCAGACCGGGGCGTTTTACGTGCGCCGCGGCTCCACGACCGATGTCGCGCGTCGCGGCGAGCTGGCGGGCATGCTGCAGGAGAACGGCCTGTTCACCCTCGAAACGGTGCCCGTGACCGGTGCGGATCCGGATGATCTGCTGCCGGATCGTCTTGCCGCGTATGTGGGCGGATTGCCGGGTGACGCCGGGAAACCATCCGAAACGCTGCTCGAGGCGCTCGGATTCCTGGCCGACCGCGGCAACGGCCGGATGGTTCCGACGGTGGGCGGACTGCTGCTGTTCGGACGGCATCCGGAGGTGTTCTTTCCCCAGCATCACATCCGTCTGACCAATGGCGAATGGGTGGAGGTGGTGCATGGCTGCATCCCGGTCATGCTCGACGAAGCCATGCGCCATGCGGGCCGCATGATCGCCTCGTCCGAATGGCCGATGGAGGCGCTCGAGGAAGCGCTCGCCAATGCGCTTGCCCACCGTGACTACCTCGACTGGGGCCGCGGCATCGAGGTGGACATCACCGACCGGCATGTCGTGGTGACCAATCCGGGCGCCATGCAGGTCGGCAACGGCCCGATCCGCCGGTGGGACGCCGATACCGCCTCGCGGCGCAATCCATGGCTGTACCAGCGCCTGCTCGGCATCGATGCGATGAACCGTTTCCATCGCACCAGAATGGGTACGAAACGTATCATGCAGGAGCTTGCCCGGTTTGGCTCCGTTCGCTTTCTCAACCTGGGCGACACGAACCTGTTCAAGGTGGTCATGCCAGGCCCCTATGCCGAACCGGACCCCTGCGGCGCACGTCGCGGCGGCGCATGAAAGGAATGCCCATGACGGAAGGATACGGCGCCACCCTCAGACCCTGGGATATCATCCGCATCCGGGTCGATCCGTCCGCAGCATGGCTGACGGACGTGGTGTACCGTGTCCGTCCCGACCAGTCCGAAATCGATGTGGGGATGGAGCCTTTGCGACTGGACATGAGACACCTCGCCGGATCCCGGGTTGAAATCCGGTATGTGTCGGACCAGCGGGAGATCCTGTACCACGGCACCGCCACGGCGGTGCAGCGGCTGTTCCCGCAAAGCCTCACCGTCCGGCTCGAGGGGGAGCGGCAGCTTGCCTACCGGCGTGATGCGCGTCGCTTCGACGTGAACCTATCGGCCATCCTCAAGACGAACGTCGAGGAGGAGAACGGCACGTTCGCACATGTCGACAACATCAGCGCCACCGGCATGTCCTTCACCACGCACATGGATCTCACCCTGTTGCTGGGGCTGCCGGCCGGCGGAGATCAAACGCTGTATTCCGAGGTGTTCGTCCGGCCGGACAAGATCCTGTCGATGGAGGGGACAATCGTGCGGAGCCAGTCACGCGAAGCTGTCTGCGAATATGGCATGCGATTTTCCCAGACCGGCAACAAGCGGCTTCTGATGTACCTGTTCACGCTCGAGGACGAAATGACCGCGCTCAAGAACCATCACAGGGAACTTCACATGGGACGGCCGACCTGAGGCGGCGTCCGGGAACGGGGGATGCATGAATTTCGAAGCCAATGTGCGGGGGGCGGTGGAACAGGTGTTTGCGCGTGCGGTGGCGCAAGGGCGGCGTGTCCTGTACGAGTTCGAGGTGTACGACATCCTGCGTGCCCTGAACCTGTCGGTTCCCCAGTCCGCATTCGTGCGTGACGTCCATGAGGTGGACGATGCGCTGCTCAAGCGGTTCAGCGGGAGCGCCGTCGTCAAGGTCGTGTCTCCCGATCTGGCACACAAGTCCAAATATGGCGGCGTCAAGCGCATCTCAAGCCTCGATCCGCTGTTTGTGCGTTTTGTGCTCCACAACATGCGGGAGGAAGTGCTGTCGCACTTTCCCCGCGAACAGTATCCACGCATCGACGGGTTCCTCATCGCGGAAACCATCCCTTTCACGCTGGCGCTGGGCAATGAAATCCTCATCGGCATCAAGGAGGACGCGTCGTTCGGACCCATCCTCACCCTGTCCAAGGGCGGGGACGACGCCGAATTCTTCGCACAGCACTATGATCCGGCCAACCTGCTTGTCGCGCCGATCAGCCGGGAGGAGGCCCTGGCGCTGGTCGACGGGACGAAGATCCGGTACAAGTACGAGCAGTTCGGCCGCACGGAGGCCTGCGGACAGATTGCCGATGCGGTGTATGCCATCGGGCGGCTGGCCGGCCTGTTCTCCCTCACGACCTCCGCCTCGCCGAAATACCATATCAGATCCATGGATGTCAATCCCTTTGTGTTTGCCGAGAATGGACGATTTGTGGCGGTGGACGGCTATGTCGATTTCGCAACGGCCGAGGAAATGCCCGTCGAGCTGGCGCCGACGCAAGCCGGTCGTCTGGACGGTTTCTTCTCCCCGAAGGGCGTCGCCGTTGCCGGCGTGTCGAGCGACAGCACCAAATACAGCCTCGCGCGCAACGTCGTCAAGCTGCTGCAGGACATCGGCCGCGACGACATCTGGTGCGTCAATCCCAAGGGCGGCACGACCTGCTTCGATGACCGCGAATACGTGCTGTACCCCACGATGGACAGCATTCCCGGTCGATATGACCTGGTTGTGTACGCCGCTCCGGCAAAGAACACGCTTGCCTTTTTGGAGACGGTGCCCGACAACACGGCGGTCATCCTCATTTCCGGCATCCCCGCGGATACCGGGTATCGCGAGTTCGCGGCGGAGATCCGCCGGCATCGGGCCAGGGGCCTTCGGTTCATCGGTCCGAACTGCATGGGCGTCTTTCTTGCGCCCGACGGGGGGAGAACCGGCATCAACACGCTGTTCATCGGAGAGGAGCGCCTGTCCCTGCGTTACGGTCCCTCCAGCAACACGGCGCTGTTCACACAGAGCGGCGCCATGGGCATCACCTCCATCGAACGGACGCAGAACCTGCCGATCTACAAGGCGATCGTCTCGTTCGGCAACAAGGTCGACGTCGACATCCCCGACCTGATGGAGCAGTTCCTGGACGATCCGACCGTCCGGCTCATCGCGATGTACATCGAGGGCATGAACGCGCACGAGGGACGCCGCATGTTCGACGCGGCCCGCAGGGCCGCGAAGCCGGTCATCGCCTACAAGGCGGGACGCACCGAGGCCGGCGCGAAGGCGGCCGCCTCGCACACCGCCTCCATGTCCGGGAGCTATGAGGTTTTCCGCGCCGCCTGCGAGCAGGCGGGCATCCTGCTGGTGGAGGAGCTGGCCGATTTCTACAACGACATGAAGGTGTTCGCGATGCAGGCGGACCGCATACCGGCCGGCAACCGGGTGGGCGGCGTGGTGAATGCCGGACTTGACGCCACGATGGGCGCCGACACGCTCGACTCGCTGCAACAGGCGACACTGTCCGCGCAAACGCATGAGCGCCTGGTGCGGATCAACACCCATGGGCTGGTCGACCTGGGCACCTCCTTCCTTGATGTGACCCCCATGACGAACGACCGCATGTTTGCGGATTTCGTCGATGCGATTCTATCCGACGAAGGCGTGGATTGTGCCTTTATCGCGGTTGTGCCCCACATCGAGAACCTGCGAACGACCGACGAGGTCTGCCGGGAGCCCGACGCGCTCGCGCCGCTGTTGGTTGAAACCGTCAAACGGCATGGAAAGCCTGTCGTGGTGTCGATCAACTCCGGGAACCATTACCAGGAGCTGGTGAAGTACCTTGAACAGAACGGTTTGCCGGTGTTCACCGACATCCGGTCTGCGCTCAAGGCGCTGGATGTGTTTGTGGACTGGCACATGAAGCGGCGGTGAGGGCATCGGGCATCCGCCTCGAAAGCGTCCTCGGAAAGGCAGCCAAACGGCTGCCTTTCCTGCGGGATTGCTCCTGCGGCGGAAGAAACGAAGCCCATGCAGCATGCTTGACCAGATGAGTTCGCGGCTTAGGCATGCTGCATGAAACCGTCACCAGCTTGCGACATGAATCACCACTGCATCATGCGGTTCATGCGGGTTCCCTGGAGACGCAGGATTTCGGGCTTTACACGGGCGCGGGGACATGGTAGAATGCGTACAACGTTTCCGCAGGGAGACGAACGTCATGCATAGGGCAAACGCGATGACGGGGAAAAGTAGCCACAGGGAACGCCCCACAGGGAGACGCGGTCATGGACTGGAAGCCGCGCCGGGCCGATTGTGGTGAAGTTCGCCCCGGAGCGGACCGACTCAAAGAGGCATGCCTCCGGTAGGTCGGAACGGAGCTTCCACCGTTACAGGGAAGACGATATCGGGCCCGGTGGCTCCGTATCGGCAGAGTGTCCCGCCTCAGGCGGGGAAATTGGGTGGTAACGCGGAGTCTTCCGTCCCTTGTTGAAGGGATGGGAAGGCTCTTTTTGTTATCTCCGGCAACAAACGGGGAGACGACAGGGAAAGGATGGAAGAACGGTATGATCGTCATTCTCAAACAGGGCATCGCACGGGAACAGGTCGAGGAGATCTGTGCCTGGCTGGAAACGAAATCCGTGAAGGCAAGTCCCATTTATGGGTCGGGCACGGTCATCATCGGCCTCGTGGGCGACACGTCGAACATCGACATGAGTCTGGTGGAGATGCATGACGGCGTCGAGCGCGTCATGAAGGTGCAGGAGCCCTACAAGCGGGCCAACCGCAAGTTCCATCCCCACGACTCGCTGATCGGAGGGGAGGGGTGGACGTTTGGCGGCAGCAAGGTCCTGGTGATCGCCGGTCCCTGTTCCGTCGAGTCCGAGGAGCAGATACTCGCACTGGCGGAGAAGGTGAAGGCGGCAGGCGCAACCGCGTTGCGGGGCGGCGCCTTCAAGCCCCGGACCTCGCCGTACGCCTTCCAGGGACTGCGGGCGGAAGGGCTCATGTACCTGAAACGGGCACGGGAGAAAACCGGCCTGCCCATCGTGTCGGAGATCACCAACCCCGCCTATCTCGACATGTTCATCGAGTATGTGGACATCATCCAGGTGGGAGCCCGGAACATGCAGAATTTCGAACTGCTCAAGGAGCTGGGACGGACATCGAAGCCCATTCTGCTCAAGCGGGGATTCTCGAATACGGTCGAAGAACTGCTGATGTCGGCCGAATACATCATGAGCGGCGGCAATGAGAAGGTCGTTTTGTGCGAGCGCGGTATCCGCACCTTTGAAACCGCCACGCGCAACACGCTCGACCTGTCGGCGGTGCCGCTGCTCAAGCGCCTGACGCATCTGCCCGTCGTCGTGGATCCAAGCCATGCGTCCGGACTCGCCTGGATGGTGGAACCGCTGTCGAAGGCGGCAGTCGCGGTCGGGGCAGACGGACTGGAGATCGAGGTGCACAACGATCCCCAGCATGCGCTATCCGACGGGCCGCAATCGCTGACACCGGAGGCGTTCGCCACACTGATGGACCGCCTGCGCCCGGTTGCCGACGCGATCGGTCGCAGTCTTTGATGCGTGGGTGGGTACCCGATGGCATCCGCCGGGGAGGGTGGATCTGGAATCGGTTCGGTGACACAATGGGGCCCGTCCACGGCAGGAGGATGCAAGCATGGCTGATATGACGCAGGATATGGAACGGGAGGCCCTCGAGCGCCTGCTGCCCGTGTTGACGCGGGAACTGGCGGCCGGGATGGAACTGGCTGCGGCGCCCCGTCCCTCCGATGGGACGGAGGCGGAGCTGGCGCCCCATCTGGCCAATGTGATGCGCCGCGTGCGGGAGGTGGTCCGGGAGATGGCGTCCATCCGCATGCGTGCGGAGGATGCGTCATGGCCGCTTGGCAATGCGATTGCCGAGGCGCGGCACCGGCCGGTCGACATCCGCTCCGTGGCCTATCTGGGCAAGGTCGGCTCCCACTCCAACCGCAGCGCGGCCGCCCAGTACCCATGCGCCACGCTGGTTCCGGTCCATTCCTTTGCGGAGGCCTGTGCCCATGTGATCGAGGGCGCGACCGACGCGGCGGTCCTCCCGCTGGACAACTCGACGGCCGGAACGATCGGGGAGGTCTATGACCTGCTGCTGCGGCACGAGTTGTTCATCGTCCGCGGCGCATCGCTGTCGATCCGCAACGTGCTCCTCGGTGTGCCCGGCTCGCGTCTGGAGACGGTGCGTGAGGCATGGACCCACCCGCAGCCCATCGCGCAATGCGCCGGCTTCCTTCGTGCACGCGGACTCAAGGCCGTTGCGATGGAAAGTACGGCGGTGGCGGCCGAGGCGGTCTCGATGCGCGGGGATCCGGCCGTCGCGGCGATCGGTTCGCCCGAAGCGGCTGCGCTGTATGGCCTGATTGTGCTGGCGGAGGGCATTGATGACGCGACGGTCAACCAGACGCGCTTTGTGACCGTGATGCGGCAGCTTCACATTCCACAGGACGCCAGCCGGGTGACGCTTGTGTTCACCCTGCCGAACGAGAGCGGGGCGTTGGCGGCGGCGCTGGCGCGTCTTGCGGACCATGGCTTGAATGTGGTGAAGATCCAATCGCGTCCCATACCCCATCGTCCCTGGGAGTACAGCTTTCACTGCGACTTCGAGAGTCCGGCGGACAGCCGCCCGGCCATCGAGGCGCTCTACCTGCTCGATCACGGGCTGCCGTGGATGAAGCTGCTGGGCTGGTATCCGGAAGGGGAACCGGTGTGACGCGGGTGGGGCTTGCCGTGACGATGCGGAACCGGGACATGAAAGGGAGCCGTGCATCGATGGATGCGACGGCTCCCTTGCTTGTGGGTGTATGACCCGGCGTCATTCCGCCTCGGGTTTTTCCTTGATTCTGTCGAGCAGGACGATGATCACGTAAAAGATGATCAAAACGGAAAAGACGCCGAGCAGACCCAGGCCGGAAACCCTGAGGCCTTCAAAGACACGATCCCAAAAATTGCTCATGGATGCCATTCCCTTCCGCGCGCCGTACACAGGACGCGCTGTGCCTTCACGAAATGCCGGGTCACTTGATCAGCGAACTGCCGATGAGGACGAGGATCATGCTGCCGGCAACCACCGAGCCGAGCTGGCCGGAGACGTTGGCGGCGATGGACTGCATGAGGATGAAGTTCGTGGGGTCCTCGTCCTTGGCCATCTTCTGGATGACGCGGGCGGACATCGGGAAGGCGGAGATGCCGGCGGCGCCGACCATGGGATTGATCTTGTGCTTGAGGAACAGGTTGAGGAACTTGGCGAACAGCACGCCGCCCGCCGTGTCGAATACGAAGGCGACCAGGCCCATGGCCATGATCAGCAGGGTGTTGACATTGAGGAAGCCGGAGGCGGTCATCGTGGTGCCGATCGTGATGCCGAGCAGCAGGGTGACCAGGTTGGCGAGCATGTTCTGGGCAGCTTCGGAGAGACGGTCGAGCACGCCGCATTCGCGGATGAGGTTGCCGAACATGAGCGCGCCGACCAGCGCGACGGATTCCTTGGCGACGATGCCGGCGACGATTGTGACGAGGATGGGGAAGAGGATCTTGGCGGTCTTGGAAACCTTGCGCTGGTGGAAATCCATGCGGATGAGGCGTTCCTTCTTCGTTGTGAGCGCCTTGATGACCGGAGGCTGGATGATCGGCACCAGCGACATGTACGAATAGGCGGCCACCGTGATGGCCGCAATCATGCTCGGTTCGAGCTTGAAGGCGTTGGCGACGAAAATGGAGGTCGGACCGTCCGCCGCGCCGATCACGCCGATGGCGCCGGCTGTCTTGAGGTCAAATCCGAAGAAGATGGCGACCATCATGGTGAAGAAGATGCCAAACTGGGCCGCGGCGCCGAAAAAGAGCATCAGCGGCGTTTGGAACAGCGGTGCGAAGTCGATCATCGCGCCGACGGCGATGAAGATGAGCACCGGAAACAGCTCGTTTGCGATGGTATTGTCGTAAAGGAACTTGAAGATGCCGTCCGGTCCGGTGAGGGTGTTCAGCGGGATGTTGGTGAGGATGGCACCGAAGCCGATGGGAAGCAGCAGGGCCGGTTCGTATTCCTTTTTGACGGCAAGCCAGATGAGCACACCGCCGATGAGGAACATCAAGAGCATGCCGCCGAGGGAGAGTCCGATTTGGGAGGCGGTCCCCGTGTCGCCCGACGCAAGCGCGCCGAACAGGTCCGAAATCTGAGAAAGCATGGTGTGTCCTCCTGTGTGCCGCGGATTTCGATCATGCCCGGGTGTGGGATGATGCGGCGCCGCGAGGCGACCGCAACGAATCGGATTATATCAAAAAGGGAAACGATATGCCACAATCCCCCTGCTGTTTTTCCGTCTGTTTTCTGCTTTGTGCGGCATCGCACCCCCCGCCGGTTTTCACGGGAGCATGTGTCCGTCCGGCCGACATTGTCCGGAATGCCTCCCATGTGTCATAATCAAGGGGCAGCAAGGGTCCGCAGGGACCGGAACACCCTGCGCCGGAGGATGCAATGATCAGACTGCCCCGCCATTTTGTGGCGTTCGACCTTGAAACCACCGGATTGAAACCGCCGGGCAGCCGCATCATCGAGATCGGCGCCGTCAAGGTCCTTGACGGGAACATCACCGACACCTGGCAGCGCATGGTCAATCCGGGGTGCCGCATTCCGCCGGTGATCACCGATCTGACGGGCATCACGGACGCGATGGTCCGCGACGCGCTTCCCGTGGAAATGGTGCTGCCGGCGTTCCTCGATTTTGTGGGCGATTTGCCCCTGGTGGCGCACAACATCCGCTTCGACATGAGCTTCATCGCGCACGACGCGCGCTGCATGGGCCTGACCGTGCCCAACGAGCAGATCGACACCGTCCCGCTGGCCAGACGCTGCTTCCCCTCGCTGCCCAACCACAAGCTCGGCACGGTGGCGCGCCACCTGGGCGTGCTCGGGGACGCCGAGCACCGGGGACTCGAGGACGCGACCGTCGTCGCCAGGATCCTGCTGCACGCCCTCGGGGCACGCATCGGAACAGGAGGCACGCATGCTCATCCGTGAAATGCTGGAAGAGGAAGAGGACCGCAGCCTGCATCCGCAGGCCGCCCGCAGCGCCCGCACCCGCGGCAGGGCGCAGCCGGAGGCGCCCTGCGCCATCCGCACGGCCTTCCAGCGCGATCGTGATCGCATCCTGTATGCAAAGGCGTTCCGCCGTCTCAAACACAAAACGCAGGTGTTCATTTCGCCGGAGGGAGACCACTACCGCACGCGCCTCACCCACACGCTCGAGGTATCGCAGATCGCCCGCACGGTTGCCCGGAGCCTGCGCCTGAACGAGGACCTGACCGAAGCCATCTCATTGGGCCACGACTTGGGGCACACGCCGTTCGGCCACGCGGGTGAGCGCGTGCTGGACCGTATCTGTCCGCTGGGTTTTCGGCACAACGAACAGAGCGTGCGTGTCATCGAAGTGCTCGAAAAGGACCGGCAGGGGCTCAATCTCACCTGGGAGGTGCGCGACGGCATCCGTTGCCATACCGGACCCGACAGGGCCGCCACCCTCGAGGGGCGCATCGTGCGCCACGCGGACCGCATCGCCTACATCAACCACGACATCGAGGACGCCATCCGCGGCGGGGTCATCACCGAGGCCGACATTCCGGCCGCATGCGTTTCCGTGCTCGGGGAAACGTCCTCGCGACGCATCCATACGATGATCACGAGTCTGATCGCCGGCAGCGCGTCCCTGGAGGACATCCGGATGGCGCCCGAGATCCAGGCGGCCTCGGACCGCCTGCGCGACTTCATGTTCGAGCGCGTGTACGTCGGCTCGGTCGCCAAGCAGGAAGAGAACAAGGCGGAACGGCTTGTGGCGGTCATCTACGATACCCTGGCTGACCGGCCGGAGCTCATGCCGGAGGACGACCGGGCCGCCATCGCATCCGACGGACTGCACCGCGTCGTCTGCGACTATGTGGCCGGCATGACCGATCCTTTCGCCGTGCGCTTCTTCAAGGAAATGTATCTCCCGGAATCATGGAACGGGTAGGCTGACGCAAAGATTCCTCACGGGGACGGAAGGAAATCGACACGGTCCGTCGAATGTTCGAAGTGGGCAGGTTTCGTCGCGGCGGTCCGGGTTTCTCCGGCTCAGGCCATGGGCGCCTTCCCAATCGGATCCGTGGGAGCGTGCCATTGCTGTATTCGGAAGACATCATCGAGGAAGTCCGCATCCGGAACGACATCGTCGGCGTCATCTCCGGCTATGTCCATCTGGAGCGACGCGGACGCCATATGGTGGGGTTGTGCCCGTTCCACGGCGAGAAGACGCCATCCTTTTCCGTGGATCCGGCCAAGCAGCTGTTCTACTGCTTCGGTTGCCAGAAGGGCGGCAATGTCTACCACTTCCTCATGGGCATCGAGAACCTCGAGTTTCCCGAGACGGTGCGTCAGCTTGCCGAGCGTGCGGGCATCACCCTGCCGGAATCGGAGGATCGCGGGGAGCAGGAGCGTTCGCGGCTCAAGAAGGAAATCCTGGGCATCAACCGCGAGGCGGCCCGCTTCTTCTATGCGAACCTCGCGGGACCGCCGGGCCGCGGTGCCCAGCAGTACCTCACGAGGCGCGGCCTTGCGGAGAAGACCGTCAGAACCTTCGGACTGGGTTTCGCGCCCGATTCGTGGGACGCGCTGTGCCGGCATCTGCTCGACAAGGGGGCGTCGCCGGCGCTGCTCGATACGGCCGGACTGTCGGTCCAGGGCCGCTCGGGACCGGGAGATCGCTTTCGAAACCGGGTCATGTTCCCGATCTTCGACATCCGGGGCAACATCATCGGTTTTGGCGGCAGGGTGCTGGACGCCTCCGAACCCAAATACATGAACTCGCCCGACACGCCGCTCTACAGCAAGAGCCGCGAGCTCTACGCAATGAACTTCGCGCGGAATGCCGCCTCGAAGCGCATCGTGATGGTGGAGGGGTACATGGATGTCATCTCGCTGCACCAGGCAGGCATCGACACCGCTGTCGCCTCGCTTGGCACGGCGTTGACCCAGCAGCAGGCATGGATCCTCAAGAAGTATGCCGAAGAGGTCGTCATCGCCTATGACGCCGACAAGGCCGGACAAAACGCCACCCTGCGCGGTATAGAGATACTGGAGGGCAGCGGCGTGCCGGTGCGCGTCCTGCAGATACCGGAGGGCAAGGATCCCGATGAGTTCATCCGCAACCAGGGGGCGGACCGCTTCCGGCATCTGCTCGACCATGCGATGTCGCTGCTGGAGTTCCGGATGCTGCTCAAGAAGCGGGCTTTCCCGGGGAATGACATGGAGGACAGGCTCCAGCTGCTCAATGGCATGGCGGATGTGCTGGCGGCACACGACAACGCCATCGAGCGCGAAATGACGATGTCCGCGATCGCCGGTGAATACCGGGTATCCCTCGAAGCGCTGAAGGCGGAGGTCGACAAGCGGCTCCGGCGCCAGGGCCGGCAGACGGAGTCCGCCCGGGCGGCGCCCGCGTTGATGCGTGTCCATGGGCAGACGGAGGGCCCGGCGAGAAACCGGTACGATGAGAGCGAACTCATCCTGCTGTGCCTGCTGGGTACGGAGAACCGGCTGTTTGAGGATCTGGCGCTGCGCATGCCGGTCGAGCGCTACCGCGGGAACGTGTCCCGCACCGTTGCCCTGAAGCTGTACGAGCGGCTCCAGACAAGGCATGAGGCTTCACTGGCGGAGCTTGTCAACGATCTGCCGGCCCAGGCCGCGTCGGCCATGATCCATACCGCGCAGACCCGCAGCACGGTGGACAATGCGGAACAGGCCGTCGGCGACATCCTGCGGCGTCTGGAACGGATGGCGCTTGAGGACGAGAAGCAATGGGTGCTCGACAGCATCCGAACGGAAACGGATCCGGAACGGCGCAGGGAACTCGGTGTGGAGCTCAACCGCATCATTTCCCGCATGTCGGAGGCAATAAAAGGGTAAGTACATACCGGCGGACACGGGCGCATGCGGATGGGGCCGGAAACGGGCCGCGGCAGGCGTCGGAGAGCATCCCGCAAGACGGGAAGAGAAAGAGGATTGGAACATGGCGGAGACAACGAAGAAGCGTGCATCGGCCCCGAAGAAGACGGACAAGCGCACCGAGACGGCGCAGGGGGAGGAGTCCGGACAGAAGGCCGGCGCCGCCGCCGCGGCACAGGGCACGGACCCGAAAAAGGCCGGACAGGAGGAGCCGAGGGACGCCAAGGCGGTGCTGCAGACGCTGATCGACGAGGGCCGCGAGAAAGGCATGCTGACATACGGCGAAATCGAGGATGCCTTCGAACGCCTTGATGTGACGCCCGATCAGATTGAAAAGGTGTATGAGGCGCTGGAGAAGATGGGCATCGATGTCGTGCCGGAGGCAGGTGGCGACGACATCGAGGAGGTTCCCTTCATCGAACCGGGCATCGAGGTCGAAGCCGAGGAGGAAGAGCTCGACATCACCATCCCCGAAGGCATCACCATCGACGACCCCGTGCGCATGTATCTCAAGGAGATCGGCAAGGTGCCGCTGCTCTCGAGCGATGACGAGATCCTGCTGGCGCAGCGCATGGAGGAAGGCGACGACGAGGCGAAGAAGCGGCTTGCCGAAGCGAATCTCCGTTTGGTCGTCTCCATCGCCAAACGATATGTGGGGCGCGGCATGCTGTTCCTCGATCTCATCCAGGAAGGAAACCTGGGCCTGATCAAGGCGGTCGAGAAGTTCAACTACCGCATGGGCTACAAGTTCTCCACCTATGCCACCTGGTGGATCCGTCAGGCCATCACGCGCGCCATCGCCGACCAGGCGCGCACCATCCGCATTCCGGTGCACATGGTCGAGACCATCAACAAGCTCATCCGCGTGTCCCGCCAGCTGCTGCAGGAACTCGGACGCGATCCGCTGCCCGAGGAGATCGCCAAGGAGATGGGCATGACCGAGGACAAGGTGCGCGAGATCATGAAGATCTCGCAGGAGCCGGTCTCGCTCGAAACGCCGATCGGCGAGGAGGAGGACAGCCATCTGGGCGACTTCATCCCCGACGACGATGCGCCGGCGCCGGCGGAGTCGGCAGCCTTCACCCTGCTCAAGGAACAGCTCATCGATGTGCTCGACACCCTGACACCTCGGGAGGAAAAGGTGCTCCGCCTGCGGTTTGGCCTCGATGACGGCCGTGCGCGCACGCTCGAGGAGGTCGGCCGCGAGTTCAACGTCACCCGCGAGCGCATCCGGCAGATCGAGGCGAAGGCGCTCCGCAAGCTCCGCCATCCCAGCCGCTCCAAGAAGCTGAAGGACTTCCTCGATTGAGTCACCGCATCCGCCTGCCGAAAGCGGGATAAACATGCGGTCGCGCGGGTGTGACACAGGGGCTGCCGGGGGGCGCGAGGCGCGTTCCCCAAAGGGACAGCCGGCCCGTGGCCGGGGGGCGCATGGCACCGTCTCCGGGGCGCAGGCATGGAATGGCCGGGGGAATACACCAAAGGAACTGCATATCCGGACGAAAGGAAGCCGCGGCCCAAGCCGCGGCTTTTTTGCCGTATCCGCATGGACAGCCGGCTGGACAGGCCCGTGACGGTCCTGTATGATGGCGCCGTCTGGAGGTGGCATCATGCCCGTGCCGTTGATGCTAGTGGACGACGATACCGAGTACGTCAGTCGTTTCGCGGATTGGATCAGGCTGCATCCCGAGGCGGGCTTCCTGCTCGTGCCGGACGCAGATGCGGGTCTGCCGGCCTTGCATGGCGGCAGACCCGCATGGCCAGAACCGGTCCGCCTCATCGCGGGTGCTGCATGGGAAAGGACACAGGATCCATGCCACAAGCGGCGCGTGCTGCTTGAGGATGGATTCCGGGTTGAGGCAGAGGGATGCCTTCGGATCGCCAAGTACCAGTCGATGCCCGACCTGACCGCCATGTTGCGGCGGGGATCCGAGGCGCGGGGCTGGATGCCGGCATCGGCCCCCCTGTCGGTGTCGGTCGATGTGCGGGTCGTCATCCACCTTGCCGGCCCCGCCCACCTGCAGCCGGTCGCACCGGTGCTTGCCGCCTGGCGCGCAAAGACGCGGGATACGCTGCTGCTCGATCTCGACCCGGTGCAGGCGACCCGGCCGTGGTTCTCTCCCCGGTGCGGCGACGGCCTGTCACGGCTCGCCTACGAGGCCGGCAGCGAAAATCCGTTCGATACCCCCGCCCTGGAGCGTTGCCTGGGGCGGGACGGCTCGACCGGCGTCCGATGCCTGCGTCCGCCCGTTCTGCCTGAGGACGCCGCCGGGTTCGATCCGGAAGCGGTCCGGCGGGTTGTATCCGCCGCGTCCGGCGCGGGCATCGCATCCGTGGTCCTGGATGCGGGGACGGGGCTGCACGCCCGGAACCTCTCCCTCGCCGGCATTGCCGGCAGCCTGTATCTGACGGCGACGGCGGATCCGTTCGGACTCCGGCTGCTGGAGGAGGCAGCCGGTCTGTTGCTCAGGGCCGGCTTGCAGGCTTCGTGGTCAGGCGGCGGTCCCGGATTGGCTGTGCACCGCTTTTCCATCCCTTCCGGCACGGAGCCGGAGAGCCATGCCTGGGGTGGGGCGGTGCGGCCGGTCGGGAGGGAAGGTGACAGCCTGCCGCCACCCATCCGGCTGCCGTCGCCGTTTCCGCGGGGGTGGCCGTCCGATCCGTGGGATCTGGACGAGTCGTTCGTCACAGCCCTGATGCGGGCGCCTGGTTGCGAAGGCGGGCACAGCGGGCAGGAGGTAACATGAACGAAGCGGATTTTGCCTCATGGACCGCCGGCATGCGCAGGGCGGTGGTGGACGCGGGAACGGATATGGGCAACTCCGGCATCCCCCGTACGGACTTGGACCGGGAGGCATGGCTGCGGCGGGCCATCGAGCAGGCGTTGTTTGCCGACCCCCGTTCCGAGCAGGCTGACGCGCGCGAGAAACGGCGTGCCGTCGAACAGGTGTTCAACGCCATGCGCCGGCTCGATGTCCTCGAGCCCCTGATGCGCGACCCGGGGACCACGGAGATCATGGTCAACGGGCCGGACAAGGTTTTTGTCGAACGCGGCGGGCGAATCGAGCAGGCGGATGTGCGGTTCGAAAGCCGCGAGCGGCTGGAGGACCTCATCCAGAGCCTGGTGTCGCGTGTCAACCGGGTGGTCAACGAATCCGAACCCATCGTTGATGCCCGGCTCGAGGATGGGTCGCGCATCAACGCGGTGCTGCCTCCGGTCGCATTGGACGGCCCGCTGCTGACGATCCGGCGCTTTCCGGACAGGCCGCTGCGGGCGGACCAGCTGATCGCGTACGGTGCGCTGACGGAGGAGTCCGCGGCCTTTCTCGAGCGGCTGGTGAAGGCACGGTACAACCTGTTCGTCTGCGGGGGAACGGGTAGCGGCAAGACCACGCTGCTCAATGTCCTTTCCGCCTATATCCCGCCGGATGAGCGCATCGTGACGATCGAGGACTCCGCCGAACTGCAGCTGGCCGGCATCCGGAACCTGGCCAGGCTGGAAACACGCAATCCCAACGCCGAGGGCAGGGGAGGCATCGCGATGAAGCAGCTCATCCGCGCCTCGCTGCGCATGCGGCCCGATCGCATCATTGTCGGGGAAGTGCGCGGCGAGGAGGCATTCGACATGCTGCAGGCGATGAACACGGGGCATGACGGATCCATGTCGACAGGTCACGCCAATTCCCCGACGGACATGATGGACCGGCTCGAGACCATGGTGTCCATGGCGTCCGAAATGCCGCTTCAGGCCATCCGTCGCCAGATTGCCTCCGCCATTGAGATCGTCGTCTTCCTGCAGCGGCTGCGAGACCACAGCCGGCGGGTCGTGCAGATTGCGGAAGTTGTCGGGTGCGGTAGCGAGGGCATTGAGCTGACACCCTTGTTCCGGTTTGAGGAGGCGCCAGCGGGTACCGATGCCGGCCCTCGCGTCTCCGGGTCACTCCGGGCGACCGGCGCGAAGCTGATGCGGACGGAGAAGCTCATCCTGCGCGGCATGATGTGATGATGGCATTGAACAGGGCGGAATCGAAGGGAGGCGGTGTCATGGCCGGGATAGGCTTCTTGAGGACGGATGCGGCGCCCCGTCATGCCGGGGAGGCACGTGGATCCGCGACGGGTGCATGCGCCGCGTTGATCAGGCAGGCCGGCGGCGTTGTGATCAGGCAGATCGGCGGCGTGCTGGGACGTGCATGCGGCGGGAAGAAACGCCGTCATCAGGCCGATGCGTATTGGTTGGATCGACTCCCGCATCGCGAATGGCTGTGCGCGGCGGCCGCCGGCATGGCGTTCACGGTGCTGGTCACACAGGTGTTCTATGCCAGTCGGGTGATATCGATGGTGGCCCTTCCAGCCGGCTTCGCCGCGATACCCCTGTGGATGCGGCACAAGGCCAGGCGCAAGCGGGAACGTTTCGTGCTGCAGTATCGCGACATGCTGTATTACCTGTCCGTCTCCCTGTCGGCGGGCAAGGCGCTGGAGCAGGCGTTTGTCGATGGGGCGGACGCACTTGCGCTGCAATACGGATCGAGCCGGTGCGAGCTGATGCAGGAAATGCGCGCCATGTCGGAACGGCTCCGGCTCCGCGAGCCCGTGGAGCGTGTCCTGGGAGATCTCGCAGCCCGTACCGGCCTCGGGGAGGTCGCCGGCTTCGCCGAGGTGGTCGCCATCGCGAGGCACGCGGGCGGCAATCTGGTGGAGGTCGTCCGTCGTTCCGTCCGGGTGTTGCGGGAGCAAATCGAGGTGCGGCAGGAGATGGAAACCGCCTGGGCGGCAAAGAAGCTTGAACAGCGGCTTTTATGCGTCTCTCCCGTGTTTCTCGTGCTGCTTGTCCGTGCGGGCAGCGGCGATTTCATGGCGCCGATGTACGAAACCCTGTCGGGCCGCTTCATCATGACGGTGGCACTCGCGCTGGTCGGAGCGGGCTATGCGGTCGGCGAGCGCATCATGCGGGCGGATCCGTAGGCATGCGTTCGTTGCGGCGCAACGGTTCGCGGAAAGGGGCAGACATGTGGATCCTGCTGCTGGTGTTGGCCGCTGCGCCGATGGTGCCGGCATGGTTTCTCGGACGGAAGGACGAATGCGGCGATTCTTGCGGGTTTTCGCCACCGTGGCTGCTGCCGGCGGCCCTGAGGCTCACGCGGTGGCTGCCCGCTCGGCTGCTCGCCGGCGAGACGGAACGGTTGATGCCGCGCATGCGTCTGCTGTACGGTCCGGTGGAGGCTGGCCGGAACATGCGTGTCCATATGGCTGAGAAATGCCTGTATGCATGGCTTGGCGCGGTCGTGGCCGTTTTCCTGTGCGTTGTGGGGGATGCGGATGCCTCCGCGTGCCTGCTGCTGCCGGTGGCGCCGGTGTCGATGTGGGTGCTCTCGGATCGGCGTTTGGACGGCATGTACCGCCAACGCTGCCGGACGCTGGCCCGCGAGTTTCCCGACTTCGTGTCGAGGCTGGCCTTGCTCACCGGTGCGGGCCTTCATGTCAGACAGGCGCTGCGCCGGCTAGCGGGAGAGCCGCAGGCGGCGCGCGGACTGCTTGTCCGCGAGGTGGCGCGCGTGCTTGCCTGCATCGAGGGTGGCATGCCCGAGGGTCAGGCGTGGAGCGAGCTGGCGGAACAATGCCGGATCCGGGAGATCGGAGCGCTCTGCGGCATCCTCATCCAGCATGCCCGTCTGGGTGGCGGGGAGCTCTCGTCCGAGCTGCGGCGCATGGCGTCGGACAGCTGGGAAGCCCGAAAGCTTGCGGCGCGCCGGGCCGGTGAGGAGGCTTCATCAAAGCTGGTGCTGCCGTTGGCGATTCTGTTTGTCGCCGTCCTTCTGGTCAGTGTGGCGCCTGCCTTTCTTTCGATCGG
Organism: Bacillota bacterium; assembly: GCA_023440865.1. Lineage (GTDB taxonomy): Bacteria > Bacillota > Clostridia > DSM-8532 > DSM-8532 > JAEWSN01. The sequence continues at coordinate 30,528 of JAEXRM010000095.1, forward strand.
AGGGATGTTCTGAATGCGACAGGCGACACCTTCCTCTGTCAAGAACGCCTCGCCGGCGGCCAGGATGGGGCGGCCGGCGCATCCGAGTCCGCAGGCCGCGTCCTGTCCGAAGGATGCGACCTGCCCAATGGTTGCTCCGCCATGTCTGCAGCGACCGGAAATCGGGACACGGCACGCGGGCTTGTGGTCACGCGGTGGCGCGACGGTGGAGCATGCCGTCGTATTTCCGCTTGTGCTGCTGATCGTGGGCCTTGTCCTGCAGCTGGCCGTGCTTGCGCACGACCGCGCGGTGCTCCGTGCCGTGGTCTCAGGAACGGCAACTGAACTTGCCGAAGCCTGGACGGATGTCGGCGTGGCCGCATCCTTTTCCAAGGACTCCGGGATGGAACCGGACATGTACTGGCAGGTGCGTACCCTGCTGGGGGCCGGCTCCGGCGCGGAAAGGCTGATGGCGGAACGGCTTGCGGACGCGCTGCGCCGTCGGCGCTGGATGTCCGGTTCCGGAATGGGCACGTTCGATGCGGATGCGATCGAGGTACGGATTGACTGCAAAGGGGGCCTGCCATTCGCCGTGTTGCGCGTGTCGGCTTCGGTTCCGGTCGGCGGTCTTGCGTCCGGATGGTCGCGGCTTGCCGGATCGAAGCATGCGCTGCGGATCCGGGCCGGGGCGGAGGTGCTTGTTCTGGCTCCCCGCACGGTGATCCAGGACTTGGATCAGGGGCTGCTGCTGCTGCAGGGTGTGGATGCGGTGCAGCGGGTTGCCTCGTTGACCGGGAAGCTGGGGAAGAGTCTTGGACTTGTGGCGGAGCGATCCGGCATGCGGCCGGCGGAGGAATGAGACATGGGCGGAAGGAACCTGGTGCTGCGCGACATCAAGGTGCGGCTGTTCTCCACAGCTGGTGGGAAAGGCCATGGGATGCGGCGCGCGGGCATGCGCCGCGGAGGTACGACGGTTTTCCTGTGCATCCTGCTCTCGGCGCTGGTGCCGATGGGCTGCGTCCTGACCGATCTTGCGCGATGGCAGCTGGCGCAGGTCCGTGTCCGTGACACGGTGGCGCTCGCCGCGGAATCGCTCCTTGCCGGGTACGATCGGCCGCTGCGCGAGCAGTATGCGCTGTTCGGTCTGGCGGACGCCCGACCCGATGTATTGGCGGCGAGGGCGGAGTCGCTGCTGTGCGCCAATCTCGAAGCGGATCCCCTTGCGGACGGGGATCAGCCGCCGGTGGCCGACCTGTTCGGCCTGACGGTGGCAGGCGTGCGTGTGGAAACCGGCGATGCCCTGGCCCGGGCGGAGGTGCTCGGCCCCTATGCGGCGGACTGCATGCGGTATCGGGCTCCCGTCCAGCTCGCCGCGGGTTTTGTGGAGAAGCTTGCCGCCTTTCGGGGCGCCATGGCCGAGACGGAGGTCATACGCACGGACATGGCGCTGGAGCGGGCAAGAGCGCTCCTGCGCGAGGACCTTGTCCGGCTCCGGCTGCTCATGACGATGCGGATGCCCGCTCTCGGCACCGATCCAGGCACTGCCGGCGGAACCCTCGCCGATCGGATCGATGCGGTGGTGGACACACAGGCCGAGTCTGTCAGGCTGGCCGCAACCAGGTACAACGCGGCTGTTCCGGCACTCGACGCGCTCCTGCCGCAATTGAGCGCCTGCCGTGTGCGCCTGGAACTGGCGCAGGCGGCGGCCCATGCCGCGGAAACGGAAGCCCTCAGGGCGCGCAAGGCACTGGCGGATGCTGTCGGTGGCCAGTCGGCCGGTGCCACGCGGGACGACGCAGGACAGGCGCAGGCAAGCGGGGGACATGGGCAAACGGACGCCGCTCATGCGGCAGGCGCGGACATTGCCGCAGCGGCGGGCGGAGGAGGGGAAGGCGTTTCGGATGCGAAGGCGGTGTCCGCGCTAAGGGCGGAGGTGGTCGTCCGGGAAGCCGCGGCGGGAGTGGCGCTTCGCGAGGCGGAGTCCTGCCGGCAGACATGGGAGGCGTTGCTGCGGACGCAATGGGAGCCCGCTGCCGCTTCGTGCGGGGCTTCGCTCGAAACGGTCTGTGCTGGTTTGGCGGAAATCATGCGGGCGGAGGGAGAGCTGGCCGCGCATCTGGAACGGTACGGGCGGACGCTCGCAAAGGCCGGGACACTGGCGCAGGGTCTGGTTTCCGGGCTGGAGCGGATCGGCCCGCAGACAGCGGCGGCCGCGGCCGGCGCACGGAAATCGGGCACGCTCTCGCAGGGTTACGCCGAAGCGGATGCGGCCAGGGTCCCTTCCTTCCCGGATGCGGTTGTCATGGAACGGGTGAGGGAGGGTGCGGAAGCAGGGGAAAGACTGCTGGAGGGTTGGTCCGATGTGGTTGCCCAGCAAATGGCGCAGACGAGGAACCTGCTTCGGGATGCCGAGTCGGCCGCTGCGAACTTTCGGACAGTCGCAGCGGAACCCGGACGGGATAGCTCATTGCCGCTTCCGGCTCTTGATCCTCAGTTGTCGCGGGACCCTGTGCCGGGGACGGATCTGAGCTCGCTGGCCGGTTTTGCGGATTATGGGCGGATGCGTCAGGCCGGCACGATCGCCATACCGGATTTCGAACCGGGACAGCCGGCATCCGGTCAGGAGATCTCCGAATACCGGACCTGGCTGTCGACATGGACCGGCGAGCACGGGCAGACGGAAGGGGAGGAGGATGCGGCGGTGGAGGATGACAGAACCACCTCGACGGGGCAAACCCTCCGTTCCATTCGAGATGCCGCATCCAGAACGGCTCGCCTGGTCAGGGGGGAGGAGTCGGACACCGGCGATGCAGGCAACCTGCGTGCCATACCGCAGCACCTCCTGGACACGCTGCCCTCCTGCCTGGCATCACAGGCCCGTGCGCCGCATCCGCTTGCGGATACGGGGACAGGAACCACATCGATTCGGGAACGGCGGGAAAACAGCTATACGGCGAGCCTCGACCGGTTCGCCCGGGCAGGCGGGCGCCTGGCGGAGCTGTCAGACCTGTCGGGCCGCAGTTTTGTCGAACGGCTGTGGGAGGACGCCTACATCCTTTCTGCCTTCAAGCACGCGGGTATGCCTGAGGGCGGCATCGTGCGCGATCTATCATGGGGCAGAGACCTCTCGGGGACCGTGTTCGACAAGGGTGAAGTCGAATATGTGCTCTTTGGCTGCGAAACGGAGGCGGGAAACCGGACGGCCATGAAGGGGACGCTGTTTGGCGTACGGCTCGGCATGAACCTGTGCCATGTGTATGCCTCGTCGCCCAAACGCTCCGCCACGCTAGCGCTGGCAGGCGCGCTTGCTGGCTGGACGGGCTTCGGCCTGCCGGTGGTCCAGCATTTTCTGATGATCGCCTGGGCTGCCGCCGAGTCGTGTGTCGATGTCGAACGGCTGCTTCGAGGGGAAAAGGTGCCGCTGGTCAAGACGGAGGCGAGCTGGTTCCTCTCGGCGGGCAGCCTGCGCGGCACGCTGGTTCAGCAGCTGGTGCTCGATCCGCTCAAGGGTCATGTTGCCGGCGCATGCGGCGAGGCGATAGGCAACGCGGACCAGGCAGTCCGCGAGACCGTCGGCGGATGGACCGATGCGGCCGTGGAGAGCGTCTTTGCGCCGCTCGAGGCCCAATGCGAAGACTTTGGCCGTCAGCTCGGAGACGGCGTGCTGCTTGCGACGGAGGGAATGCCCGAAACGATCGAATCCGGCATTGCGGACCTGCTCGGCCGCTTGCCCGCCGATGGGGAAGCCGACCAGCTGACCGGACGGTTCGGTGAGGTGTTGCATGCATGGGTCGAGACCTTCCGGCGCACATGTTCGGAAGCGGTTGTCGGATTGGCGGTGGAGCAGGTGTCGTCATTGCGCGAACAGGTGAAGGCAGAGGTGAGGCGGCAGGTTTTCGGATCCCGATGCTATGCCTCGTTGGTCGAGACGGCCCGCAGTACGGCCATGGGACTGGCAGACGCGGGATTCGACCGGCTGGAGCAGAAGGCGGACAGCCTCCTGGGGCGCGACACGGCGTCAAACCCGTTGAAGTCGGGCATCACGGGTCGCATGGCGACCCTGTCCTATGAGGAATATCTCGCCCTCTTCCTGCTCTGCATGCCGCAACAGACGAAGACCGAACGGGTTGCCGACCTGATACAGCTCAACCTCGGCTCGGCCCTCGGCACGACTCAGTACCGCCTTGCGGAGCGTGCGACATGCGTCCGGCTGGATGTCAGCGTGGAGATGGATTTCTGGTTCATTCCCCGGCAGGTCGCCGAACGGGCGGGCTTGACCACCATCCGGTCGGAGGCGGTCTGCAGGTACTGACCGGGGACCGGAAGGGAGGGTGTCATGGAGAAGCATCTGGGCATTCATGCCCGGCGGGGCAGCGCGACAATCGAATCGGCCATCGTGCTGCCGGTATTTCTGGCCGCTTTGCTCACGCTGTCCTCCCTGATCGGTTATCCGGTTTCATGGCTGCGTGTGGAAACTGCCATGCGCGACACTGCCAGGCTTCTGGCTTCCGGGGGCTATGCGGCCGAGCTGTGCGGGCTCCTGGCCGTGCGCGGCGATGCAGACTCGTTGGCGCAGGGGCGTACCTTGATCGGAAAGCCGCAGCTTGATGCATTGTCAGCACTGCTTGCCGCCTTGACGGCCTCCGACGGCGGACGGCAGGAGGAGCAGGCAAGCCCCGCTGCATACGGTCCGACGCGTCAACCGGCCGGAGTGACGGCCCAGCATCCCACCGAGGCCGGAGACGTACCGGCCGCATCCCTCCTCGAGGAGATCCGCATGGCATGCGGCACGCTGTCGACCGATCTCGGGAGCGGTATCGCGTCGCTTTCGGACGAGGTGCTGGGGCAGGCTGCTTTCGCCCTGGCGTCCTGGCGGCTCTCCGCGGCAGATGGCGGAGAAAGCGGGGACCCATGGGTGGCGGCCGGCATACGCGGCGGGAAGAAGGCGGTCTCTTTCTCGGGAAGCCATTATGACAGTGCGAGCGGTCAGATCGAGCTTGTTGCGGACTATTCGCTCAAACCGGCGGCTCCGTTCGGGATGTGCCCTGCGATCCGATGCCGGAACCGCGTGCGTGTCGCACTCTGGGGTGCCGGTGTCGGGAGGTCGCTTCGCGGCCCCTACGCATCCGGCGGAGGTGCCGGAGGGGATGGTGCGCCGGCATCCGGCGGGGACAGCCTGTGGAACCATCCCGGCGATCCGGCTTCCGCATGGGGCCGTGGGCGGGCGATCGAATCCGCCGAGCTCGATCGCCTTGCGGCGGACGCCGCGCGCAAGGGTGCGTCGCTGCAAAGGATGGATGAGATGCAATCCGGTTGCGATGCGCTCGTCCGGGATGGTTCCGGCCTGGTGGAAGCGCTGCAGGTGATCAGTCTCAATCCGTTTCTGGCTTCGTATCGCGACAACGCCGCCGCAGTCCGGCGCTCTGCCCTGGCAGCGTTGTCCCGCATGCCCGATCCGGGAGAACTGGTGGAAGCCCCATCGGGCATGGATCCGCATCCCGTCGGGCTGCGCCATCTGGTGCTCGTGGTGCCGGAAAATGCGCCAGCCTGGATTGACGCGCTCGCCCGGGAACTGATGGGCAAGCTTTCAGCGGATGCCGCGGTCCTGTCGGTGCGGCGCGGTTACGGCATATATGACGCTGATGCCGTCGAGACGGCACCTGCCCCGGGATCCGGGCAGTCATCGGGATCCGGGTGATCCGGGGGTGGCGCGCCGCGCAGCCGGTCCCGCGTCCATGCCCCCTGGCGGCGGCCGGGACGGCATGGTTGGCAAAAAGGAGAG
>JAEXRM010000076.1 GCA_023440865.1 Bacillota bacterium
GGTGTTGACGGTGACCTTCTGGTTGTCTTCCGCATCCGTGACCTCGTATCGGCCGTAGTACTCGCCCGAAACCTTCAGTTCGGCGCGCGCATAGGTGTTGAAGCCGAACTCGAGCAGGCGGCGCGACTCCCTGAAGCTGTCCTCGGAGCTTTCCGCGCCGAGCACCACGCCGATGAACATTTGTCCGTCGGGATTGGTGCCGGAGGAAACGAGGCAGCGTCCGGCCGGATCCGTATACCCGGTCTTGATGCCGGTCGCGGTGTAGTACTTGGATCCGTATGTGCCCGGGTTGGCGACCAGCTCGTTGGTCGGAAGCAGATGACTGATCCGCCACGCGTCGCTTGTGCGCAGGTTCGTGTCGGGTGCCTTGATGGAAGTCATCGCGACAATCTCCCGGAACACGTCGTGCTTCATGGCCTCGCGGGCGATGAGAGCCAGTGCGCGGGCGGTCGTGAAGTGGGCCGGGTCCTCGATGCCGCAGGGGTTCGCGAAATGTGTGTCCGCAGCCGGGATGCCCAGTGAAAGCGCCCTTTCGTTCATCATGGCGGCGAAGCCCGCAACCGTGTGGTCGGGTGCGACATGCTCCGCAATGATGTACCCGGCCTCGTTGGCCGAGGTGACGAGCATCAGCTCGAGCAGGCTGCGCAGCGTGAGGGTTTCACCGGGCAGGATGCCGGCGCGGACATAGTCGCCGCCAACGCTGTCGATTGCCTGCTGGGAGGCGGTCATGGGCGTTTCGGGGGCATAATGCTCCAGCGCGACCAGCGCCGTCATGATCTTCGTGGTGCTGGCCGGCGAGCGATGCGCGTCCGGATTCCTTGCAGCAAGTTCGTTTCCGGTTTCCGGGTCGATGAGGATCCAGGCCTGCGCGGCCAGCTCCGGTCCCGCAGGCAGGACAGCACCCGGTACGGAGGCCGACGGTGCGGGTGTTGTGGCGCCGGCCGCCTCAACGGAAGAGACCCCCCCTGCCGTTGTGGCCGCAGCGGGCGTGGAGGGCAGGAGCAGGGAAAAGGTCAGCAGGGCGGCCATGCACGCCGAAACGGCCTTGTTCGGCCGGTAAAAGCGATGAGGGTGCATACGCTTATCAACTCCAGCATCTTTCGTAATGGGCTGGCTTCATTCTATCACAAATAGCCTGAGGTGTCTGCAGGCGGCCTGCGACAAGCGGTCCGAGGCGATCGGGCCGATCGGGCCACCGCGCCTGCACCTGTCCGGCCGGGTCTGGCTCTCATTCGCGCCCAGCAGGCCAGGCCGGTTCCCCGTACAAGCCATACAGCAGGGACGGGGGCGAGAGCCGCGCCGGGATCGATGGCTGGGTGCGTTCGGTCGTTGACCGATGCGGCTGACCGGCATATCATGTTGCGGGAACGTTCACACGTTTTGTGCCCCCGGCGCATGAAGCATGCTGATGCAATGCGAGGTGGCGGCAAGGGTCGGCGTTGCCGGCCTCAAGACCATGAGAGGTGACAGGGAGGCGGTACGATGGACAACATGAAACTGGGTGTGCTGGTGAAGCTGTGTGCGGACATGGAGGCGGAGATACGCAAGGTGCGCGACCTCGGATTTGAAACCTGCCAGCTGCTCGGGTGGGATGACGCGCTCTTCACGGACGAGGTGGCGCAGGACACAAGGGCGGCGTGCGCACGGTACGGTGTCACGGTGACGGCGTTCTGGTGCGGCTGGGGGCAGGATACCCCTTCAGTCTGGGACTTCCATGATGGACCGCTGACACTCGGCCTCGTGCCGTCCGCCTACCGGGCCGTCCGCCTCGCTTTTTACAAGAGGGGATCGGCGTTCGCCGTCAAACTCGGTGTGAGTGACATCGCGACGCACGTGGGTTTCATACCCGAGGACCCGAACACGCATGCGTATCATGATCTCGTGTCCTGCCTGCGGCATCTTGCCACGCATTTTCGGAGGAACGGACAGAACCTGCTGATGGAGACCGGCCAGGAGACACCCGTCGCCATGTTGCGTTGCATCCAGGACATCGGGCTGGACAATGTGTTTGTGAATCTAGATCCCGCCAACCTGATCCTGTATGGCAAGGCGAATCCCGTGGATGCGCTCAAGACGCTCGGCAGGCACGTCCGCGGCGTGCACGCCAAGGACGGCGACTATCCGACCGATGGCCGCAGCCTGGGGCTCGAGCAGCCCATGGGCAGGGGGTCCGTCGATTTCCCCGCGTTGGTGGACGGTCTGAGGCGTGTCGGATATTCAGGCGCACTGACCATCGAGCGCGAGATCGAGGGTGAAGAGCAAATCGCGGACATACGGAGCGCGAAAGCCCTGCTGGAAGCCTTGCTCCGAGAACGGCCGGCATGACCTCATGCCTCCGTCCGCCGCATCCCGAGGACGATCCGCCAGGACGGGCGGGTGTTGCGCAGCGGCGCTGCCTCCCTGGACCTGCCAAGCCCGGATGGTTGACAGGAAAACGGTCATTATGATACGGTTGGGACAGTACAAGCGATGACGAAGACATGACCATCCCCGTACTTCGGCACAGAGAGGGCGCCCAAGGCTGCAAGGCGTCCGCGGAGACAGGATGGCCACCCCTTCCGAGCAGGAAACCGAACGACGCGGCCCGCCAACGGCGGTGTGATGCGCCCGAAGGCTTCCCGGTGGCTCCGTTACAGCCGACGAGTGGCCCTTGCCTGTTCCGCTTGTGCGGAGAGCGAGGTGCAAACGAGGTGGAACCATGGAGCGGCGCTTCATCCTTGACGGATGGAGCGTCGTTTTGCATTGGTACGCGGCAGGGCGCCGCACACGCATTCATGGTCCTCGCCAGGGCCGGGAAAGGAGAGACACATGCCGAAGATCACACTCAGGGACGGTTCCATGAAGGAGGTGCCGGTCGGCACCACCGCCGGACGGATCGCGAGGGACATCAGCGAGGGGCTTGCGCGCACCGTGCTTGCCGCGGAAATCGACGGCACGGTGGTCGACCTGTCCTTTCCATTGGAAGCCGATGGGACGCTGAATCTGCTCACGTTCGACGATGCGGGCGGCAAGCGCGCGTTCTGGCACACCAGCGCCCATGTGCTGGCACAGGCCGTGAAGCGTCTCTTCCCGCAGGCGCGGCTGGCCATCGGACCGGCCATCGACAACGGCTTCTACTACGACTTCGATGTCGAGACGCCGTTCACGCCCGACGACCTGGCCGCCATCGAACGCGAAATGACGGTCGTCGTCAAGGAGGACCTGCCGCTGGAGCGGTTCACGTCCGACCGGGCGGGGGCGCTTGAGCGGATGGCCGACGAACCCTACAAGTGCGAGCTCATCCGCGACCTGCCGGAGGATGCGGTCCTGTCGTTCTACCGGCAAGGTGCGTTCGCCGATCTCTGCGCCGGTCCGCACCTGCCTTCCACAGGCAGGATCAAGGCCGTGAAGCTGCTCAAGGTGGCCGGCGCCTACTGGCGCGGGGACGAGAAGAACAAGATGCTGCAGCGCATCTACGGCATATCCTTCCCCAAGGCGTCGCAGCTCGAGGATTTCCTCCGGTTGCAGGAGGAAGCGGAGAAACGCGACCACCGTCGTCTGGGCCGCGAGCTGGGCCTGTTCTCGATGGACGACCAGGTGGGGCAGGGACTGGCGCTGTGGCATCCCAAGGGTGCCAAGGTCCGGTACCGCATCGAGGAGTACTGGAAGAAAAAGCACCTGCGGAACGGGTACGAACTGGTCGGCACGCCGCACATCGGCCGCGCCGAACTGTGGCAGACCTCGGGGCATCTGAACTTCTACAAGGACAGCATGTACGCTCCGATGGACATCGACGGCCAGGATTATTACGCCAAACCCATGAACTGTCCTTTCCATGTCATGATCTACAAGGCGGACATGCACTCCTACCGCGACCTGCCGTTCCGCTGGGCGGAGCTCGGTACGGTCTACCGCTACGAGAAGAGCGGCACCCTGCACGGGCTGTTGCGCGTGCGCGGCTTCACGCAGGACGATGCGCACCTCATCTGCGCGCCCGAGCAGATGCCGGCCGAGATCCGCCGCGTGCTGCGCTTCTCGCTCGACATGCTCCGTGATTTCGGGTTCGACCGGTATCACATCTATGTGTCCACCCAGCCCAAGGGCAAGTCGGTGGGGGAGACCGCCCACTGGGAAGCCGCAACGGCCGCCCTGCGCGCCGCGGTCGAGGCGGAAGGGCTTGCCTGCGACATCGACGAGGGCGGCGGCGCCTTCTACGGCCCGAAGATCGACATCAAGATCGAGGACGCGCTCGGCCGCGAATGGCAGCTCTCCACGATCCAGTTCGACTTCAACCTGCCCGAGCGCTTCGACATGACCTTCGTGGCCGCCGACGGCACGAGGCAGCGTCCGTACATGATCCACCGCGCGCTGCTCGGTTCCATCGAACGGTTCTTCGGCATCCTCATCGAGCAGTATGCCGGTGCGTTCCCGACCTGGCTCGCGCCCGTGCAGGCGAAGATCCTGCCGCTGACCGACCGGCATGCCGCCTATGCGGCGCAGGTCGCGGAGCGGCTGGCCGAACGCGATGTGGACGTCGAAATCGACGGGCGCAACGAGAAGATCGGCTTCAAGATCCGCGAGGCGCAGCTGCAGAAGGTGCCGTACATGCTGGTGATCGGCGACAAGGAGATGGCGGCGGGCCAGGTGGCCGTCCGGTCACGCCGGGAGGGCGACCTGGGCGTGATGGCGCTCGACGCGTTCGAGTCGCGTATCACCGGCGAGATCACGCGGCGCGAGAACGGATGATGCCGGGCACAGGATAAGGCGATCTGCGTGCGAAAGGGTAGCGGCATCCATCTGGTGATGCGGTTTTCTGCCGGATCAAGAGCAGGTGGGCGGTGGCGAACAAGCGTGCGCCACCGTTTTTTTTCTTCTGTCGGTTGAAACGCATATATGCGCGCTGATATGGGTAAAGTGTCATCATACGGCGCACCTGTGCGTTTCAAGCGGGGGACACCATGAAGCAAATGAATCTGCTGGCCAAGATGCTGTCGATTATCGCCATCCCCTTCATCGCGATCATCATCGTGACCTATTCCGGCATCCTGATGATCAGGGACATCACCACCAAGAGCACACAAAGCCTGTACGACGTCACCTACAGCGCGTCCAGCCTCATGCTCAACGCCGACCGCGACCTGTACCAGTCGCTGGTGGCCGCCCTGCTGCTGACCGACGGGGACATCACGGGGGACGCCTTGACCCAGCAGGCCGCTGACTTCGAGGACAACTACCAGCAGGCCGTCGACCGCCTCAAGCAGGGCTGGGAGATCATGCAGCCCGACATCGGGGTGTTCAACGGGCTCGCGCACGAGGGGACGACCCTCAAGCCGGCCGAGCTGTATGCCGCCTTCCAGCAGGAGGCAGCCGCCTGGAAGTCATCCGTCGATACGAAGAACCACACGATCGTGGACCCGAATGCCTTCAAGGAGGCTTTCGACAAGGCGCGCGAGCCGATCAACCTGCTGACCGAGTATCTCGACCTCTATGCCAAGGAGAAGATGAACGACGTGCTGGAACAGAACCGCGTCAACATGCGCCTGATGATGGCGACCATGTTCGTGGCCGTCATCCTGGCGGCCCTGATGGCCTTCTTCATCATCCGCGACCTGCAGCGGCGCACCAACGGCATCCTCGCCATCATCAGCGAAACGGCCGCACTCCGGCTCGAGAAGGATCACAGCGGCGAGAAGGCGCTCCAGGGAAGGGATGAGTTCGCCAAGATCACCATCGCGCTCAACGGTACCCGCACCGAGCTGGCGAACACCCTGCGCGAGCTCAAGCAGAACACCGGCCACATCGATGAGGCGACCGGCGAGTCGCGCGGCAACATCGTGCAGATCAACAACCTGCTGGCCGACATCTCCGCCGGCACCGAGCAGCTTTCCGCGGCCATGGAGGAGAACGCCGCCTCTGCGGAGGAAATGAACGCGACCTCGGTGGAAATCGAGCATGCCATCGATGCGATCGCCAGCCGCGCCACCGAGGGGGCGACCGTCTCCAGCGGCATCAACCGGCGCGCCGAAGAGCTCATGAACGAAACACAGGCATCGCAGAAAACCATCCGCAAGATCCACCTGGAAACCGAGGAGCGCATGCGCGCCGCCATCGAGCAGTCCAAGGCGGTCGAGCAGATCAACATCCTGTCTGCCTCCATCCTGCAGATCACCTCCCAGACCAACCTGCTGGCGCTCAACGCGGCCATCGAGGCGGCGAGGGCGGGCGAGGCGGGCAAGGGCTTCGCCGTCGTCGCGGACGAAATCCGCAAGCTGGCCGAGCAGTCGAAACTGGCCGTATCGCAGATCCAGGGCGTGACCGGCGAAGTCATCAATGCCGTGCGCAACCTCACCGGCAGCTCCTCCGCCATGCTGGAGTTCCTGCAGGGGCAGGTGCTCGGTGACTACGAGAAGCAGTTCCAGGCCATGACCCAGTATCGGGAGGACGCCCGCTTCTTTGACGGCATGTCCGTCGACCTGAGCGCGACCGCAGAGCAGCTGACCGCTTCCGTGCACGAGCTCATGCGGGCCATCAACGAGGTGACGATGGCGACCAATGAAAGCGCGAAGGATGCGACCACCATGTCCGGCCGTCTGACGGATGCATACGGCCGGCTGACGAAGCTGGTCGAGCTCGCGGAAAGGAACCAGACCCTCACCGCCTCAACGATGCGACAGGTCGAGCGGTTCAGGCTGGAAATGTGAGCCATCCCCGTACGGATGACATCTTGCAAATAAAAAGTTGCAAAAACCATAGCGGATTCATGACCCCCGTGCTATAATATGCCGGACATCGGGCGGGACAGGCACATCGTGAAGGTGTGCCTGTCCCATGTCCGAAACCAGAATACGCACAGGGGGATAACCGCATGCAGTCACGCCGCATCATCCAGGTGGAGGAGAAGGTACCTCTCCTCCAGGGCATTCCGCTCGCACTCCAGCACCTCTTTGCCATGTTCGGCGCTTCGGTCCTCGTACCCTACCTGTTCAACAGCGCAGCCGGCACCCAGGTTGTCGATCCCGGTCTGGTGCTGTTGATGAACGGCATCGGCACCTTCCTGTACCTGTTCCTGTGCAAGGGACGCGCGCCCGCGTTCCTCGGTTCCAGCTTCGCCTACCTCAGCCCGGCCTTCGCCATCCTGGCATCCCAGGGCGACAAGGCCGACAACTATGCACGGGCCATCGGCGGCTTTGCCGTTTCCGGTCTGGTGTTCACTCTTGTGGCCCTGCTGATCGGTGCAGTCGGCACAAAGTGGATCAACGTCGTGCTCCCTCCGGCCACCATGGGTCCCATCGTCGCCCTCATCGGCCTGGAACTGGCAGCGACCGCCGCGAGCAGCGCGGGTCTGCTGCCCAAGACCGAGCTGCAGGTGGTGGACGGCGTCGCCACCATGGTGACGCTGCCGCTCGATCCGAAGGTGATCCTCGTATCACTCTCCACGCTCGCCGTCGTCATCCTGGGCACGGTGCTGTTCCGCGGTTTCCTGTCCGTCATTCCCGTGCTGATTGCCGTCGTTTTCGGCTACGTCCTGTCCGCCGCGCTCGGCATGGTGTCGTTTGATGCGGTTGCTGCTGCCCCGGTGCTGACGGTGCCCGCATTCACCGCCCCCCGGTTCGATCTGACGGCCATCCTCATCATCTTGCCTGCAACCCTTGTGGTCATCTCCGAGCACATCGGCCACCTGTTCGTCACATCCAAGATCGTTGGACGCGACCTGACGAAGGATCCGGGCCTGCACCGCTCGATGATGGGCGACGGCCTGTCGACGATGATCTCCGGTCTGATCGGCTCCGTCCCGACCACCACCTACGGCGAGAACATGGGCGTCATGGCCATCACGCGTGTCTACAGCGTCTGGGTCATCGGCGGCGCCGCAGCCATTTCCATTTTCATGGCATTCTTCGGCAATGTCTCCGCGTTCATCAACAGCATCCCGGGTGCCGTCATGGGCGGCATCAGCCTGTTGCTGTTCGGCGTCATTGCCGCTTCGGGCATCCGCATGCTGGTGGAGGCGAAGGTTGACTATTCCAGAAGCCGCAATCTCATCCTGACCGCCATCACCTTCATCGCCGGCGTCAGCGGCGTTGCCATCAGCATCGGTACGGTGCAGCTCAAGGGCATGTCCCTGGCGACCGTTGTCGGCATGCTGCTTTCGCTGCTGTTCTTCGTGTTTGACAAGCTGCAGCTTGCAAACGACCGCGATGCAGAAGAGGAAAAGGTTGACGGGAAGGCAGCCTGAACGGCGGTGCCTCCTCGTCCGATTGTCGAACAACCATGCGGGACATCCTGCCTTCGGGGAGGATGTCCCTTTTTCTTGCGGGTGCGGTAGAATCAAGAGGAAGGACGATCGGCGCAACGAAGTGCCGCAAGGTGCAGTGCTGGTGAGGGCGGCAACAGGGGAGACATGATGATGCGAAGAGATGGCAAATCGGAGCCTGCCGATGACCCGATGCATGCGCCGGCGCATGACACGGCGCAGGCGCATGATCCGTTGCCGGCGCATGACACGACGCAGGCGCATGGCGGTTTCCGGGAGACGATGCCTTCGGATCGTGCATTGCGCTTGCGCGCCGTGCTGCCCGAAACACCGGGAATCCGTCCCGCCGTCCGGAGACGGGCTGCGGTGATGGTACTCCTCACGGGCGAACCGGACGATTGGCGGGTTGTGTTCCAGGTACGCGCCGCAGGCATCGCGCAATCCGGCGAGATCGGGTTTCCCGGTGGCATGGCGGACCCCGCGTTCGATGACGGTCCGGTCGACACCGCCCTGCGGGAGACATCGGAGGAGCTCGGCATACCCCGGGAATCCATGCGGGTCCTGGGCCGGCTGGACAGCCTGCTGACGCGCCTGGGGCATCGCATCGACGTGGTTGTCGGTTGCACGCCGCTCTCGCTGGCGGAGATGTCGCCCAATCCGGCGGAGGTGGCACACCTGTTTTCCCTGCCGGTTTCCTGGCTGCTCGGGCAAAAGCCGATGCGCCATGGCGTCGTCGTCAAGTCCCACCCGAGCCGCATCCACCCGCAGACGGGGGAGGAGGAGATCCTGTTCCCCGCAAGGGCATTGGCGTTGCCCGAGCGGTACCACGGTCCCTGGGGCGAAACCGTTCACCCGATCGTTTCCTACGAGACGCCGCACGGTCTGATCTGGGGCATCACGGGCGACATCCTGGAGGATTTCCTGGGAAAGTGCGTTCAGGCGGGCTTTGCCGACGGATCATGAATGACCGGGGCTGGTTTCGACGCGCGGCGGGCGGGGAAAACAGATCAATGGAGGATCTGCCGATGATCCAACCAGCGCTTCGGTCGCGCCATAGAAAGGAAGTCGATGACATGGATGACAGACAGTTGACCCACACCATGCTCGAAGCAGAGACCTGGGCCGTGGTCGGGGCCAATGCGGACCCGGACCGGACGGGATATCAGATCTACAGCACACTCAAGGCGAACGGATACCGGGTGTATGCCGTCAACCCCCGCCATGCGCAGATCGACGGCGACCCCTGCTACCCGGATCTGTCCTCCCTGCCGGAGCGCCCCGAAGTCGTGGACATGGTGGTGTCACCCGAGCACGGTCGGGCGGTTGTCGAAGAGGCGGGCCGGCTGGGCGTTCCCTACATCTGGTTCCAGCCGGGCACACACGAGCCGGACCTGTTCCGGCGCGCCCGGGAGCTCGGTATGGCACCCCTGCGTCATTGCGTGCTGGCGGCGCTTGGCTCGCGATGACGGACCCGGGGAGCCGAAACGGGCAGATGGAAAAGGAGAGGCGCACGCCTCTCCTTTTCCTTGCGGCTCACATGGGGTATGTCCTGGGACAAGGCCGATCTGCTCGGTGCCGCCTCAGTGGCGTCCGATCGTCAGGGCGCCGCGGCAATGGGCGTGTAGACCCGCTTGGCAAGCTCCGCATCGAGCATGAAGAGCCCCTGCGGGTTGTCCCTGATCAGTTGCAGCTTGCGGACATTGGATTCCGCTGTGTTCTCCTCTTCCGCCTGCTCGGTGACAAACCATTGCAGGAAGGCATTGGTCTTGTGATCCTTTTCCTCGACGGCCAGATTGACCAGGTTGTAGATCGATGCCGTCACAAGCTGTTCGTGGGCGAGTGTCTGCTCGAACACGTCGAGCGGGGAGGCAAAGGTTGCAGGCGGGGCCTGGATGGCCTGCAGGGTCACCGTGCCGCCCACATGGTTCATATAATCGAAGAACTTCAAGGCGTGGTCGCGCTCCTCCTTCATCTGCACGTCGAAGAAGTTGGCGAAGCCGTCCAGGTTCTGCGCTGCAAACCAGGCCTTCATCGACAGGTAGAAGTAGGCGGAGAAGAATTCCTTTTGAATCTGGTCGTTGATGAGCTTCTGCATGGTCGTGGAAATCATGGCGTACCTCCCGTTTTCACAAAACCGGCCTGAAGCCGGCATTCGACTCACACGGTACATACCCTTTTCCGGGGACCGGCAAACGGGTTGCAGGAGCGAATTTGTCCGTGCGGTGGCTCCGGTCTGCCGCATACCGGGCAGCCGGTGGACCGTGCCTTCAGGAAGCGGGGCGGACCATGCCGGGCAGTGTGCCGAAAGCTTCAGCCATGCGGCGGATGCCTTCGCGGATGCGTTCCTGCGGCATGTTCGAGAAGTTGAGACGGAGGGTGTTCCCGTGCCCGCCATCCGGGAAGAAGGAGCCGCCAGGCACAAAGGCGACATTGCGGGCCAGGCACCGCACCAGCAGCTCACGCGCGTCAACGCCCCCGGGCAGTGTCATCCACAGGAACAGACCGCCATGCGGGACGTTGACGGTCACGGCCGTGCCGAAACGGGCCTCGATCTCCCCGAGCATCGCGTCGCGGCGCCCGCGGTAGGTGTCGCGCAGGACTGCGATATGGGCGTCGATGTCGTGGCGTTCCAGATAGCGCGCGACGCAAGCCTGCGTCAGTTGGGCGGTATGCAGGTCCGCCCCCTGCTTGACGAGATCGAAGCGCGCGATGAGCTCGGGTGTTGCCGATACCCATCCGATGCGCAGCCCCGGGCAGAGGATCTTCGAAAAAGTGCCCAGCCGGATCACCCTGCCATCGGTGTCCAACGCCTGCAGGCCCGCAAGGGCGGGCCCCTCGAAGCGCAACTCGCCGTACGGATTGTCCTCGACAATCGGGATGTCCGTTCCGGAAAGCAATGCAAGCAGCTGCTTCCGCCTTTCGAGCGACCAGGTGCGGCCGGTGGGGTTCTGGAAATCGGGGATCACGTAGACCATGCGGATATCTGACTCCCGCGCGAGGATGTCGGCCAGGGGGCCCGGCAGCATGCCCTCCTCGTCGGTCGGCACCGCGACGAACCGGGGTTCATAGGCCTTGAAGGCGCTGATGGCCGCCAGGTAGGTCGGGCTTTCACAGAGGACGACCGAGCCCTTGTCCAGAAAGATGCGGCCCGCAAAATCGAGTCCCTGCTGGGAGCCCTGGGTCACCAGCACCTGTCCGGCATCAACGCGGACACCGTCCGTGGCTTCCATCCGGCGGGCGATCGCCTCGCGCAGCGGACCGTAGCCGGCCGTCACACCGTATTGCAGTGTCGCGGCACCCTCGGCGTGTGCGAGTTCCGCCAGTATGTCCCCCAGTTCCCGTGCGGGAAACAGCTCCGGAGCCGGCAGGCCGCCGGCGAAGGAGATGACTTCGGGGCGTTCGGTGAGCTTGAGCAGTTCGCGGATTTCGGAGGCGCGCAGGTGCTGCATGCGGTCGGCGAATCTCATGGGGACTCCTTTCATGTGCCGGAGGGTGTGGGGAAGAGAACCGTCCGTTTCGGCAGTCGGTGCTCATCGGGAGATGCGGGCCGCGTGTGGTGGCAAGGCTGGATTTCCATCGGAACAATGACAGCGGATGTGCCGGTCGACGGGCGGGCCCGGCTAGAGCAGGGGAAACACCGGATCGGTGTTCCATGCCGTCGTGGATTCGGGTGCCGCATCCGCTTCGCGTATGGCCTGGCCGAGCAGGCGGATGCCATCGTCGATGCGGTCGGGTGAGGGGAAGGTGAAGTTCAAGCGCATCGAGCGGGCGGAGGACCCGTCGATCGTGGATACCTGTCCCGGCACATAGGCGACTCCGAGCCGGGTGGCACAGGCCGACACGCGCTGCGGCGGCACATTGTCGGGCAGCGTCAGCCAGATGTAGAGACCGCCCTCCGGCCTGTTCCAGCGGACGCCGGGGATGCCGGCGAGATGACGTTCCATGGCGGCCAGCATGCGATCCCTGCGCATGCGGCTTTCCGCCACCGCATGCTGCCGGTGTCTCTCGAGCAGTCCGTTGCGCAGACAGGCATCGACCACCCATTGTGACAGGGAGGCGGCGTGGATGTCGGACAACTGCCGCTGGATGGCGACCTGCCTGAGAATGGCGCGCGGTGCATGCAGCCAGCCGATGCGCAGGCCCATGAAGAGCACCTTCGAGAACGAGCCCAGATACAGTACGGTATCTCCCTTGTCGAGCGCCTTCAGCGGCGGCAGCTCCTGTCCCTCGTACCGCAGGCCGGAGTAGGCGTCGTCCTCGATGATCACGAGCCCGTGCCGACGGGCCAGCGCCAGCAGGCCCCTGCGCCGTTCAAGCGACATCGTCCGGCCCGTGGGATTCTGGAAGGTCGGCATGACATACAGGAACTTCGGCCGGACGCGTGCGAGCCATGACTCGAGGCTGTCAAGCCGGATCCCCTCCTCGTCGCAGGGGACGCCTGCCACCATGGCGCCGCGCCCCTCGAATATCTGGCGGGCGCAGAAGAAGGTGGGTTCCTCCACGAGCACCGTGTCGCCGGGGTCGATGAACAGCCGGGCCAGCAGGTCAAGGCCCTGCTGCGAGCCCGAAAGGATCAGCAGGTCTCCGGGATGCGCCTGGATGCCGCGGACGGGCAGGTATCGGGCAAGACTCTCCCGCAGCCGGGGCAGTCCCTCTGTGGGCGTATGGCGCAACGGGGCGTACCCGTTGCGGTCGAGCAGCTCCCCGAGCATCGCCTTGAGTTCCGGCACCGGGTCGAGATCGGGGATGGGAATGCCGGCGGCAAAGGAGATGATCCCCGGCTTGCCCGCCAGGGCGAGGATGTCGCGCGTCAGCGTGTCCTGGGTGCGGCTTGCCTCGCGGCTGAACAACGGCTTCCAGCGGGATCCGTCGGCCGGTTCCGCCGCGGCGGCGGGCACGGGGTGCGCGACGGGATGGATGGAAGCGACGGAGGTGCCCGACGGCTCCGCCCAGGATGCGGCGGCGGGGCGCTGTGGCGGCGCGGCGGACCATGATGTTTCCGCCGGGCCGGCCCCTTGGGCGGAAGGCGGCGTCACCACGGTTCCCTGGCCGACATGAGCGGTGACGAAGCCGTTGGCCTTCAGGTCGCGGTAGGCAGCCAAAATGGTTGTTCGGTTCACACCAAGCACATCAGCCAATCGCCGCTCCGGAGGAAGCCTGTGCCCGACCGGCAATGCGCCGCTGGCGATCAGCTGCTCGAGTTGGTGCGTGATTTGGCGGTACAGGGGGACGCCGCTGGTCCGGTCGAGCGTGATCAGCATGGGGGGGCTCCTTCCGGCTGTATGCCGTGTCAGGCGTCGATTGGATCTCTTGAAAGGTATCATATGTCGGATTGGATGATGTGTAAACAACCAATGCGAGCAGATTGAGCGCAACCAATGATGATGACGCATGACAGGGATGACGTGTCGGCATGATGGACCGCCCGCATGCGGCCGGTACCCCGGAGGGCGGGTGCATGGGCAACTTCCCAACCGTGCGCAACTTTGCTATCATGACAGGGATATGGATGATGCCGGCGGGCGGAGCATGACGGGGCGGAGCGTCCCGTGTCCGGCCGCCTGTGTGTGGATCAGCGGGAGATTTTCTTGAAACGGGAACATCACGAACAAACGGAACGGCTTCCATCGGGTGCCATGCGCGGGGCCATCCTCGCCATGCAGGCCCGCAACCAGGCGCTGACACTCGAAACCGGTGCGATGCGCACGTATCGGCTCGATGTCTACGGCTGCCAGATGAATGAGCGCGATGCGGAAACCTGCGCGGGACTGCTGGATGAAATGGGTTTCATCCGTGTGGCGGATGGCGCGCCGGCGGATCTGATCGTCTTTGTCACCTGCTGCGTGCGCGAGAACGCCGAGGACAAGATATACGGCCATATCGGCGCGCTCGCGCAGGAATGCGCGGCACGGGGCGGCAAAATCCTTGCCGGCGGCTGCATGATGCAACAGCCGCATGTCGTCGAAAAGCTGCGCAAGTCCTATCCGCAGGTGCGCGTGGTGTTCGGCACGCACAACATCCACCGCCTGCCGGAACTGCTGCTTGAGTGCGAAACCCGTGGAAAACGGGTGTTCGAGATCTGGGAGGCGCCCCGGGAGACTGCGGGCGCCCTGCCGGCGACCCGGACCGATCCGCATCGCGCCTATGTGGCCATCGCAACAGGATGCGACAACTTCTGCACGTACTGCATCGTGCCGCATGTGCGCGGACGCGAGAAGAGCCGTCCGCTGGGCGAAGTGCTGGACGAGATCCGGCAGCTCGCCGCGGCGGGCTGTCGTGAAGTCACGCTGCTTGGCCAGAATGTGAACTCCTACGGCAACGATCTGGGGGAGCGGGACCTGTTCGCCCGTCTCCTGCATGCCGTCGAGTCCGTCGACGGCATCGCGCGCGTGCGTTTCATGACCTCTCATCCCAAGGACCTTTCGGACACGCTCATCGAGGCCATGCGGAACTGTCCGAAGGTCTGCGCGCATCTGCACCTGCCCGTGCAGGCCGGCAGCGACGACGTGCTCCGCCGCATGAACCGCCGCTACACCCGCGACCAGTATCTCGGGCTGGTGCGCCGCATCCGCAGCGCCATGCCGGACATCGCCCTGAGCACCGACCTCATCGTGGGCTTTCCGGGCGAGACGGAGGCCGATTTCGAGGACACGCTCCGCCTGGTGGATGAGGTGAAATACGACTTCGCCTTTCTTTTCCTGTATTCACCCCGCAAGGGCACCCCGGCCGCGGCTTGGCCCGACCAGGTGCCGGCGGATGTGGCTTCCGCCCGGTTCCAGCGGTTGCTGAAGCTGCAGACGGACAACGCCACCGAGAAGGCGAAGGCGTACGAGGGGCGCACGCTCGAGGTGCTCTGCGAGGGCCGCAGCCGAGAGGACGACACGATGTGGGCCGGCCGGACCTCCGGGAACCGGCTGGTGAACTTCACCGCGTCCGGCGACCCGACGGGCCGGCTGGTCGAAGTGCGCATCGTCCGCGCGGGCGCCTTCTGGATGGCTGGCGCGTGCGTGGACGGGTGGGCATGAAAGAGCCCGGCAAAGCATCATTCCCGCGCGATGAGCCGAGGGGATGCGGATCCCGTGGCGGGCAAGCGTCTGACGGATCCGGCGCAACCACGCGCATGCAGGGAGACGAATGGATGCCACGAAGGAGAAGCGCATGGCCGAACCGAAGCTGACCCCCATGATGCAGCACTACCGCGACGTGAAGGCGCGGTATCGCGACAGCCTGCTGTTTTACCGGCTGGGCGACTTTTACGAGATGTTCTTCGAGGACGCGGTCACCGCCGCCCGCGAGCTCGAGATCGCCCTGACGGGCCGCGACTGCGGCATGGAGGAACGCGCCCCGATGTGCGGCGTGCCCTACCACGCGGCGCAAAACTATATCACCCGGCTCATCCAGAAAGGATACAAGGTCGCCATCTGCGACCAGCTGGAGGATCCTTCCCAGGCCAAGGGGCTTGTCAGGCGCGACGTGACGCGGGTCGTCACCCCGGGAACGGTCACCGAGCCCGGCATGCTGGAGGAGAAGCGGAACAATTTCCTGATGGCGCTGCACCACAGGGGCGGCTGCTACGGCCTGGCCGTGGCGGATGTCACGACCGGCGAATGCTATGCGACCCAGATTGCCTGGGGGAACACCGCCCGCCGCGTCATCGACGAGGTGGCGCGTTACCGGCCGGCGGAACTGCTCGTGGACCGCGAACTGCCCGATGGCGCCGAATTGCTCCGGCCGTTGCGCGAGCAGCTGCACATCCGGCCCACGCCGGTCTCGGCGTGGGTGGCGGAACCGGCGGGGCTGTCGGAACGTGTCGCACCCTACGGCGACCAGTTTCCCGAGGGATGGGAGCTGCCCCGTACCGCAGCCGGCATGCTGCTGGGGTACCTCGAGGAAAACCAGAAGGCCGTCCGGACGCCGGTGGAGCGCATCGCGTGCTATACGGCCGACTCCTACATGGCCATCGACAGCGCCAGCCGCCGCAACCTCGAACTCACCGAAACCATGCGCGAGGGCAAGAAGAAGGGATCGCTCCTGTGGGTCCTCGACCGCACGGCCACGTCCATGGGGGGGCGCATGCTCCGCAAGTGGCTCGAGCAGCCGCTGCTCGACCCGGATGCCATCGGGGAGCGGCTCGATGCGGTCGCGGAGCTCAAGGACCGATTCATCGTCCGGAACGAACTGATGGAGATGCTGCGCGGCGTCTACGACCTGGAACGGCTGGCGGGCCGGTTGTCGTCCGGCATCGCCCATGCGCGCGACCTGCTGGCCATCGCGTCGTCCGCGGAGAGGCTGCCGGCCCTGCTGGGCTCCATGGTGCCGCTGGAGGCCGTGGCGCTTGTCCGTCTCCGGGAAGAGGCCGGCGATCTGGCGGAAATCCGGGACACCATCCTGGACGGCATTTCTCCCGATGCCCCCCTGGGTCTGCGGGAGGGCGGCCTCATCCGCGACGGCCATGACGCCCAGGTCGACGAGCTGCGCCGCGCACGCACCGAGGGCAAGGACTGGATTGCCGAAATGGAGGCGCGCGAGCGCGAGCGGTCCGGCATCCGCAGCCTCAAGATCCGCTACAACGACGCGTTCGGCTACTACATCGAAATCACGAAGGCGAACGCGGCCCAGGCGCCGGAGGATTACGTCCGCAAGCAGACGCTCGTCAACTGCGAGCGGTTCACCACGCCCGAGCTCAAGCGCCTCGAGGACATCATCCTCGGTGCCGAGCAGCGCATCGTGCAGGTCGAATACGACCTGTTCTGCGGCATCCGCGACCGGGTGGCGGCCCGCGTGGCCGACATCCGCCGCACGGCGTCCGCCCTGGCGGCACTCGACGCCTTCCTGTCGCTGGCCGAGGTGGCCGACCGCGAGAACTACTGCCGGCCGACCCTGTCGGACGACGGCACCATCACCATCGCCGACGGCCGGCATCCGGTCATCGAGAAGCTGCTCACGGACGACCGGTTCGTCCCCAACGACACCCTGCTCGATTGTGACGAGAACCGCACCATCGTCATCACCGGTCCGAACATGGCCGGCAAATCCACCTACATGCGCCAGGTGGCCGTCATCACGCTGCTGGCGCAGATGGGCAGCTTCGTGCCCGCCTCGGCCGCGGTCGTGGGGGTAGCCGACCGCATCTTCACGCGCGTGGGCGCCTCGGACGACCTGGCGAGCGGTCAGTCCACCTTCATGGTGGAAATGTCGGAAATGGCCAACATCCTGCACAATGCGACACCGAAAAGCCTGTTGATCCTCGACGAAATCGGGCGCGGCACGTCCACCTACGACGGCCTCGCCATCGCCTGGTCCGTCATCGAGGCCATCAACGACCGGGTGCGGCTGGGGGCGCGCACGCTCTTCGCGACCCACTACCACGAGCTGACCGAGCTCGAGCAGCGCCTGCACGGCGTCCGGAACTACTGCGTGACGGTGCGGCGCAAGGGCGAGGACATCGTCTTCCTGCACAAGATCGCGCGCGGCGGTGCGGATGAGAGCTACGGCATCGAGGTGGCCCGGCTCGCCGGGGTGCCCGACGCGGTGATCAGGCGGGCGCGCGTACTGCTCGACGAGCTGGACGAGGCGGACATCCTGCGACATGGAGGCAAGCGGAGGATCCGCAGGCAGGTGGAGGGACAGCTCGACCTGACGGCTGCCGCCTCCCTGACGAAGGCCGAACAGGAGGTGCTTGCCGAACTGCGCGCGTTCGACCCCACGCAGGTGACCCCGCTGGATGCGCTGAACCGGCTGTACGCGCTGCATCAGAAACTCAAGTGAGCGGCACCGCCCGGCGCCGCCGGCCTGCCGGTGCGTGGCGCGATGCGCGAGGCGGCGCAACCTCCCGCCGCATGTGTTCCCGTTTGGGCGGGGATGCGGGTGAGCGCCACAGCTGCGACGGGTGATGGCCAGCTTCACAAGGAAATGAGGAACGCCAGATGGGCAAGATCATCCTGCTCGATGAGCAGACCGCCAACCAGATTGCAGCCGGAGAGGTGGTCGAGGGACCGGCCTCCGTGGTCAAGGAAATGGTGGAAAACGCCGTGGATGCGGGTGCCACCCAAATACAGGTCGAGATCCGCAACGGCGGCATCCGTTCCATCCGTGTCACCGACAACGGCTCCGGCATGGAGCGCGATGATGTCGAGATGGCCTTTGAACGGCATGCCACCAGCAAAATCCGGCAGATCGGCGACCTGGACGCCATCCGCAGCATGGGGTTCCGGGGTGAGGCCCTGGCGAGCATCGCTTCGGTTTCCCGATTGGAAATGCTCACCCGCACCGCAGAGGAGCCGCATGGCACCCGCGTGGTCATCGAGGGGGGGCGCCTTGAGTCCGTGGAGCCGGCCGGCGCGCCGATCGGAACGACCTTCCTGGTGCGCGACCTGTTTTTCAACACCCCGGCGCGTTACAAGTTCCTCAAAAAGGACAGCACTGAGGCGGCCCGCGTCACCGACGTGCTCGAGCGGCTTGCATTGGCGCATCCGGATGTGTCGATCTCCTTGCGGACCAACAACGAGCCGGTGCTCCGCACACCAGGCAACGGGGATCTTGCCAGTTGCATCTACAGCCTGTACGGCAAGGATACCGCCGATGCGCTGCTGCCGCTGGCGGGCAGCCACGAGGGCATCACCGTCACCGGCTTTGTGGGACGGCCCACCATCGCCCGTGGCAACCGCGGACGACAGACCATCCTCATGAACGGGCGCGCCATCCGCAGCGGCACGGTGACCGCCGCCCTCGATGAAGCCTTCAAGACCCTGCTGATGACCCGGCAGTTCGCCTTTGCCGTCATCGTCCTCGATGTCCCGCCGATGCGCGTGGATGTCAATGTCCATCCGGCCAAGCTCGAGGTGCGCTTCTCCGAGGAGGGTGCGATCTTCTCCGCCGTCCATGCGGCGGTGCGCAACGCGCTGGCGGCCGGAGCCGCCAGCGGGGTCCTCGCGCCTGTCGAAACACTCGGCCACGGGCGAGGCGGGATGTCGGAGATGCCGTGGGACAGGTCTTCTGCAAAGGCGGAGGCGATGGCGGCGGGATTGATGCCGGTCCCCGGCCGTCCGCCGGCAACCTTCAGGATGTCCCCGCCGACGCCCGCTGTCGAGCAGCAACGGTTCGTGTCGGCGCCGAGTGTCCTGCCGGCCCACGGGGGGGAGCGCATCGGCGCCTCCATCCGGCCGGAGGCGCGAGCGGACACGGCGGGTGCGGGCATGGGGGGAACGCCCTCTCCGGTTGATTTGGCCGGTGCGGATTCACCCCGGTCGCACGTCATGACCGAAGCGGCAACCGCCGCGCGGCAGGAAGCGGCCGGTCCGGGAGCCCCTTCGCCAGCGGGCGGAGCCGAGGCGCACGGGGCATGGCATCGCGTGACGGATGCTGCGGACGCGCCGCCTCGACAGGATGCGGTCACTGCGGAAGCGCCGCCGCAATGCGGGGCGGCCGCCGAGTCACAGGCGCATTTCACGGCGCTGCCGGAAGCCGGCACCCGCGACGCCGTGCTGCACCCCGCATTTCTGGAAATGCGCATCGCAGGCCAGGTGTTCGATTCGTTCATCGTGCTCGAGCATGGGGATGAGATGCTCCTGCTCGACCAGCACGCCGCGCATGAGCGCATCCGTTTCGAACGACTGCGTGAGAGCCTTGCATCCGGCCGTGCCGTCTCCCAGACGCTGCTGCAGCCGGCCACGCTCCACCTGTCCGCGATCGAGTACGAAGCGGCGTTGCCATCGCTCGACATGCTGCGGCGTCTGGGCTTCGACATCGAAACGTTTGGCCGCGACACGCTCCGGGTCCGTGCCGTGCCCGCCACATTCGACGGCGGGCTTTCCGAGACGGAGCTGACCGCCATCGTGACCGACTGGCCGGCTGAAGCCGGACGAAGGCAGGGTGCCGTCAGTGACGAGGTGTTGCACCTTGTCGCCTGCAAGGGCGCAATCAAGGCCAACCATGCACTGTCCGCACTGGAAGTGCGTGCGCTGCTCGAACGGCTGGCGACGCTGGAGAACCCCTACACCTGTGTGCACGGAAGACCCATTCTGCTGCGTTTCCCGCGTCGCGAGCTCGAGAAGCGCTTCCGGCGCATCGTGTGAGCGGACGCAAGGACCCGGGAGGGAAAGGGGGCAAGGAGGCCATGACTCAACGAAAGACGGTACTCGTCATCGTCGGTCCGACAGCCTCGGGCAAGACCGCCCTTGCGGTCGAGGCCTGCCTCGCCTTCGGCGGCGAGGTGGTGTCGGCTGATTCGATGCAGATCTACCGCGGCATGGACATCGGCACCGCGAAGCCCGGTCCGGAAGAACGGCGGGGTGTCCCGCACCACCTGATGGACATTGTCGAGCCCGACATGCCTTACAGCGTGGCGGACTGGCAGCAGGCCGCCCTCCGGGAGATCGGGACGCTGCATGAGCGCGGCCGCCTCCCGGTGGTTGCCGGAGGAACCGGACTTTATGTCAACAGTCTGGTGCAGAATCTTGCCTTCTCCCAGGTTGCGGGCGACCCCGCCCGCAGGGAAAGGCTGCATCGCCTGGCGCGCGAGCAGGGGGTCGAGGCGGTGCATGCGTTGCTAGCGCAAAGGGATCCGGAAAGCGCCGCGCGCATCCATCCGAACAACCTCGTCCGTGTCGTGCGGACGCTCGAGGTGGTCGAGACGACCGGAGAAACCATGGCGGTCCACCATGAGCGGTCGAGGGCCGAGCCCTCCCCCTGGCATTTCATCATCGTGGGCTTGCTGCCGGAACGGGAGCGATTGTACGAACGCATCAACCGGCGGGTGGAGGTCATGATCGCGCAGGGGCTGGAAGCGGAGGTGCGCCGGTTGATGGACGCGGGCTACACCGACCGGTTGACCTCCATGCAGGGCATCGGGTACAAGGAGCTTGCCGCGCATTTTCGGGGCCTATGCACCCGGGAGGCGGCCATCGAGGCGATCCGGCAGGGCAGCCGGCATTACGCCAAACGGCAGATCACCTGGTTTTCACGTCTCGAAGGGCTGACGTGGATCGATCCGCTGGTGCACGATGCCGAAGAGCTGATCGCGATGATCCGCGGCCGGCTCGATGCGGCCGGTCGTGCGATCGGTTGACCTTCGGGCTGCCAGTGGCTTGAATCGCTTACATGGATCGGGTATGATGGTACCGAACCGGAAACGTCCCGGCGCATGCCGGGTGAATGGGCTTGTTGATTTCATTTGATTTGATTTTGTGTAAGCCGGAGGTATTCCCCATGAACAAGAACATCAACCTGCAGGACGTCTTTCTCAACCAGGTCCGCAAGGAGCATGTGCCCGTCACCGTATACCTGACGAACGGATTCCAGTTGCGCGGCATGGTCAAGGGCTTCGACAACTTCACCGTCGTGCTGGACAGCGAGGGCAAGCAGCAGCTCGTCTACAAGCATGCGATCTCCACCGTATCCCCGATGAAGGCGGTCAACATCATCTTCAACGACAACGCACCGTCCCGCGAGGCATGATCCCGCGTCCGCCGGCGGAGCGCTCCGCGCGCAGGCCCCGCATCTTCATCCCCATGATTGAGGTGGGCGGATGCCACAAGGCGATCGCGCTTGCCATCCAGGATGCCGTGGAACGGCTTTATCCGGGCCGCTTCGACATCCGTGTCGTCGATTTCATGTATGCCTGTGGCGCGAGGTCTTCGGACCGAAGCATCAAGGCCTCCTGGAACGCGGCATTGGCGCAGCCGCGCATCACCACCCTGCTCAACGGCTGGATGGATGAGGCCAATCATCTCATGCGCAGCAATGCGATCTCGCAGATCCTGTATCCCGAGTTCGTCCGAAAGGGCATGGCCTACATCCGCGACCTCGATCCCGATCTGATCGTGGCGACCCATTTCTTCTGCACCTCCGTCGCGGTGCTCGCCCGCGAGCGGTATGGCCTTGGCTGCCGCATCGTGTCGCATGTCAGCGACCCGTTCCGCGCGCATGCGCTCTGGGTCAATCCGCTGGCCGACGAACTGGTGGTCTGTTCGGAGCAGGCACGCGATTATCTGGCCATGCTCGGCCAGATACCCGAGACGATGCGCGTGGTGCCGTTTCCGATCAACCGCCGGTTCTTCGAGCCTGTGCGGCGCACCCGCGACGCCATTCTGGAGGAGTTGGGCCTTGATCCGCTGCGTCAGACCGTATTGGCCAGCTCCGGCGGCGAGGGGATCGGCAGCACGGAGCAATACATCCGTGATCTGTATCTGTCGGGCCTGCCCATCAACCTGATCGCCATCTGCGGAAGGAACGACCGCCTGCTGCGCGAGATGCGGCTGCTCGGCGCCCGGCCTTCGCCGGTTCGGTTCGCACCGCTCGGGTTTGTCTCGAACATGAACGAGCTGGCGGGCGTCGCCGATGCCGCCGTGGTCAAGGC
>JAEXRM010000192.1 GCA_023440865.1 Bacillota bacterium
GAGGCGGGATGACATGGATGGCATGAGGCGGGATGACACGAATGGCAGGAGGCGTACCATGGAAGTATTCAAGACGGAAAGCGGAAAGCAGGCGGTGCTGTCAGCCTATGACCAACTGGTGAAGGCATGGGGTGTGCCTGTCGAAGAGCGGGACGTACCCACTCGATTTGGAGACACGCATGTGATCCTTGCCGGCGCCCGGAATCTGCCTCCGCTGGTCCTGCTCCACGGCGTGGGCGACAACTCGGCCGTGATGTGGGTGCTGAACATGGCGGAGCTGTCGCGCCACTTCTTCTGCATCGCGGTCGATACCCTGGGAGGACCGGGTAAAAGCCGGCCAAACGAACAGTTCCAAAAGAAACAGTTTCACCAGGTCCCCTGGCTCGACGACCTCGCCGATGCGCTGGGGCTTGATGCCTTCCATCTGGCGGGGGTGTCGAACGGCGCCTGCATGGCATACACCTATACGGTCCGCAAGCCGCAGCGGGTGCTCCGGACGGTCTGCCTCGAGGGCGGCATGATCCTCAACCCCGCGAAGACCATGCTGCACATGTTGAAGGTCGTGTTTCCCGAAATGCTGGTCCCCACCAGGAAAAACCGCATCCGGGTGATCATGAAGATGAAGCCGGGATCGGACCTGTTCACCGTTCATCCCGAAGTGCTGGACCACATATTGCTGCTCATGAGGCATCACCGGCAATCGGCGATGATGGTGCATCCGATGGAGCCATATGACCGGCAGGCCGGCCTGGCCGTCCGGGACAAGCTGCTGTTCCTCTTCGGCGGCAACATGCGGGTGGGCCGCGCTGATTTCATGAAGGTGATGGACACTGCCCAGTTCCGCTATCTGGAGCTGGATGGCGTCGGCCACGGCATCAACCACGAAAGGCCGGAAGAGGTCAACCGCCTGATGCGCGACTTCCTGCTGGACGGGGAGAACCCGGGGGAATCCGGGTGAACAGGTGAAACGAAGGTCCGGCAGATGACGCCTGGCACGCGGACACCATGGATTGCGGTCACCCTCCGCCGGAAGATGCGGCAGCGGAGGCGGACGCGCCGGCGATCGCGGCCACCATGGCCATCTGCTGGGCGAGCAGGATTGCCTGGATACTGTTGGCCAGCGCCGTGCGGCTGACATCCTCATGGAAGCTTTCCACCTGCTGGGCAATGAGCAGGTAGGCAGCCAGGATGAACCGCGTCTTCTTGTCGACCGAGATGCTGCCGAAGCCCCGGAAGGTCTTCAGATGGCGTTCCAGCTCGATAGCCTGGTCGGCAAGGGCTTCGGGTTGGCCGGTAAGCAGCGCGACGACGCCCAAAAAGGCGGTGTGGTAATCGCGGAGCCGATATCCGTGTGCCACGAGATATCGGTCGAGACGCTCGACCTTGGACAGTTTCCCGGCATGGCTCTCCTCCCCCAGCACCAGGAGGTGCGTCAGGCTCTGCAGCCCGTTGCCCTTGGGAATGCCGGCAGCGTGCAGCTCGTGGTAGAACGCTTCCATGTCCTCGAGACCGGCCGCGGCCGGAACAGGAGAGGCCGCCAGCATGGCGGCGTACACATAATCGTCCTGGGAGGTCAGGAACGCGTGGCGCGCCTTCATGCCCTCGTAGAAGTCGTGCATCCGGGCGATGAGCATGGACAGCGGCTGCTGTTCCATGCCCCTGGCAATCGTCAGGGCCGCCATCGGCAGATAGGTGCCCCCATGGAAGCCGTTCGCCTTGAGCTGCGCGTAGACATCCTTCATGCAGTGGAAACGCTCCACACCATTCGGTTCTCGGTACAGCAGCATGGAAAGCATCAGCTCGTTGAGTCCGCGGAAATTCGAGAAGACGGAGGTTTCGCGGCGGATGACGTCACGCATGGCCTTGATGCCTTCCGCAGTGGGCGCCTGCCCTTCCCCTGTCAGCATCAGCGCGCCGAACTGGCGGGCCAGCGCATATTCCCAGGGAAAGCCGCGCTTGAGCATGTCGTGGATGGCCAGGTATTGCTGGAGCTTTTCATGAATTGTCTGCATGATCGCGCTTCCTTCCTGCGACACCGGGTGTCGTGATGCCGGCCGGATACGCATCGGGGCCGGTTCACCGGGTTCCAACCACAGCATACGCTGTCATCATCTGGATGTCTATCCTGCACATGCGCGAAATACGCCGGACCTGAAGGTGCAGGCAGGCAAAGGAAGTGCATCGATGCAGGCCGCATGCGGCTTACTGTATACGGCAGGCTGTATACGGCAGATCAACTGAAGCCCACCCGGCGCCTCTCCCGGCACCGCGCAACCTTGACAAGTTTCGCACGATACAAGATGATAATAGCAGGTAAATGATATTTTTCGTGCGATTCACTTCGCGTTTCGCGTGATCTCATCACGACTCGTGCAATTCGCCTCGCGCTTCATGAGATCGGACGAGTTCCCTGCGCCATCACCACGAACCGTATCCAGGGAGGTGCGCCATGCCCCAGCTGTTGGACATCACCGCGACAGAACTGAAGCAGAACCTCGGCATGTACATGGATCTGCTCAAGGAGGGCAAGGTCATCCAAATCCGCAAGCACGGCGGGTATGCCGCCCTGCTCCTGCCCTACGGCAGCCTGGAGCGCGAGGAGGGACCGCCAAGCCGTCCGCTGACGGGCACGGCGGAATCCGTTCCACCCTATCGGGCCGAGCGGGGCAAAACAACCTATGAGGAGTTCCTGGAAATCCAGGAAAGCTCGGAAGACCGTCTGGAACTCATCGACGGAGACATCTACCTGCTGGCTTCCCCAAGTGTTTCCCATCAGGCGATATCCACTAATTTGCTCCTGCTGTTCGGAACTTGGCTGAAGGGCAAACCCTGCAAGGCCTTCACCGCACCCTTCGATGTCCATTTCTTCAAGAAGGGGGCAACCACGCCGAATGTTTGCCAGCCCGACGTCCTGATCGCCTGCGATCTCGAGGGCAACGTCAACGGCAAGGGTCGCTACACCGGCACACCCACGCTGGTTGTCGAGATCCTGTCGGAATCCACCCGGTCCAAGGACATGGTGCTCAAGCTCGCCACCTACATGCTGTCGGGAGTACGCGAGTACTGGGTGGTGGATCCGGCGGGTCATGCCGTGCTGGTCTACTGGTATGAGGAAAACGGGAACCAGCGGTATCAGGTGTATGAACCGGGAGAATCCATCGCCTCCGCCTCCATTTCGGGATTGGTGGTGCCGGTCGCCGACATTTTTGCTCCCTGAGCGTGACGGTCGCCCCTGCGTGCATTTTCAGCGCACACGCCGCGCATTCTCCACGGACTCTCCACGCATTCTCCACGGACTCTCCGCGCATTCTCCACGGACTCTCCACGCATTCTCCGCACAAGCTGCATGCACGCTCCGCACAGGAAGACGGCGCGAACAAGTGCGCCCAGGGGGGTACCCCAGGCGCACACATCGGATGAACAGGTCTGTATGCTCAGTTCATATCGGCCATTGTCGTCACGATGCCTGCAGCTTCGCCAGTGCGACCGCCAGCTGTCCGGCAACCCGCGCATTGTTGTATACGAGTTCGATATTCGCATCCAGGCTGTCGCCGCCTGTCAGCTCCTTGACCTTGGCCAGCAGGAAGGGCGTGCTGTCCTTGCCCTTCACGCCAGCCTGATCCATCTCCGCCAATGCCTGTTCGATGGCCTTGCGGATGACCTCCGGATCCATCTGGTCCGCTTCGGGAATGGGGTTGGCGACAACCAGCCCGCCGGAAAGGCCCATGTCCCACTTCGCCTTCATGGCGCGGGCCAGCTCGCGGACATCATCCACCCGGTAATCCACGCGGTATCCGCTGGAACGCGTATAGAACGCGGGCATCTCATCGGTTCCGTATCCCACGACAGGGACACCCTGCGTCTCCAGGTATTCCAGCGTCAACCCGATGTCCAGGATGGATTTCGCTCCCGCGCAGACGACGGCGACATTGGTATGCGCCAGCTCCTGCAGGTCCGCGGAGATGTCGAAGGTCTCCTGGGCACCGCGGTGCACCCCGCCGATGCCGCCGGTGGCAAACACGGAGATGCCGGCCATGGCCGCCAGAATCATCGTGGATGCCACGGTGGTGGCGCCGTCCAGTCCCTTGGCCACGACAAAGGGGATGTCGCGCCGCGAGGTTTTCACCACATGCTTCGCCTTGCCCAGGCTTTCAATCTCCGCCTCGGTCAGCCCCACCTTCAACCGGCCGCCCAGTATGGCGATGGTGGCCGGAACGGCGCCCTGCTCCCGTATCTTCCGTTCCACCTCCAGGGCGGTCTCCACATTGCGCGGATAGGGCATGCCGTGAGAAATGATGGTGGATTCCAGGGCCACGACGGCCGCGCCCTGCGCAAGGGCCTCGGCCACCTCGGGCTTGATGTCCAGATAGGGGGTGAGCTTGTTCGTTCTCATGGGTTGTCCTCCCTCATCAGCCTGTCCAGGGACAGTGCCGGATTGATCGTCTCTGGGTGCGACAGGGCAAGTGCGGCGGCAATCGTCGCCATTTGTGCGGTCTTGCGGATATCCATGCCCCGGAAATGGCCCATGGCCAGTGTGGCCATGAATGCGTCTCCCGCTCCCGTCGCCGCCACCACCCGGCAGGTGGGCGCGGGCAGGTGCCACTGCCCCTCCGGCGTGCTGCAGAAGGTGCCTGCCGCCCCAAGCGAAAGAAACAGCTGCTTCACACCCTGTCCGTGGAACCATGCCGCCACAAGTCTGAGCGCCTCGTCCTGTTCCGGGCCTCCTTGCCTGGGAATGGGCAAACCGCTCAGCACCTCCGCCTCCAGCCGGTTCGGCTTGACGGTGTGAAAGCAGCCGATGCGGGTCCTGATGCGCTGCGCCTTTGCCGCCGAAACCGGATCGAGATACAGCGGCACGGTGGGATGCAGCGTGTCGATGACATGCGTGAGCACCGGTTCGGGGAAGTTGGTGTCCATCACGCACAGGGCGGCATTCCGCAATGCATCCATCGCCTGGTCGACCAGCGGGATGGTGAGCCGCTCGCAGATGTCCATCTGGTTGATGGCCACCAGCATGTCGCCGGTCTCGTCGAGCACGGACAGGTAGGTGGAGGTTTGCGCATCCGGCAGGACCATCACATGATCCGTGTCCATGCCCAGCGCTGCCGCTTCCTCCCGCATGCGCCGTCCGTTGGCGTCATCCCCGACCACGCTGACAAAGCGGGTGGGAACGCCGAGTCGCACCAGATTCTCCGCGATGTTGCGCCCCACGCCGCCCATCGCGGTGTGGACGCGTCCCGGATTCGAATCGCGCATTTTCAGCGGACCGGTCGGGAACCCCTGCACATCGACATTCGCGCCGCCTAGGACACAGACATGGGGCCGATTGGAATCCATCCGTCCTCCTCGCAAACAGGCCGCCCGACCCGGATTGTGGAACCTGCGTCCCTACATGAGCCGGATTCCGGAACGAAAGCTCATGCTTGATCCGGGCTGTCGCGCCATTGTCATTCCGCTTCAGGATGCAGCACATGGGCTGCCATCAGGTTCATACCAACCCGTGGTTGTCTTGACGCGCAAACCTGGCGGCATGCCATGGGTGAAGGATGTGTCATGCTGCGGCGCCGTCCATGCCACGCCCCATCATACGCCAGGCCGCGCAGACTGGCAACAGGCCGGCCGCACAGGCCGCCAACGGGCTGGCCGCGCCATTCGCCATAGGTGGGGGCATGGTGGTAGAATGCATGCAGGAAGACTGCCAACGGTCCCGCCATGTCGGGAGGAACCCTGTATCAGACACGCCTGCGCCACAAGGAGATTGCACCATGCAGCCATTCATCCCGGACAACACGCCGCCGAACAGGAAGCAGGCCGAGACCTGCCAACCCCTTTCCCGTGACGAGGCGCTCGCTTTCCTCGCCGCCGAGCCGCTCCGGCACTTCAGCATCGCAACCCTCGTCAGGAACGCCTCCGCCGTCATGTGCCACCGGTGCGGCGATCACCTGCTCATCCGGATACCGGAAGCGCAGGGCTCGTTTGTGGCCTACGCGGCCGGCACCATGCCGGTCCCGCCGGCTCTGACGAATCTCCTGGATGGAACCGAAACGCTGCTGTATGTCGAAAGTGATGAAATGGAGCGGGAAGTCGCCTGTCGCATGCCGCTGGGACACACCACGAACTGCGTGCAGTTTTACCTCCCCGAGGAGGTGGCGGTTTCCGGCGACGAGACCGGCATCATCGATCTGAAACCGGAAGACGCGCCCTACATCCACAGCCATTACACCTACAAGGAGGTCACGACCGTCGCGTACCTTGCGGCGCGCATCGCCGCCGCGCCCGCGGTCGGCGTGATGGTCGACGGCGTGCTGGCCGGGTTCGTGATGACGCACGAGGAAATGACCATGGGCGTGATGCACGTGCTGCCGGCGTATCGGAAGCTGGGCCTCGCCACGCGCCTGAACGCCGCCATGGTGCGCCGCATGCGGGCGCTGGGACTTCCCTGCATCGTGGAGATCGTGCATGACAACCACGCCTCGCTGGCCCTGGCAAAATCCGCGGGGTTCCTGCCCCTGCAGAAGGTGCACTGGCTGCATGTGAAAAAGGATTGACCCCTGTCTTCTCACCCGGCGATCCGTTCCGTCCCCTGCAGCCGCACAAGCTCCGCGTATCTCCCGTTCCGGGCCATCAGTTCCTCATGCGCTCCCCGCTCGACGATGCGGCCGCCTTCAAGCACCAGGATCCGGTCCGCATGCCGGATGGTGGACAGCCGGTGCGCCACCACCAGGGTGGTGCGGCCTTCCATCAACCGGTTGAGCGCGGTCTGGACGGCCACCTCGGATTCGGAGTCCAGGGCCGCCGTCGCCTCGTCCAGCAGCAGGACCGGGGCGTCGCGCAGCAGCGCACGCGCCAGCACAATCCGTTGGCGCTGGCCCCCGGAGAGCTGCCCCCCGCGTTCCCCGGCATCCGTTTCATATCCCTGCGGCAGCGCGGTGATGAAGGCATGGGCTTGTGCGGCCTCGGCGGCGGACTGGATCTCGTCGTCCGTCGCATCCGGCCTGCCGGCCGCGATATTGTCCCGGATACTGCCCGAGAACAGGTAGTTGCTTTGCGGCACATAGGACATCAGGCTGCGGAGCGCGCCAACCGGCCATGCGGTCAGGTCGTGCCCGTCGATCCGCAAGCCGCCCCCGGCCGGATACAGGTCGAGCAGCAGCCGCAGCAGCGTGCTCTTGCCGCTGCCGCTGCCACCCACGATGGCGACGGTCTCCCCGGCCCGCACCGTCTCATGCAGCTCGTCCAGAATCGGCCTGCCGGGCTCATAGGCGAACGAGGTGCCGGCCAGCTCGATCAACGGACTGCCCGGCACAGGTTCCGGCACCGGCATGCCGTTGAGCACCTCGACCGGTTCATCGAGCACCGCGAACACACGGTCCGCGCCCGCCAGGGAACGCTGGAGCTGTCCCGCCGCCTCGCCGAGGTTGCGGAACAGATTCGTGACGGTATTGGATACTTGTACAATGCCCAGCAGCGTCGGGAATGTCAGAAACCCGAACAGGATGCCGAGGCTGCCGATGGCCAGGAGGCCGAAAAACTGCAGGAAGTTCGCCGTCTCGCTCACACCGCGCTGGGCGGTCTGCCAGCGTGTGCGGCCCATGGCAACCCGGTAGAGGGCCTGCGTGGCTTCCCGGTAACGACCCATGACCCAGGAGCCAAGGCGATAAACCCGCAGGACGGTGGCGGCACCGATGAGATCCGCGGTCCGTTCCGACACGCTGCCCGCAGACGCCTGCACCGCCTCGGAAGCGCGTTTGAGCGGAAGCACGAATGCGGTGACGGCCGCCATGGCCAGCAGGCCGATGCCCAGCACGACAAGGGCGATGCGCCAATCCATGAACAGCATCGCAATCAGGCCGCCGATGCCGGCAACCAGTGTCCTGAGGGGATACAGCAGATGCCAGCCGAGTGCCTGCTCCGCCGCCTGCATGTCCGCGGACGCCCGGGAAAGCAGATCGCCGCTGTGCCGCTCGTCGTACCAGGAGGCCGGCAGATGCAGCAGCCGGTCCAGCAACTGCCTGCGCAGCCGACCAGAGGCCCGCAGCCCCGCTTGACCGTACCAGAGGGTGCCGATGTACGTCACGACGCCCAGAGCAACAAACCCGCCCACCATCAGGGCGACGGCCCGCACCAGCAGATCGGGCCGGTGTTCCCCCATGGCGCGGAACAGCGTCAGCAGGCCGAATGCAAGCAACAGCTGAAGGATCAGGTCCTGGAGGGAGCTCAGGGCGAGCCCCCAACCATACCGGGCCCGATCCGGACCCGCATAGGTCAGGAGGCGCTTCAGGCTGGCTGCCGTACTGCGCCATGCTTCCCGGTGCCCGTTGA
Source organism: Bacillota bacterium (assembly GCA_023440865.1). Taxonomy (GTDB): domain Bacteria; phylum Bacillota; class Clostridia; order DSM-8532; family DSM-8532; genus JAEWSN01. The sequence continues at coordinate 8,323 of JAEXRM010000192.1, forward strand.
TCCGTGCGTCGGTCCGGGCTGTCGACTTCATGCGATCCGCGTGTAGGTTCCTGTCCCTCATGCGCTTTCCTCCGCATCCGCCTGGGCGCGGACCAGTTCCCAGTAACGCCCTTTCCGCGCCATCAGCGCGGCGTGATCGCCTTCCTCCGTGATGCGCCCGTTCTCAAGCACGAGGATGCGGTCCGCATTCCGGACCGTCGACAGGCGATGTGCCACCACCAAAGCGGTGCGTCCCTCCATCAGGCGGTCGAGTTCCCGCTGGACGGCCTGCTCGGTCTCCGTGTCAAGGGCGGACGTCGGTTCGTCGAGCAGCAGCAGTTCCGCATTGCGCAGGGCGGCGCGGGCCAGACCGATGCGCTGCCGCTGGCCGCCGGAAAGGCGGGCGCCTCGCTCACCGGCCTCGGTTTCCAATCCTTCCGGCAGCGCCAGCAGGAAATCGGTCGCCCGGACCTTGTCCGCCGCCCGAAGAATTTCCGCCCTGTCAACCAGTTGTTCCGGCCCCGCCGGCTTGCGTCTGCGGTGGAATCCAGTCGCGAAGACGCTCGGCTTCCGCTCCCCGGACTTGTTGTCCGGCATCCGATTGTCCGATTGCCCGTCCGGCGGCTGCCGCACCGAAGACACGGCATGCATCCGATCCCCCAGGGCGCCGATCGCGATGTTCGAGCCAACCGAACCCGGGAACAGGTATGTCTCCTGCTGCACCAGCGCCATGTGCCGCCGCAGGTCCGGCAGCGACCAGGAGTCGATCGGGTGCCCGCCGAACCGGACGACACCCGCGTCCGGTTCCTGAAGGCCGGCGATGAGCTTGAGCAGCGTGCTTTTCCCGCTGCCACTCCCGCCGACGACGGCGACCGTCTCCCCGCGCCGGATGGTGAGATCAAGACGGTCGAGCACCGTCTGGCGGCAGGCTGTGCCATCCCCGTCCTCGCGGTTGTATGAGAAGGACACCTCACGCATCTCGATCAGGGGCGCATCGCCGGACAAGGACAAATCGCGCCCGTCCTCGCGCTCCGCCGCAAGCTCCGCCAGCTTCCGAAGCCGCTGCGACGCGCCTTCGGCTTTCTTTGTCTCCCCGAAGAATTGACCGATCATCATGATGGGATTGATCAGACCGTTGCTGATCGATATGAAGCCCACCACGTCGGCAGCCGATAGCCGGCCCCACAACACGAAGCATGTGCCCATCCCCCCCATGATCAACAGGGGAATCAGCACGTTGAGGAAATTTGTCAGGTCCATGCGGATGCGTGCCTTGAGGGCGGCCTCGCCTTCCGACACCCACCTGTCCACCGCCGTGTCGTGACGATCGCGCAGCCAGTCCTGCAGCCCGAACGCCTTGACCTCCACCTGTCCGGCCACGGCGTCCTGTACCAGGACATTGGCGGCGCCGAGGGCTTCGTTCTGTTTCTCCGTCAGGCGTTGCACGGGCCGGCCCACTTTCGAGACCAGCAACAGAATCGCGGGAACCGCCGCGAACGACAGCAGCAGGAGCTCCCAGCTCAGCAGCAAGGCCGAAGCGAATGCAAGCACGAACCACGTGAGGTGGAAGGCCAGACCGGGGAGCTGATCCTCCAGCCATCCGCCAATCTGGGCAAGGTCGTTGCCCAGCAGCGACAGCAGGTCGCCCGAGCGATGCTGTTCGAGCAGCGGCAGCCTGACTGTGGCCAGACGTCTTCCGGCGGCGTCCCGGATATCGCGCATCACCCGGTTGGCATACAGGCCGGACAGCCAGCGCCCGAGCACGGTGGCCGCCGTCCCGCCCAGGAACAGCAGGCCGATGCTTGTCAGCCAAGGCGCGAAGGCTTCCAGCGAGGGATGTTCGATGCTTTGCGTGAGCCCCCGGACCGCCCAGGCGAAACCGACGGTGACACCGGCTCCGGCCATGCCGGCCAGCATGGCGCCGGCCAGAAGACCGGCATGGACGCGATGCTCGCGGAGCAGGGCGCCAAGCGGGGACGGGGCCCTGGTGCCGGAGCGTTTCCGCGTGGAATTCTTGACAGGTTGCGACATGCATGCCTCCGTGCGGCGCCGGGCGGTAGAAAACCGATAGCCGGCACAAGGGATGACCAAAATGAATCGTCTTGGATACGCAGGAATCCGCACGATGTATGAGGGCGACCAACCATGTCACTGACCTTGATCCGTCACAAGAACTCCTCCCGGCGGGGGCATGAACACATCCAGGATGATGGCGTCCTCCCGTGCGACCACGCCATGCGGCACATTCCGGGCAGCATAGAAGCTGTCTCCTGCGGAAAGGATCCGCCTTTCCTCCCCGTCGAACACCAGGATGCAGCTTGTTTCCCGACAAAAGGAATGATACCATGTTGGCACATGAAGAACACGTGGAACACTTTCCACACAATCGTGAACACGTGTTCCAGCCTGACAAGGGAAGCGTTGCCCCACATGCCGTGGGACAGCGCGCTACGGCCTGCATGGCCGGAATGGGAGGATATGACGATGGGTGTCATCTCGAAGGAAGAACGAGCCGAACTGCTGCAGCTGTATCAGGGCCTGCGTGTGGCGGATGTCCGGGACGGCATGGACTGGTGCGGCATGCATCTGTTCGGTTCCATGGTGCCGGCCATGCGGCCCCTCTACCGCACGCATATCATCGGCATCGCGAAAACGGCCCGGTACCTGCCGTTCCAGGGACCCATCCCCAAACTCACTCCGGACGAATACACACAGTGGCAGGGCTGGTATTACAACACGGTCTGCACCTACAACTGGGAAGCGGGCATCGAGGACGGCGACATCATGGTCATCGAGGCGACCGGCCTCGACGCGGGACTCATCGGGTCGAACAACGGCCTCGGCTGCAAGCGCAAGGGGCTGCGCGGCTTCATCACGAGCGGCGCCGTCCGGGATACCGACGAGATGATCCTCACGGAGATTCCCGCCTGGTCCATGCAGATCGCGCAGTCCATGGTGCAGGCCCGCATGCAGTATGACGCGATGGACATTCCGGTCAGTGTCGGAGGCGTCCGCGTGGAACCCGGCGATGTGGTGGTCGCCGACGGGGACGGAGTGATCGTCGTACCCCGGAAGATCGCCCGTGAAGTCGCCCGGTATGCCCGCAAGGAACTCGACAACGACAAGATCAACCGCAGGGCGCATTATGAGGCACTGGGCATGGAGCTCGACGACACCGTGCGGTAGACGGATCTGCGACAAGTCCGCCCATGCCACGGCTCTCATCGGACAGGCTCCGCGCGCGGCGAGGGAGCCGGCTGTTCGACGGCCTCCTTCATCCGTGCGGCATGCAGGCATGGAAAACCGGAACAGAAGGCCGCGTGCATGGTGGCGTCCGTGTCGTTTCGCTCATCCCATCACGCGTGCCGCCTCCGCCATGTTCGCGATCACCGGCACGCCGAACGGACAGCGTTTCTCGCAGCTGCCGCAGGCGACGCAGGCGTCGGCATGCACGGACAGCACACCATAGTGCGATCGGATGGACGGAGGCACATGCGCCGGATCGAGCCGCGCGATGTCCAGGTACTTGTTCACCGTCGCGATGTCGATGTCCGCCGGACACGGCTGGCAGTGGCCGCAGTACACGCAATGCCCGCGGAAGTCGTTGCGCAGGGTGCCGATCAGCGGCGCGTAATCGAGATCGACGTCGTCGGTCTCGAAATACCGCATGGCCGCGCGCACCTCATCGCCGGTCCGGCAGCCGAGCAGCACGCTCGATACGGCCGGACGCCCGAGCGCATAGTGGATGCACTGCGCCACCGTCATCGGCTTCGCGAACGGCGTGTGTTCCGGCGAAATCAGCTTGCCCGCACCGAGCGTCTTCATCACCGTGATGCCCACGCCCTTCTGTTCGCAGAGCGCATACAGCCCGGCACGCTCGGGATCGAGCCCGCGGAAGGCGTCCGTGTCGAACGGCTTGCCCAGCGCATCCAGCACATAACTGTCCGCGGGATGCAGGTCGAACGCAAGGTTGATGCTGAACAGCATCAGCTCCGGCAGGCCGGTTTCGACCACACGCCTCGCCATGCGGGGGTTGTGCGAGGAGAACCCGATGTGCCCGATGTCGCCCTGTTGCTTCAGCTGCTGCACATAGTCGGCGAATCCGGTCTCGAACACGCCCTTGTAGTCGTCCTCGGAGTCGATGAAGAACATCATGCCGAAGTCGATCCGGCCGCCGAAGATGCGCAGCAGGTCCTCGAAATAGCGCCGCACGGTGGGCATGTCGCGGCTGATGTCGTACTGCTGGCGGATGTCCGTGGAGCCGATGTGCCCCTGGATCATCACGTCCTTGCGCCGGCTGCCAAGCGCGCGGGCGATGTTTTCGCGCACCTCGCGCCCCGGCATGAACACGTCGATGAGATTGACGCCGCAGTCGAGTGCCGCGTCGATCGTATCCTTCACCTGCTCGTAGGGTTTTCCGTCCAGATGCTCTCCGCCGATGCCGATGACGCCTGCCTTGAGGCCGGTGCGGCCGATCTCCCTGTACTGCATGCGCTGGTTCCTCCCCTGTACGTGATGGTTATCCTGTCCTGTAATCAACGGTTCATCTGCTTCACCAGCATATCACTTCCCGGCACCAGTCGGACTAACTCGCCGTATAACATTCCAATATCATGACATACCATAACTCTGCAACAACGGAATGAGCAACTTCTCCGTAACATAGACAGATAAATGGCCTTTGCGATACAATTCGAATGTAAGAAGTTAACTTTTCCTCATTGTGTCGGTACTATTCTGACTCACGCTCCTGATGCCTAACTACCATAACGATACGACTTGAAAAACCTTGTTGCTAAAAACCTATCCTAACCTCGGATAGATGGCAACAAGCGACAAAGGAGAAAACAATGCCGTCACAAACGCATCAGCAAACCGTCAACTTCATCTGGAGCATATGCAATTTGCTCCGTGGCCCCTATAAGCGTAACGAATACCGGAAAGTTATTCTCCCGCTGACCATTTTGCGGCGGTTCGATTGCCTCCTCGAACCGACCAAGACAAGGGTTGTTGAAGAGTTCGAAGGTCTGAAGGGGAAGTCTGAAAGCATCATCAGTGCTAAACTAAAGATCATTACCGGTGTTCCTTTCTATAACCTTTCCAAGCTGACATTCAAGAAGTTGCTTGATGATCCGAATCAGATTGCACCGAATCTGAACAGCTACATCAACGCCTTCTCGCCGAATGTCCGGCAAATCTTCGAGCGTCTTGAATTTGGCATTCAAGTGAACAAGATGAACGAAAAGAACCTTCTGTTCAATGTCATCAAGAAGTTCGCATCCGAGGAAGTGGATCTTTCCCCTGCCAATATGGACAACCTGCAAATGGGATATGTATTTGAAGAGTTAATTCGGATCGGTGCCGAGCAATCGAATGAAGAAGCGGGAGAGCACTTTACACCCCGTGAAGTCATCAAGTTGATGGTGAATTTGCTTCTTTCACCGGAAACCGATCTGCGAAAAAGCCATGTTGTAAAGACAATTTATGATCCAGCCTGTGGAACCGGCGGCATGCTTTCCGTCGCGGAAGACTATATCCGGAGACTGAACAGTGATGCTCAACCCCACCTCTATGGACAGGATTGGAACGATGAGGCATATGGCATTTGTAGAGCGGACATGCTCATAAAGGGTGAGAACTCCGACAACATCAAACCGGACTGCACCTTTGAAAAAGATGGGTTCCCAAGAGAGAAGTTTGATTACATGCTGGCCAATCCACCCTTTGGCGTGGAATGGAAACAACAACAGAAGACCATCGAGAATGAAGCCAGAACGCTAGGCTATGATGGCCGCTTTGGTGCTGGCACACCGCGTATCAATGATGGTTCTCTTTTGTTCCTTCAACACATGATCTCTAAAATGCGTAGCCCAGAGGATGGTGGAAGCCGTATCGGGATCGTCTTCAATGGTTCTCCCCTGTTTACCGGAGACGCAGGAAGCGGGGAATCAGACATCCGTCAGTGGATCATCGAGAACGATTGGCTGGAAGCCATCGTCGCAATGCCAGACCAGCTCTTCTACAACACGGGTATTTCGACATATATCTGGATTGTCACCAACCACAAGGAAGGGCGACGAAAAGGGAAAATCCAATTGATCGATGGACGCAAGTTCTATATGAAAATGAGCAAAAGCTTAGGCAACAAGCGGCATCAAATCGGAGATGGTGAAGAAAACAGACCGGATCAAATCGCCGACCTGACCAGAATCTACGGCAACTTCATGCAGGATGAAATCCGCACGCTGGAGGTAGATGGAGTTGTCAAGGAAGTCATCGTCAGCAAAATCTTTGACAACACTGACTTCGGATACAACAAGATTACAGTGGAGCGCCCCTTGCGTCTGAACTTCCAAGCTTGTCCCGAACGCATTGCCCTGCTTGATGATGTTCGTGCTTTTCAGAAACTTACGGAGAGCGACAAGAAAAACGAAACCATACGGCAGCAGGAGCTTGCGGACGGAATCGCACGCCAGCAAGCTATCAAAGATATGCTTAATGATTTGAGCCAATTGACTGCGTGCAAACTTTTCAAAGACCGTATCGCGTTCTTGAAAGAATTGAAAGCCATCGACCAGAAGTATGGCGTCCGCTTATCGGCTCCCGAATTAAGGGCGGTGTTGGACGCGTTGAGCGAAAAAGACGAAACTGCCGAAATATGCCGCGACGCCAAGGGCAACCCTGAAGCCGATGCCGACTTGCGCGATACAGAGAGTGTACCGCTCAAAGAGAATATCGATGCGTATTTCAAGAGGGAAGTTCTGCCCCATGTCCCGGACGCCTGGATAGATTACAGCAAGACAAAAGTCGGCTACGAGATCCCATTCAATCGCCATTTTTATCGTTATGAGGCACCCCGTGCACTGGAAGCAATTGCTGACGATATCAAAGCACTTGAGAGTGAAATTGTCAGGATGCTTGCGGAAATCACCGGAAGTGCGGAGGCGGAAAATGAGAGATGATACCGCTCTTGCCGTTTTTGAGAATCACAAGATTCGGCGCGTGTATGATGAAAAAGCTGAGAAATGGTTCTTTTCTGTCGTCGATATCGTCGCGGTTCTGACCGATCAAAATGATTACCAAACCGCCCGCAAATACTGGAACAAGCTCAAGGAACGGCTCATCAAGGAAGGAAGTCAACTGGTGACAAATTGTCACCAGTTGAAAATGACGGCAGAAGACGGGAAAATGCGCCTGACGGATGTGGCTGACCCGGAAGCATTGCTCCGCTTGATTCAAACCGTTCCAAGCCCCAATGCCGAGCCGATTAAGCTATGGCTGGCTAAGGTAGGTTATGAACGCATCCAGGACATGAGCGATCCTGCTCGTTCGCTCGATCGCGCCCGTGAATACTGGCAACAGCATGGCCGAAGTGAAAAATGGATTCAACAGCGCATGACAGGGCAGGAGACCCGTAACAAGCTGACCGATTACTGGCAAGAGCATGATGTGACGAGTGAACAGGAATATGCCATTCTCACGAACATCATCCATCAGGAGTGGAGCGGAGTCTCGGTGAAAGCCCACAAGGTTATCAAGGGACTGAAGACACAGAATCTACGTGATCACATGAGTGAGGCGGAGCTGATTTTTACGGCGCTTGCTGAATTGTCTACCCGGCAAATCGCTGCCAGTGTGGATGCCATGGGTTTGGCTGAGAATGCCGATGCGGGTAAAAAGGGTGGCAAGATAGCTAGAGGAGCTCGTTTGGAACTGGAAGCAAGAACCGGAAAGAGCGTTGTGACGGGCGAAAACTTCCTTCCACCGAAGAAAACAATAAAGCAAATCGCTTCCAGTGATGATACGGGGGATGATGATGAATAAAGCCTATCCAAAATACAAACCCTCAGGAGTTGAATGGCTGGGGGATGTACCGGTGCACTGGGATGTGAAAAGGACTCGCTTCATGATAAGCATGAACCCGAGTAAACAAGAGATTCATCATCTTGATCCAGAGACCGAGCTCACTTTCTTGCCAATGGAGGCTGTTGGAGAAAACGGATCATTAAGACCAGATTCTACCAGGCCTATTTCGGATGTCATTGCGGGCTATACTTTTTTTGCTGAAGGGGATGTTGCATTCGCAAAGATCACCCCCTGTTTTGAGAATAGGAAAGGCGCTATCCTGCGTAATCTTGGCACTGGTTTCGGTTTTGGCACAACTGAGCTTACAGTTATGCGACCAAGTGAAAAGATTGATGCCGAGTATCTATACTATATTACGATTTCTGATGAGTTTCGAAACAATGGCAAGGCATGGATGTATGGTGCAGGTGGTCAAAAACGTGTGCCGGATGAATTTGTCAAGGAGTTTCGATTCGGGTTCCCACCACTCCGCGAACAGCGAGCCATCGCTACTTTTCTTGTTCGCGAGACAGGACGGATTGATGCACTCATCTCCAAGCAACAGCGGTTACTAGAACTGTTGTCTGAACAGCGCACTGCTCTTATTTCCCGTGCGGTTGCCAAGGGATTGAATAAGTCAGTCAAGTTCAAGCACTCCGGCGTGGAATGGCTGGGGGATGTACCAGAGCATTGGGATGTGAAGAAAATTAAGTTCATCCTTCAGAAATCACTGCAATATGGTGCAAATGAAGCCGCAATCCTTGATGATCCAGAACTGCCACGCTTTATCAGAATAACTGACATTGATGAGCAAGGTAACCTTCGTGAGGAAACATTCCGTTCCATACCAGATGATATTGCCAAACCATTTCTTTTAGAGGACGGAGATATTTTGTTTGCACGGAGCGGTGCAACAGTAGGAAAAACATTTTTCTATAAGGAATCATGGGGCAGAGCTGCATATGCCGGATACTTGATTCGCGCACGACTAAAAAAGAAATCTGCATTCCCAAGCTTCGTATATTACATAACTAAAACCAGTTTATACCAGCAATGGATTGAATCAATGTTGATACAGGCAACAATACAAAACGTGAGTGCTGAGAAATATGCTACATTTCTAGTTACTCTCCCCCCCCTCTCCGAACAGCAAGCCATCGCCGTTTTTCTCGATCGTGAGACGGCGAAGATTGATGCGCTTTTACTTAAGGTGACTAAAATGATCGATCGCCTCAAGGAGTACCGTACAGCGCTGATCAGTGCGGTTGTTACCGGCAAGATAGATGTGAGGGAGGCGTAATGGGAGCGGAGTTCATCGTAGATACATTTGAAAAATATCTGGATATTGTAAAAAACGAAATAGATAAATCCAAGCGGTATTATCGCGGGCAAGGCAAGCGCGTTGTTGATGGATACCAGCTCTGGTCTTCTATTGCCCGATATGAATACCTTAAGGAAAAGTCACCTGTTGAGTTGATTGAGATCGAGAAGCGAGCACTCGCAACTTTTTCCAACCATGTTATTGGCCATGTAAGTCACATACCTCGCAACGACTGGGAAATGCTGGCCTTGGCACAGCACCATGGACTAC